>NZ_JBVVQS010000079.1:0-107779 GCF_055811575.1 Mesorhizobium sp. WSM4815 | reverse complement strand
AATGCCCTTGCTCGATAGGATGGCAAACTGTTCGCGATGTCCTCGCACACCTGTTCGCGATGTCTCCGGTCCAAACAAAGGGGAGAAGGAAAGAGCAGCTCTACTCCGCCGGCGGATTATCCGCCGGATACGGCGTGCGGATCAGGATCGCCAGGCCGACGCCGAGGAATAGCACGATTGCCGCCATGCCTAGCCGCGACGAGCCGCTGGCCAAGGTGATTGTGGCCACCAGGAATGGCGCAGCAAAACTGGTCGCCCTGCCGGCCAGCGCATAGATGCCGAAATAGCGGCCCGATTCGGCCGCGGTGACGCTGCGCGCCATGTAGGAGCGCGACGATGCCTGCACCGGCCCGAAGCCAAGCCCGATCAGCAGACCAAAGAAGATGTAGGCTTTTTCCGCCGGCGTACCGAACAATCCGCCGTTGTCGGCTCCGGGCAGCATCCAGGCACCGAACAGCGTGTAGCCCGGCCCGGTCGAGACGATGCCGATCGTGGCGAGGCTGAGCAGGACAAGCGCAATCATCACTATGGTCTTGGAGCCGAGCGCCAAGTCGAGGCGTGCGGCAACCAGGCAGCCGACGATGGCGACGACGTTGAGGATGATGCCGAACAGGCCGATCTCGGTGATTGACCAGTGGAACATCGCCGCCGCAAAGGCACCGCCCAGCGCAAGCAACGCATTGACGCCGTCCTGATAGATCATACGGGCGACGAGGAAGCGGAAGATGCCGCTGCGTTTGCGTATTTCGCCCAGCGTCGATTTCAGTTCCGACAGTCCCTCGCGCACCGCCGGTCCAAGCGGAATGCCCTTCACCGCATCCGGTGTGAAAAAGAACATTGGCAGGATGAACAGCAAATACCAGGCCGCCGAGAGGGGTCCGGTGGCGCGCGCGTCCTCGCCGAGCTTCGGGTCGAGGCCGAAGAGCGGGTCGAGGCCGACGATCGTCTTGCCGGTTTCCGGCGAACTGGCCATGAAGGCGACGACAAAGATCAGCGCAATGATCCCGCCGAGATAGCCGAGCCCCCATGCCATGTTCGAGATTCGGCCGATTTCGCTCTTCGGCACCAGGCGCGGCATCATCGAATCATTGAACACGGTCGAGAATTCCGCCGCGACCGAAGCCAGCGAGAAGAACAGCACGACCAGGAAAAGGTTCGAACCGGGAGCAGCGAACCATAGCAGGCAAAGACTGGTGATCTTGACCGCGGCGAAGAGTGCGATCCACGGTTTTCGCGGGCCGGTCTGGTCGGCGATCGAGCCGAGGATCGGCGATAGCACGGCAATGGCCAGACCCGCCGCGGCGATGCCGTAACCCCATGCCGCCTGGCCCGTTTCCGGATCGCTCGCCATGCGCGAGACGAAGTAGGGACCGAAGATGAAGGTGGTGATGACAGTGAAGAACGGCTGTGCTGCCCAGTCGAACAGCATCCATCCCCAGATGCCGCGTTCCGGCGCTCGCTGCACTGCTGTTTCGGCCATATGCCCTCCCACGAACGGCGCCCCACGTGGGGCACCGTTTCGCTCTATAGCGCAGTTCCTGCCGGCAATCGCGCGCGATGTGGAAGACTTCTCACAGCGCCGTCAGGTCGCTGATCAGCCCCGATGCCACCGACAGCCGCGACACGGTGATGTCGCCGCCCTCGGTCAGCGCCTGCAGCCGCTCGCGGATGCGCCCGACCCTCTCGCCGCCGGCCTCCAGCCATGCCGCCACCGGGTCCGCCGCCCCGGCATGGCCGGTGAGCGCCGCCACGGCGATGCCGCGCCTGGCTGCGCCGATCGTGTCGGTGGCGCGGAAAAGCGCCAATTGATCGTAGTAGTCGGACGGCGCGATCGAGCGCGCCGCATCCTCGACGCGCGGAATGCGGAAGGCATCGCTGACCGCGAAAAACGCCTTCGCGGCGGCGATGATGTCGGCATTCGCCGTTCGGGCCGTCAGCGCGATGTCAGGCACGACGCCGGCGACATCGATCAGCGCCAGATGTTCTGCCAGCTGTTCGGGCGCGCCGCCCTTGGCCAGACCATGCCGCCGCTCCTCTATCCGCTCACGCGAGAAGGCCGGAAGCAGCGAAGGGAGCTTCGGCTCCAGTGCCTTGCGGGCGTTCTGCAATTCGGCGATCCGTTGGCCCAGCGGAGCGGTGCTGGTATCGTTCTTGAGATACCAGCCGCTGGCGACATAGGTAAGCCGACTGACGGCTTGATAAAGGTCGAGCTGCACCTGTCCGTCGATCTGGTTGTCGAGCGCGTCGATCTGGCGATAGAGCGTCGGCAAGCCAAAGCCGTCGCGCACCACAGCGAAGGTCCGGACCACGTCGGTCGTGCTGCGGCCGGTTGCTTCCTGCAGCCTGTTGACGAAGGGTGGGCCGCCGCGATTGACCAGATCATTGGCGACGACACGGGCGATGATTTCGCCGCGCAGGCGATGGCCATGGATTTCGGCCGCGAATTTCTTCGTCATACGGTCCGGAAAATAGCCCATCAGGTCACGGTCGAAATGCGGATCGTCCGGCACGTCGCTGGCGACGATGTCGGAAAACAGCACGATCTTGGCATAGGCCAGCAGCACGCCGAGCTCGGCCCTGGTCAGCGGCTCGCCGCGCGCCTCGCGCTCGGCAAGGGCTGCCGGCGACGGCAGCGCTTCGACATTGCGGTCGAGCAGGCCGCGCGCCTCGAGCGATGCCATGAAACGGCTCTGATGGGCGATATCGGCAAGGCCGCGCTTGCGGGCAAGGGACAGCGCCAGCGTCTGCTCGTAATTGTTGGACAGCACCAGCGCGCTCACCTCGTCGGTCATTTCGGCGAGAAGCTTGTTGCGCGCGGGGCGGGTCAGCGCCCCCTTGCGCATGGCGGAAGCCAGCGCGATCTTGATGTTGACCTCGACGTCGGAGCAGTTGACGCCGCCCGAATTGTCGATGGCGTCGGAATTGCAGCGCCCGCCATTCAGCCCGAACTCGATGCGGGCCCGCTGCGTCGCGCCAAGATTGGCGCCCTCGCCGAGGACCTTGGCGCGCACTTCGAGCGCAGTCACCCGAATAGCATCGTTGGCGCGATCGCCGGCGTCCTGGTTGGTTTCCGTCGATGCCCTGAGATAGGTGCCGATGCCGCCGAACCACAAAAGGTCGACCGGCGCCTTGAGGATGGCGCTCATGATCTCGACCGGCGAGGCGGTCGTCTTGCCGAGGCCGATCGCCGCGGCCGCGGCCGGCGGCAGGGTGATCGATTTCTGGCTGCGCGAGACGATGATGCCGCCTTCGGACAGTTTTGTCTTGTCGTAGTCCTGCCAGCTCGAACGGGCGAGGGCGAACATGCGCCGGCGCTCGGCCATCGAAACCGCCATGTCGGGAGCGGGATCGATGAAGATGTCGCGATGGTCGAAAGCGGCGATCAGCCGGGTCTGCTCGGACAAAAGCATGCCGTTGCCGAACACGTCGCCCGACATGTCGCCGACGCCGACAACGGTGAAGGGCGTGGTCTGGATGTCGCGGTTCATCTCGCGGAAATGCCGCTTGACCGCTTCCCAGGCGCCCTTGGCCGTGATGCCCATCTTCTTGTGGTCGTAGCCGGCCGAGCCGCCGCTGGCGAAGGCGTCGTCGAGCCAGAAGCCATGCTTCTCGCTGATGGCATTGGCGGTGTCGGAGAAGGTCGCCGTGCCCTTGTCGGCGGCGACGACGAAATAGGGATCGTCCTGGTCACGCCTGATCACACCGGCCGGCGGAATGACGCCGTCGAGGCCAATATTGTCGGTGATCGACAACAGGCTGGAGACGTAATTCTTGTAGGCGGACGCGCCGGCTTCGAAGATGGCGTCGCGGCCGGCGCCCATCGGCAGCTTCTTCGGATAGAAACCGCCCTTGGCGCCAACCGGCACGATCACCGCATTCTTGACCTGCTGCGCCTTGACCAAACCGAGCACCTCGGTGCGGTAGTCCTGGGCGCGGTCCGACCAGCGCAGGCCGCCGCGGGCGACCGGGCCGAAGCGCAGATGCACGCCCTCGACCTCGGAGCCGTAGACGAAGATTTCCCGCCACGGCCGCGGCGCCGGCAGGCCGTCGACCGCTTGCGAGTCGAGCTTGATCGCCAGCGACTGGCCCTTCTCCTTCAGATCGGGAACGAAATGATTGGTGCGCAGCGAGGCTTCTATCAGATTGAGGTAGCGACGGATGATGGTGTCGTCGTCGATGTTGGGAACCTCTTCCAGCGCATCCCTGATCTTGGCCTTGAGGTGCCTGGCCGCGACCGCCCCTTCCGTCTGCGCCGTCGGTCCGAGGCGGGCGACGAACAGCTCATGCAGGCCACGCGCGATCTCCGGATAGCGGTTGAGCGCGGCGGCAATGAAATCCTGGCTTTGCGGGATGCCGGCCTGCTGCAGATAGCGGCCGTAGGCGCGCAGGATGGAAACCTCGCCTGACCACAGGCCGGCGGTCTGGGCAAGGCCGTTATAGCCGTCATTGTCGATATCGCCGCGCCAGACGGAAAGGAACGCGTCTTCGAACAGCGCGCCGCGGTCGCCAAGGTCGATTGGCTTGCCGTAGCTGTTTTCGAGTTCCATGTCGTGGATGAAGACCATGCCCGGCTGATCACTATTGATCATGCCGGAAGCCTCGTCCCCGACCTCGAAGGTGCGCTCGCTGATCACGCGGAAACCGATGTTCTCCAGCACCGGCACCCGCCGCGACAGCGCCACCGGGCTGCCATGGTGATAGATCTTCAGCGCCGCCTGATGCGGTTCCTGGTTGGCATGACGATAGTAGTCGATGGCGATCGGATTGGCCGCGCTGATCCTGGCGATGCGACCAGCATCGGCCAACGCCTCCGCCGGCGAGAAGCTGTCGCGATAGCTTCCCGAGAAGCGCGAGGCGATCGCCGTGAGCGCCGCGTCGGCGCCGGTCTCTTCGGCGGTCTCGCGCAGAATGTCGTCCCAGGTCCGCACGATGGCGCGGATCGCAGCCTCGATCGTCGCCTGGTCGACCTTCGGCGTCCTGCCGCCGGAACGGCCGATGATGAAGTGGACACGAGCCAGCCCGCCTTCCGGGAAGGCCGGGTAGTAGGCCGAAAGCCGGCCCTGGAACATCGTCTTCAGATAGGTGCCGATCTTCTCGCGCACGACGCTGTCGTAGCGGTCGCGCGGCACGAAAACGAGGATCGAGACGAAACGGTCGAACTGATCGGCGCGCACCAGCGCCCTGACGCGCGGCCGCTCGATCAGCCCCAGAATGGCTTCGGCATGCTTGCGCAGGATCGGCACCGGAACCTGGAACAGCTCGTCGCGCGGATAGCTCTCCAACACGTTGATCAGTGCCTTGCCGGAGTGATCTTCAGGGTTGAAACCGGATTTGGCGATGATGGTTTCGGCTTTCGACCTGAGATAGGGGATCTTCATCACCGAGCGTGTGTAGGCAGTCGAGGTGAACAGGCCGACAATGCGCAGCTCGCCGGCAAGCACGCCCTTGGCGGTGTAGGTCTTGACGCCGATGTAATCGAGATAGATGCGGCGGTGCACCGACGATTTGGCATTGGCCTTGGTGACGATCAGCGGTTCCGGCCCGTGCAGGAAGGCGCGGATTTCCGGCGTCGTCGACACCGCTTCGGTGCCGCGCCGCAGCACCAGCACGTCGGGATCGGAGAGGATGCCGAGGCCGGGCTTTTCGGTGCGCTCCAGGGTGCCGCTCTTCTCGCCGCCGGTATATTTGAACTCGCGCATGCCGAGGAAGGTGAAATTGTCGTCGCGCAGCCATTCGAGGAGGGCGATCGCTTCGGTGACGTTGGCCTTGTCGAGCGGCACCGGAGCGTAGCGGAACTCGGAGATTGCCTGGTCGAGGCGGGCCAGCATCGGCTTCCAGTCGGTGACGGCGGCGCGCACCTGGCCCAATATTTTCTTCAGCCGGTCAGCCAATGCCTCGGCCTGCTCGGACGAAAGACGGCCGATATGGACGTGGATGACGCTCAGCCGTTCATGACTGTGATCGCCCTTGGCGAAGCCGCCATCGCCGAGGATTTCGTCGACGCCGCTCTTGCCGTGCCTGACGACGATGACCGGATGGGTAACCAGCAGCGGTTCGCCGGCGCTCTCGGTGATCTCGCCGAGGATGGAATCGAACAGGAACGGCATGTTGTCGTTGACGACGGTGATCACCGTCATCGGCCTGCCCTGGCGCACGACACCGGAATCAACCTCTATGGCGACGACGCAATCGCCCTTCTTGTGCCTGGCGACGGCGCGTCCGGCGAGATCGGCGGCGCGTTCGAGGGCGGTGACCACATAGGCGGCGACATCTTCGGCCGGCGCACGGGCCAGCAGGTAATCGGCAAGCCTGCCGGGTTTCTCGCCGCCCTTGGCCGTGCTTATCTTTTTCAACTGGCTTGCAGATTTCAGGCCGGCCATGTCGCTAAAACCCTCCCGTCATATGTTTTGCGACTATGGTAGCAGATGACCGATATTTGGCGACAAAGGTTTGACCGCTTGCGACGAAATGTCGGGATTTGCCGGTGGGTCACCGAAAATGAGGAGAAAATCCGCCATAAAAAACAAAATCATCGCACTTGACCTCGCGCCTGCGGAACTGAGCGAAGCGACGAAAGCCTATTTCGCCAAATGCGAGGAGAAGCTCGGGCTCGTTCCCAATGTGCTTTTGGCCTACGCTTTCGACGAGACGAAGCTGCGCGTCTTCACCGACATACCAGGCGATGGCGCGGTGAGAGCATGGCGGTTGCGAGCCAACAGGACCTCACATTAGTGATTCGCATTCTCGTTGCTTGTTTTTCGGTTTGGTCCGATGATCGCCATGCGGCGTGACCGCATGTCGGTTCGACGCCCGCCGATCAACGGCAAGATCAACGGAGGAGAACATGGCGAAATTTCTCTATGTCTATCACGGCTCCGGCAAGATGCCGACCGACGAGGCCGAACGGCAAGCGGCGATGGATGCCTGGAACGGCTGGTACGGCAAGCTTGGCTCGGCCGTGGTCGACGGTGGCAATCCGGTCGGCATGTCGAAGACCGTGCTGCCCGGCGGCAAGGTCGAGAACAATGGCGGCAGCAATCCGACCGCCGGTTACACAATCATCGAAGCGAACGACATCGACGATGCCGTCGCCAAGGCCAAGGATTGTCCTATCCTGAAGGACCCGGGTTTCAGCGTCGAGATCGCGCCGATCATCGAAATGGGCTGACGCACCGGCTCAGGATCGAGCCGCGATCGCCGCCGCGGCACCGGCCATGGTGGTGGCGCTGACGCGGTTGGCGATCTTCATCGCCCGCTTGCTCTTCAAGAGTTTTCGCGCCTGCGCCGCCGCCAGCACCCAGGCCAGATCGATGGCGACCAGAACCACGGCCATGGTCAGCGTCAGCTCGATCCAGCCGACCACCGTCACCGAGGCGAGATCGATGATGGTCGGCAGCAGCGCCAGGTAGAACATCATGATCTTGGGATTGCCAAGCGTCACCGCCATGCCGGCAAAGAACAGTTTGACGGCCGATTCCTCGCGCGGCATCTCGCCCTCGCGCGCCTCGACCGGGGCCGTCCACATCTTCCAGGCGAGGTAGGCGAGATAGGCGACGCCGAGCCATTTCAGCACGACAAAGGCGAGATGGAAGGTCTGCGCCACCACCGCCAGCCCGAACACCGCCAGCGACAGCCAGATGGCCTCGCCGATCCACATGGCGAGCAGGAATGGAAACACGTCGCGAAAGCCCTTTGCGATAACCCGCGCCACCAAGGCGGCAATCGAGGGGCCGGGCGAGCCCGCGGCGACGAAAAGGGCGGCGGCGAAGATCAAAAGCGAGGTGACGTGCATGACCGGGATCTTTGCTCGATACGTTGATCGCTCGATTGTAGCGCAAGTGTCCCACCTGCGGTAGCACCGATCAAGGAAGAGGCTTGCCGGCTCGATACCTCGCGGCTAGAAGTTTCGTCCCGACACAATTTCGAGCTTCACTTTGCCTACGTAACCGCCGGTCTCGTCAACTCCCCCGACACAATGCATGGCGCCGCATTCGCAGCGCCTGTTTCTTATCATGTGTTCCTCAGGGTGGCGGTTCGAGACCGGTTTGGCACTGCTGAACCGCTGTCGCGTTTTACCACCCGCGACATCTGATTCCCGACCACCGCAGCCTCTCGCCACGCCGTGCCCGCATGGGCATCTCGACATCGCCGATCTGACGAACTTCCCGACGGGAAGGGCTTTTCGGCATGTCTTCGATACTGCGTATCCGCTGGACGATTGCACCCAAAACCGCACCTCGACCGCACATCAACTGCAACCGCTGCGGCGGCCTGAAGCCGTACCACTGCAGCGGGAAATTCCGCGTCAACGCCAACGGCAAACGCATCGACGCGTGGCTGATCTATCGCTGCGTCGATTGCGACAATTCCTGGAATTTCGGCATTCTGGAGCGGTGCAACCGCCGCGACATCGGGTCTGCGCTGCTGCAGGCACTCGAAAGCAACGACCCGGCCCTGGCGCGGCGCCATGCCTTCGATGTTGTCGCACTGCGAAGCAGGGTCGGGCGTGTCGAGGAGTTTCCTGAAGCCGCCGTCCACAAGCAGGTGCTCGGCGACGGGCCGGAAAACACCACCGCTCTCGAACTCCAGCTCGGGCTCGAAATGCCGACAGCGCTGCGGCTCGACCGGTTGCTCGCCGGTGAACTCGGCATCTCGCGATCGCGGCTCCAGGCCTGGGACGCGAAGAGACTGCTGGTCGTTGATCCAGATGGGGCCAAAGCCTTGCGCAAGCCGGCTCGAGCGGGAACGGTGATGCGCATCGATCTGGCCGGCGAGCCAGATCGGGACGATATCATTTCGGCTGCAGATGGCTAAGGTAAAATGGGAGGGAGCACGCGCGTGCTCCCTCCCTCACAATCGCTGACAAGAATGGCCTACGCCGCGCCGACCACTTTCGCCGATTTCTCAAAACGCTTGCGCTCGTTCGGGTCGAGGTAGAGCTTGCGCAGACGAATGGTCTTCGGCGTCACTTCGACCAGCTCGTCGTCCTGGATCCAGGCCAGCGCGCGTTCCAGCGTCATGCGGATCGGCGGCGTCAGCTTCACCGCCTCATCCTTGCCGGCGGCGCGGATATTGGTCAGCTTCTTGCCCTTCAGCACGTTCACTTCGAGGTCGTTGTCGCGTGAATGGATGCCGATGATCATGCCCTGATAGACCTTGACGCCCGGATCGATGACCATCGGGCCGCGGTCTTCCAGGTTCCACATCGCATAGGCCACCGACTCGCCCTGCTCGTTGGAGATCAGCACGCCGTTGGTGCGGCCCGGCAGCTCACCCTTGTAAGGCTCGTAGGCATGGAACAGCCGGTTCATGACGGCGGTGCCGCGGGTGTCGGTCAGCAGTTCCGACTGGTAGCCGATCAGGCCGCGCGTCGGCGCGTGGAAGACGATGCGCTGGCGGTTGCCGCCTGACGGGCGCAATTCGACCATCTCGGCCTTGCGCTCCGACATTTTTTGCACGACGACGCCGGCATGCTCTTCGTCGACGTCGATGACGACTTCCTCGACCGGCTCGAGCAACTCGCCGTTCTCGCCCTTCTGCATGACGACGCGCGGCCGCGACACGGCAATCTCGAACCCTTCGCGGCGCATCGTCTCGATCAGCACGGCAAGCTGCAATTCGCCGCGGCCGGAGACGAAAAACGAATCCTTGTCAGGCGATTCCTCGATTTTCAGCGCGACATTGCCTTCGGCCTCGCGCAGCAGGCGGTCGCGGATGACGCGGCTGGTCACCTTGTCGCCCTCGGTGCCGGCCAGCGGGCTATCGTTGACGAGGAACGACATCGTCACGGTCGGCGGATCGATCGGCTGCGCATGCAGCGGCTCGGTCACCGACAGGTCGCAGAACGTGTCGGCGACGGTGCCCTTCGACAGGCCGGCGATGGCGACGATGTCACCCGCCTGCGCCTCGTCGATCGGCTGGCGCTCGAGGCCGCGGAAAGCGAGGATCTTCGAGATGCGGCCGGTTTCGACCTGGGTGCCGTCATGATGCAGCACCTTGACCGCCTGGTTGGACTTCAGCGTGCCGGATTCGATGCGGCCGGTGATGATGCGGCCAAGGAACGGATTGGCTTCCAGGATGGTGCCGATCATGCGGAACGGGCCGGGGTGGACGGTCGGCGCCGGCACATGCTTGATGACGAGGTCGAACAGCGGCGCCAGGCCCTGGTCCTTCGGACCCTCGGGGTTTTCCGACACCCAGCCGTCGCGGCCCGAACCGTAAAGGATCGGGAAGTCGAGCTGCTCGTCGGTGGCGTCGAGCGCTGCAAACAGGTCGAACACTTCGTTGACCACCTCGACGTGGCGGGCGTCCGGCCGGTCGATCTTGTTGATGACGACGATCGGCTTCAATCCGACCTTGAGCGCCTTGCCGACGACGAATTTTGTCTGCGGCATCGGCCCTTCGGCTGCGTCGACCAGCACGATGGCTGAATCCACCATCGACAGGATACGCTCGACTTCACCGCCGAAATCGGCGTGGCCGGGGGTGTCGACGATGTTGATGCGGGTGTCCTTCCAGTCGACCGAGGTCGCCTTGGCCAGGATGGTGATGCCGCGTTCCTTTTCGAGGTCGTTCGAATCCATGGCGCGTTCGGCAACGCGCTGGTTGTCGCGGAACGATCCCGACTGTTTCAGGAGCTGGTCGACGAGGGTGGTTTTCCCATGGTCGACGTGCGCGATGATCGCGATATTACGAATTTTCATGTTGTGGTCTCGGGAGCGTTGCAGGCAGCAGGCCAAAAGGCGCTGCCTCTTTCGGTTGGGCGGCTCATACAGGGTTTTTCGCAATTGCGAAAGAGGAGGCGTGCCACCAAATACATGGTCACCAAATCTTAAGTGTCTTGGTGTGAAATTGAATTATTAACCAAAGCGGAACCTTTCACGGTCGGGACAGTTCAAATTTCATGAGCAAAACGGGCATCAGATACCGGCCAATCCTTGCATGGGCTGCGCTCGCCGTTCTGCTTGCGGCAGGCGTGGCACAGTCGGCCGCGACGTCGAAGGAGCCTGCCCTGCCGTCCGACACCCGAACGGCGGAGCAGTTGTTTGCCGACGCTCCCGATGGCGTCGACCCGGTGGTGACCGGGCCGGTCAGCGCCGCCTTCAAGCAAAGGCAGGAGGCCGCCAACTGCGACAGCGCTGTTTGGCCCAATATTCCGACCGTTTGCTATCCGGATTAGGACTGCTTTCCGCACATTGTCGGAAAGGTCGGATCGACCCTTCCTGAAGTTTTGCCAACGCCGGCGCAGCCCCTCATCCGCCTGCCGGCACCTTCTCCCCGTAAACGGGGAGAAGCCCGCTGCGCTAAATGTCGGCTCTGCAATGTTCGCGATTAGCGAAATCTTCGATGCGGACCACTTTCTCCCCGTTTACGGGGAGAAATGCCCGGCAGGGCAATGAGGGGCAGCGCGACGTCACCCAGGATTGATACAAAGTGACCCAGCCCCTCACGCCGAATGCACCGGGTCGAGCGTGACCTTGTAGAGTTCATTGTCGTCGCGATCCATCAGCCGCACCGTCATCTGTTCAGTGGCGCCATCGATGTCGACGAGGCCGAAGAACTGCAGGCCGGCCGAGGGTGGCAGGTTCTGCCCCTGCTCGGCGGTTGGCGCCTTGATGAATTTCAGCTCCGGGCCGAAGGTCATGTCGAAATCATTGGGTCCATAGGTGCCGGCATGGAGCGGACCCGAGACGAATTCCCAGAACGGATTGAAGTCCTGGAACTGCGCCTTGTCGGGATTGTAGTAATGCGCCGCCGTGTAGTGCACGTCGGCGGTCAGCCAGACGGTGTTGGTGATGCCGGCATTCTTTATGTAGCGAAGGAGGTCGGCAATTTCCAGTTCGCGGCCCTTGGCCGGGCCATTGTCGCCATTGCTGACGGCCTCGGCGCCGGCCTTGTTGGTGGCGTCGTTCCAGACGACGAGACCAAGCGGCATGTCGGCGGCGATGATTTTCCAGGTCGCGTTGGAGTTTGCCAGTTCGCGCTTCAGCCATTTCATCTGCTGTTCGCCGAGGACACGCGACTGCGGCGTCATCGTATCCTGCATGCCAGTACCGTTGGCGCCGCGATATGAGCGCATGTCGAGGAAGAACACTTCGAGCAGCGGCCCGTAGGCGATCTTGCGATAGACGCGGCCCGGTTCCGACGGCTCGTAGCGGATCGTCGTCATCTCGTGGAAGGCGCGTGCCGCGCGTGCCGCCAGCACATGGATGTTTTTTTCCGAGTAGCGGTCGTCGGCGCTCAGGTCCTTCGAATCCGACCAGTTGTTGACCACCTCGTGGTCGTCCCACTGGTAGAAGGTCGGGCAGATGGCGTTGAGCCCCAGCACGTTCCTGTCCATCATGTTGTACTTCCACTGGCCGCGGTACTCGTCCAGCGTCTCGGCAACCTTGCGCTTTTCGTCGATGAGGACCTTGTTCTTCCACTTGCTGCCGCCGGGAAGCTCGACCTCGTCCTTCATCGGGCCGTCGGCATAGATGGTGTCGCCGGAATGCAGGAAGAAGTCGGGCGTATGCTTGCCGATCGTGGCGTAGGTCTTCATGCCGGTGTCGTCGATGCCCCAGCCCTGGCCGGCGGTATCGCCCGACCAGGCGAAGCGGATGTCGCGTTTCGAGGCCGGCGCCGTGCGGAAGCGGCCGACGATCGGCTCGGAGACGGCGTTGATGTCGGCAAGATCGGCCGCGACCATGCGGTAGAAGATGTCCTGGTCGGAGGTGAGGTCGGTGAGCAGCCGCTTTACCGTGTAGTCGCTGGCCGGCGACGTATCGAGCGGCGCAAGGCGCAAGGGATTGGCGAAATTCTCCGTCGACGAGACTTCGAACATGACGCGCGAAGGGCGGTCGGTCCGCGTCCACACCACGCCGCTGGTTGCGTCGACATCGCCCGACTGGATGCCATGGGTGAAGGCGGGCCGCTGATTGGCGCGCGAATAATAGGGAAGCGCGAGGCCCGATACGCCGACGAGGCCGGCGGCGCTCGCCGACGTGACAAAAGCGCGGCGCGAAATCTTGTTCATGGCTGTCTCCTGGATGGCTTAAACGTCGCCGCCAAGGTCCCGCCTCAATGTTTCACGCACATCTCGAAACCATGAAGGTTTCTGACGATCAACAGGCTGGCGAATCTCCCCCCTCGAGGGGGAGATTCGCCGAAGGCGACAGAGGGGGTCGTGTCGCGTGGAGCGCCAACCTCCTGCGTCTGCGATAAGGGGCCGAGCCCGGTCGGACCGACCCCTCTGGCCGCTTCGCGGCCATCTCCCCCTCAAGGGGGGAGATTAGCGCTCGGCAGTCACAGCTCAAGCCGCCTGCGGGTTCGGCTCGAAGGCCGGACGGCTGGTGTTGATCAACAGCGAGATGCAGGCTGCGGCTATTGCCGTCATGCCGGCGATGAGGAAGGCAAGTTCGTAATTGCCCTGCAATTCACGCATGGTGCCGCCGAAGAAGGCGGCCGCCGCTGCACCCACCTGATGGCCGGCGACGATCCAGCCGAAGACGATCGGCCCGCTGCGGTCGCCGAACGCCTCGTTCGACAGCCTGAGCGTCGGCGGCACGGTGGCGATCCAGTCCAATCCGTAGAGCACGGCGAAGATGATCAAGCTGGTCGACGAAAAGCCGGAATAAGGCAGATAGATCAGCGACAGGCCGCGGATGCCATAATAGACGCCGAGCAGCTTGCGCGGGTCGAAACGGTCGGTGAGCCAACCCGACAGCGTCGTGCCGATCAGGTCGAAGATGCCCATCAGCGACAGCAGGCCGGCGGCTTGCACCTGGCCGATGCCCATGTCGCCGCAAAACGCGATCAGGTGCGTTCCGACCAGTCCGTTGGTGGTGAAGCCACAAATGAAGAAAGTGGCGAACAGATACCAGAACACCCGCGTGCCGGCGGCACGACGCAGCGTGCTGAGTGTGTGCATGAGGAAATTGCCCTGCGAGGCCGGCGGAACCGGCGGCACGTCGTCGACGTCCGCGCCGTAGCGCACCATGCCGATTGAGGACGGCCGTTCCGGCACCAGCAGCCAGACCAGCGGCACCAGGCAGGCGGTGGCCACCGCAATGGCGATGGCGACAGGCTTCCAGCCGCCCGACTGGGCGAGCGCGGCGAGCAACGGCAGGAACACCAGCAGGCCGGTGGCGGCGGAGGCCGACATCAGCCCCATCACCAGGCCGCGATTGGTCTTGAACCAGCGATTGACGATGGTGGCGCCGAGCACCGTGGCGACCGCGCCGGAACCGACGCCGGAGAATACGCCCCAGGTGAGAAGCAGGTGCCAGGGCTGGGTCATCAACAGGCTGAGCGCCGTCGAGCCCGACATCAGCACCAGCGACGCCAGCAGCGTGCGGCGCAGCCCGATCCGTTCCATCAGTGCCGCGGCAAACGGCCCGGTCAGGCCGTAGAGGAAGATGCCGATGGCCGCGGCGAGCGAGACGACATCGCGCCGCCAGCCGAAACTCTCCTCCAGCGGCAGCATCATGACGGCCGGCGCCGACCGCAGGCCCGCCGCGATCAGCAGGCACAGGAAAATGACGGCGACCACGACGAAAGCATAGCGCTGGCCAAACGGGCGGGATCGAGCTATCATGTTACTGACCGGTACGTTGCAATGCATGGGAGCATACGTACCGATCGGTAACATTGTCAAGCAGGCAACGGCACGTCCTAGATGAAAAGCATTGAACCAGCGATCAAAGCGGATGAACGGCCCCGCGCGGGCGAAAAAATCCTTCGCGTTGCCCGCGACCTGTTCTACCGGCAAGGCATCAGGGCGATCGGCGTCGACGAGATCGTGCGGCGCGCCGGCGTCACCAAGCCCAGCCTCTATCGCAGCTTTCCGTCCAAGGACGAATTGGCCGCGTCCTATCTGCGGCAATACGACCTCGAGTTCTGGGCCCGCTTCGACGCGGCGGTGGCTGCCCATCCTGGCGATCCGCGCGCGCAGATCGCCGCCTTCCTGACCCGCATCGGCAAACGCACGCAAAAACCCGACTATCGCGGCTGCGGCATGACCAATGCGGCCGTCGAATATCCCGAACGTGGCCACCCGGCCCGGGTGGTGAGTGAGGCCAACAAGCAGGAATTGCGCCGACGCCTGCGCGCCATGGCGGAGGCGATGAGTGCCGGCGACGCCGATACGCTGGGCGACGGGCTGCTGCTTCTGATCGAAGGCGCCTATATCAGCGGCCAGTTGTTCGGGGCCGGCGGACCGGCGAAGTCTGTGGCCCGCAATGCCGACCTGCTGATAGAAGCGAGCTTGAAGAAATAGCGATTAACGATACCGTGCGGCAGCCCCGAAACGGAGTAGCCCGCGATGCGTGCTCTTTTGCTGATCCCGCTTGCCCTTGCCGGCCTCTGCCAGCCGGCCCGGGCCGGCGACATTTCCAGCGCCTACACCGATCTCGACTGGAAGAAGGACTGCGTGACCTACGCGCAAGCGGAGGAAGGCGACGGCGACTGGGCCAGTCTCGCCTGTTCGGGCTATCGCGGCTACCCGGTGCTGATCGCCTACGACGACGCCCGCGAATCGCTGTTTTATGGTTTTCCGCCCAGCGACATGACCGCAGTCTGGGAAAGTTTTGTCGCCTTTAACACGGCCGCATCCAAACTCGAGTGGCGCATCGAGACGAACGGCGATCGCGCCGTCCCGTTTGCGGTCATCCATCGGCGCTCGATCAGCAATCCCGAGGTGGAGAACAAGCCGACCGACGTGCTGATCGTCGCCAAGGTCGGCCAACCGGAGACCTATGAAGGCTGCACCGTCGGCCTGGTGCTGGCCACCGGCAACCCCGGCGCCAACGACCAGGCCCGCAAGCTCGCCGACGAGAAGGCGCGGACCTTTGCCTGCGGCAAGGACAAGCGCGTGGTTATCGGCAACGCGCCCGCTTTCGGCCGCGTCGATAATTAGGAGCGCGTGGCATTGAAAAGTAACGTCGGTCAGCGCTGCCCCTCATTGCCCTGCCGGGCATTTCTCCCCGTATAGTGACGGGGAGAAAGACGCAGCCAATAAATGGTTTCGCCAATTACCAGCGTTGCTGAATGGGCGCCAAGGTCGAGGTCAGCGGGCTTCTCCCCGTTCACGGGGAGAAGGTGCCGGCAGGCGGAAGGGGGCGGCGCTACGCCAGCAGTTTGCTCGCAACTTCAGGCGTTCGGCTACTTGCTTGCCTTGGCCCGTTCGATCGCCTCGACGATCATCTTCTTGGCGTAGGCGGCGTCATGCCAGCCCTCGATCTTGACCCATTTGCCGGGTTCGAGATCCTTGTAGTGCTCGAAGAAGTGCTGCACCTGCTGGCGGGTGATGTCGGGCAGGTGCGTGTATTCGGTGACGTTCTCGTAGCGCAGCGTCAGCTTGGGCGACGGCACCGCAATGATCTTTTCGTCCAGGCCGGAATTGTCCTCCATCACCAGCACGCCGATCGGCCGCACATTGATGACGCAGCCCGGCACCAGCGCGCGCGTGTTGCAGACCAGCACGTCGATCGGGTCGCCGTCACCCGACAGCGTGTGCGGCACGAAGCCGTAATTGCCGGGGTAGCGCATCGAGGTGTGCAGGAAGCGGTCGACGAACAGCGTGCCGGCCTCCTTGTCCATCTCGTACTTGATCGGCTCGCCGCCGATCGGCACCTCGATGATGACGTTGATGTCCTCCGGCGGGTTCTTTCCGATGGCGATGGCTTCGATACGCATGGCTTTTGTCCCTCTTTCGATTGGAAACCGATAGCGGGCAGCGGCGCATGGTGCAATGCGGCGAATGGTACTGAAATCGGCTGAGGGTGCTGGCGAGAGGCGTGTCGAGCCGTCATTCCCAGACGAAGGCGACCTTCTTCAGAGCCTTCTGCTCGAAAACCTCGACTCCCTCGGCGACGTCGCGGCCGCCGGCGCCGGCATAGAAGGTGAGCGCGTTCTGGTTGTCCTCCAGCGCCCACACCACCATGCCTTTCAGCCCGTGGTCTGCCAGTCGCGCCCGTGCTGCCGAGAATAGCCGGCTGCCGAGCCCGATGCCCTGATATTCCGGGCGCACGTAAAGTTCGTAGATCTCGCCCTGCTGCTTGAGCTCGCGGGCGCGGTTCTTGCCGATCGTGGCGTAGCCGGCGACCTTGCCGCCGATCTCGACAACCAGGACGGTGGCGGCGCGGCGGATGGCGTTCGCCCACCAGTCGGCGCCGCGGCGGTTGATCATCGATGTCAGCGTGCGATGCGGGATAATGCCGGAGTAGGCGCCGCGCCAGGCCAGCAGGTGCACGTCGGCGATGGCGCTTGCGTCGCGCGGCTCGGCTTTCCTGATGTCGATGCTCAACGTCTTCATGATTGGTTAACCATAAACCCGCATCGCCCGAATGCAAGAGTCCGGTCAGCGGCTCCCAAGCTTTCGCACAGACGATAGACGTGCCGTTGAGTGCTGAAAAAACCGTTCGTAGCGACTCAGATTTCGACCAGATGATCGTCGAGTTCGTTGCTGTCGCCGGAAGAAACCGGGAAATGCTCGGCCAGCACCGCAGCCGTCGCTTCGATCGCCTTGATGAAGCCGTCGGCGAGACGATCGTCGCGGGCATGCGCGGTAAGGTCGCGGACGACGCCGTCCCAGACATGCTGGCCGACGCGGCTGTCGATGCCGCTGTCGGCGATCACTTCGGCGTAGTGCTCGGCAATCGAAACGAACACCAGCACGCCGGTGCGCGCCGTGGTGCGGTGGACGTTGCGGGCGAGGAACTGCTTTATCGCATTGGCGTGTGCGGCCTGGTAACGCAGCCGTCTCGGCACCAGGTGGATGCGCAAGCCGGGCAGCGCCCACAACAGCACAAGCATCGAGGCCATCGCCAGAAGCTGGGCGATGACGAAATGCGGCACGCGGATCGACAGCCACCACGCTTCCAGCCCGTAGCTGACGGCGAGGCTGACGACGAGCATCGCCAGCGTCGCCATGAAGGCCGCCGGAAAGAAATAGCCGTCGCTGGCATAGGCGACCACGCAGTAGATTTCGCCGTCGGTCTTCGATTCGGCGACGCGGATCGCTTTGGCGATGCGGTCATGATCCTCGGGGCTGATCGGTCGAGTTGCCATGTCGTGTCTCACCAGCTTCCTGAAGATCCGCCGCCACCGGACGAGCCGCCGCCGCCCGAAAACCCGCCACCGCCTGAGCCGCCTCCGCCCGACGACCAGCCGCCCCCGCCGGACCACCAGCCGCCAGAAGATTGCCGGCCCGGCTCGAAAATCATGCCCAGCCAGCGATAGCGACCGGGGCCGATCTTCCGGCCGAAGATCGGCGGCAGGATGGAGGCGGCGATGCTGCCGAAGAAGATGATCGCCCAGATGCTTATGAAGATCGCAAAGAACAGATCGTCGGTGTTGAACGGCGGCTGCTGGTTGCGGGTCCCGCGCGCTTCCAGCTCTTCCGGATTGCCTTCCAGCACCATGACCATGTCGTCGACGGCCTTCATTATGCCGCCGGAGAAATCGCCGGCGCGGAAGGCCGGCACCATGTCGTTTTCGATGATCAGCCTGGTGTGCAGGTCGGTCAGCGTGCCTTCCAGCCCGTAGCCGACCTCGATGCGCATCTTGCGGTCGTCTTTGGCGACCAGCAAAAGCACGCCATTGTCCTCGCCGGCCTGGCCGAGCTTCCAGGCGCGGAACAGCCGGTTGGCGTAGGGCTCGATTTCCTCGCCGTCGAGGCCAGGAAGCGTCGCGACGACGATCTGGTCAGAGCTCTCGGCCTCGAAATCCGCAAGCTTGCGGGTCAGCGCCGCTTCGGTTGCGGCATCGATGATGCCGGCATCGTCGACGACCCGCCCGGTCAGGGCAGGCAATTCGGCGGCAAGGGTGGCGAGGGGGAGGAAGAGGGCTAAGTAGAGAAGGGCTAGAGCAACCGGCAGGAATGCAAGGCTGGCGTTCCGTCCCACCCTGCTGCGTGCCGAAATCGACCTTCGGCGTCTGCATCTTGTCTTCCTCGATGGTGAAATTGGCGAATGGCTGATTGTCGCGGAACCACAGGGTCGCCCAAATCACCGACGGGAAGGTCCGCAGCGTCAGATTATACTCCCGCACCGCCTCGATATAGTCGCGGCGGGCGACCGAGATGCGGTTCTCGGTGCCTTCGAGCTGCGCCTGCAGCGCCAGAAAATTCTGGTTGGCCTTGAGGTCGGGATAATTCTCCACCACTGCCAGCAACCGCGACAGCGCGCTGGTCAGGCCGGCTTGACTATCCTGGAATCTCTTGACCGCTTCCGGATCGCTCAGCGTCTCGGGCGTCACCGTCACCTGCGTCGCCTTGGCGCGCGCCTCGACCACGGCATCGAGCGTCTCCTTCTCATGCGCCGCATAGCCCTTGACCGTCTCGACCAGGTTGGGAATGAGATCGGCGCGGCGCTGGTACTGGTTCAGCACCTGGCTCCATGCGGCCTTGGCGTTTTCCTCCGCCGTCGGAATTGTGTTGTAGCCGCAGCCGGCCAGCAGCGGCAGCACGATCGCCATCATCAGCAAGGCTGGCAGGTTGCGGAAGACGAAAGGGGAGGAAAGGGCAGGCATGGAAAATCCCTCAACAGACTGACGGGCGAAGCATTACCACAATCCGCGCGCAAGAACATGACCTCAACCTGGGGCGCTGCTGGTGCTTTACCATTCACTGTCAGGCCCTGTAACTGGCCGGGCGAACAGGTTAAAGTCGCTGCGAAAACAGGGCATAGCCATGGCGGGACGCCAGGACAGCGACGACGAATCGCGCCGCATCATCGAGCGCGTGGCAAGTGAAACCGACCCGGCCTCGTCCGTTGCGCGGACGGCCAAGGGCGCGCGCGATGACGTCACTGCTGCAGACGCCGACCGGGCGGACCCGATCGAATATTGGGGCACGCGCATCGGCCGGGCGCTGGGGCTCATTGTCGGCATTGGCCTGTTGATCTGGCTCGTGCTTTTCATCATCCAGGGTTAGGAACCTCGTGAGCACCGAAGAACCCGAGGCGCCGCGCGCGGTCATCGTCATTTCCAGCCATGTCGCGCGCGGCTCGGTCGGCAACCGCGCCGCGGTCTTTGCGCTGGAGACGCTGGGCTTTCCGGTGTGGGCGGTGCCGACCGTCATCCTGCCCTGGCATCCGGGCCATGGACGGGCGACGCGCATCGTGCCGCCGCTCGATCAATTCAGGGCGCTGATGGCCGATCTCGAGCGCGCGCCGTGGCTGGGCGAGGTCGGCGCGGTGCTGTCCGGCTATCTCGGCGAAGGCGGCCAGGCCGACGCCGTCGCCTCGCTGGTCGGCGCGGTCAAGGCGAAGACGCCGGACGCCGTCTATATCTGCGACCCGGTGATGGGCGATTCGGGCGGGCTCTATGTGCCGGAGACGACCGCCACCGCGATGCGCGACCGGCTGATGCCGATTGCCGACATCGCCACGCCCAACCGCTACGAGCTGGAATGGATGGCGGGAGCGCCGCTGCCCGACCTCAAAGCGGTGATGGCGGCCGCCCTTCAGGCCGGGCCGTCGACCATGCTGGTCACGTCGGCGCCGGCGATGATGGCCGGCGGCACCGGCAATCTGCTGCTCAACGGCAACCAGGCGCTGCTCGCCGAGCATCGCCTCATCGATAAGCCGCCCAATGGCCTCGGCGACCTGACGGCGGCCGTCTATCTGGCGCGCATCCTGTCCGGCCAGCCGGCCATTAGGGCACTGCAGTCGACCACGGCGGCGGTCTACGAGATCCTGGCGCGCACCGCCAAGCGCGGCGGCGACGAATTGCAGCTCGAAACCGATGCACAGAGCCTGTCGCACCCGATGGCGATGGTGCAGCTTCGCCATCTCCTGCATCCGGGGCGGGACAAAAGAGCGTGACTGTCGTCGGCGTCGATGGCTGCAAGGCCGGCTGGATCGCCGTTCGCCGCGATCCCGGTTCGACACCTCGTAACCCGGGCGCAGCCCCCTCGGTAGCCGTTTTTCCAAGCTTCGCAGCACTGCTCGACGCATTGCCGGCCGAGGCGACAGTCGCCGTCGACATGCCGATCGGCCTGCCCGATGTTTCACAAAAGGGCGGCCGCGGGCCCGAATCGCTGGTGCGGCCGCTGCTCGGCAACAGGCAATCGAGTGTCTTCGCCATCCCCTCGCGTGCGGCGCTTTATGCGCATACGGACGGCTTCACTACGATCGAGGCCTGGCATGCCGCGCATCGCCAGGCAAGCGAAGTGGCCAAGGCGACCTCCAATCCGCCGCGCGGCGTCTCGATCCAGGCTTTTGGCATCTTTGCCAAGATCCGCGAGGTCGATGCCGTTCTGATCGCGCGTCCCGAACTGCGCCGCCGCGTCTTCGAATCGCATCCGGAAGTCGCCTTCTGCCGGCTGAACGAAGACCAGGCGATGCACCTGCCGAAGAAGATCAAGGGCGCCGTCAACCCGGCCGGCATGGCGGAACGCAAGGCGCTGCTTTGCCGGCACGGTTATGTCAGGGGCTTTCTCGACCGGACGCCGCCGCCAGGCGCTGCTGCAGACGACTTTCTCGACGCCGCAGCGATGATGCTGATCGCCGGCCGCATCGCCAGCGGCGAGGCACGGCCATTTCCGGATCCGCCGCTCGCCGACCGATTTGGCATCCCTGTGGCGATCTGGGCATGAATTTCTTGGTCCCGTCCATCGGCGAGGCAATCGCATTGGCGAATGGCAACCACGTCCTTCGCGATTCAGCATTGCTCGCGACCGGCTTTTGCCGCTAGAGCCTTCCTGACCCAAAGAGCTGCCGCCTAACCCGGAAAGGCTCCAGACGCCGCCAATGCCTCATCTCCCAGACCATCTGCTCACCGGCTACCGCAATTTCATGAGTGGCCGCTATCTCGCCGAAAGCGGACGCTATCGCTCGCTTGCTCGCGAGGGCCAGGCCCCCGAAACGATGATCATTGCTTGCTGCGACTCGCGCGCGGCTCCCGAGGCGATTTTTGACGCTGGCCCTGGCGAACTCTTCGTGCTGCGCAATGTCGGCAATCTGGTGCCGCCCTATGCGCCCGACGACCAGTTCCACTCGACCTCGGCTGCGCTCGAGTTCGCGGTGCAGAGCCTCAAGGTCAAGAACATCGTGGTGATGGGCCATGGCCGCTGCGGCGGCATCCGCGCAGCACTCGACAGTACGGCAGCGCCCTTGTCGCCCGGCGACTTCATCGGCAAGTGGATGAGCCTGATTGCGCCGGCCGCCGAGACCGTGTCGTCCAGCACCTTCATGACGGCGACCGAGCGGCAGACCGCGCTCGAGCGCATTTCGATCCGCTATTCGATCGCCAATCTCAGGACCTTTCCCTGCGTCTCGATCCTGGAAGGCAAGGAACGGCTGTCGCTGCACGGCGCCTGGTTCGACATCTCGACCGGCGAACTCTGGGTGATGAACAAGGACACCGGCGACTTCGAGCGGCCGGAGATGACGTAGGAGGGTTGCATGGCATGCCGTTCGATCGCTTTGGCCGCAGCGGCGCTGCTGTTTTCAGTCATATCCGCCCGCGCCGACGACGGTGCGCTCATCGGCCGCTGGTATGCGGCGCTGCTGGTCGCCGATCGCACGGAATTATCGGATCTGCTTGCCGACGACGTCCGGATAAAACTCGACGATCTCGGCGTCGTCCAGACCAAGCAGGAATTCATCGCCTCCATCGACAACTGGGAGGGCGCGGTCGCCGGGGCTGAAATCCGGCATCGGATCGAGAAGACCGAGGGTGGCGTCACCACTGTGATCGCCTGTTATGATTTCCCCAATAACGACGTGCTGATGCAGGAAACCTTCGCGATCGCCGACAACCGCATCACTGCCAGCTCGCAGGCGGCGATCGCAGAAAACTGCGATAGCTACTGACCAGCCGCGATATTGCGTGCGGCAAGCCGGCGCCTTACATCGGTGACGATCCGCCTCATCCCGCCACGCAGCGAAAGCCCCTCACTTAGCGAAAGCCCCTCACTTAACGGAAGAATGCCCATGCCGTCCGCCGTCGACCTCGCCACCCATCCGCTGACCACCTGGCAAGGGCCTCTCGGCCTGCCCGATTTCACCCGCATCGGCGACGGCGATTTTTCCGGGGTTTTCGATGCGGCATTGACGGCGCACGAGGCCGAGATCGAGGCGATATCAGGCAATGCCGAGACCCCGACCATCGAGAATACGCTTGCAGCGCTCGAGCTTGGCGGCGAGGCGCTCGACCATGTCTCGTCGATCTTCTGGTGCCGGGCCGGCGCCCACACCAACGAGGCGATCCAGGCGCTTGAGCGCGACATCTCGCCAAAGATGTCGCGGCATTTCTCGGCGATCTCGATGAACGAGAGGCTGTTTGCCCGCATCGACGAGCTCTACCAGCGCCGCGACGCCCTGAAACTCGATGCCGAAACGCTGCGGGTGCTGGAAAAGACCTGGAAAAATTTCGTCCGTTCCGGCGCCAGGCTCGACGCTAAGGGCAAGAAGCGGCTGGCGGCGATCAATGAGGAGCTGTCGTCGCTCGGCACGAATTTCGGCCAGAACCTGCTTGCCGACGAGCGCGACTGGGCGCTGTTCCTCGACGAAGCCGACCTTGCCGGCCTGCCGGAATTCCTGAAAAGCGCGATGGCGGAGGCCGCCGAGATGCGCGGCCAGAAGGGCCGCTATGCCGTCACCCTGTCGCGCTCGATCTACGAGCCGTTCTCGACCTTCTCCGAGCGCCGTGACCTGCGCGAGATCGCCTTCCGCGCCTTCACCATGCGCGGCCAGAACGGCGGCGCCACCGACAACACCGCCGTGGTGCGCGATATGCTGCGCCTGCGCGCCGAAAAGGCGACGCTGCTAGGCTACGCTTCCTACGCCGCGCTGAAGCTCGACGACACCATGGCAAAGACGCCCGAGGCGGTGCATACGCTGCTCGACCCGGTCTGGGGAAAGGCGGTGGAAAAGGCCGCAAGCGATCAGGTCGAATTGCAGCGGCTGGCAGCCGAGGCCGGCAGCAACGAAGAATTCGCCGCCTGGGACTGGCGCTTCTATCAGGAGAAGCTGCGCGCCGAGAAATTCGCCTTCGACGAGGCCGAGCTGAAGCCCTATCTGCAGCTCGACCGCATCATCGACGCCTGTTTCGACGTGGCGACAAAATTGTTCGGCATCAGCTTCGAGGAGAAGCAAGGCATCGCCACCTGGCACCCGGACGCGCGCGTTTTTATCGTCAGGAATGCCGACGGCAGCGAGCGCGGGCTGTTCCTGGCCGACTATTTCGCGCGGCCGTCAAAGCGCTCCGGCGCCTGGATGAGCGCGCTGAAATCCGGCTACAAGCTTGGCGATGGTTCCAGGCCGGTGATCTACAACATCATGAATTTCGCCAAGCCGCCGGAGGGCGAGGCAGCGCTTTTGTCGGTCGATGAGGCCAAAACCCTGTTCCACGAATTCGGTCATGCCCTGCATGGCATGCTGACCGAGGTCACCTGGCCATCGGTCGCGGGCACCTCGGTTAGCCGCGATTTCGTCGAACTGCCCTCGCAACTCTACGAGCACTGGCTGACGGTGCCGGCGGTGCTGGAAAAGCATGCGCTGCACGTGAAGACCGGCAAACCGATGCCGAAGGCGCTGGTCGACAAGATGCTGGCGGCGCGCACCTTCGGCGCCGGCTTCGCCACGGTCGAGTTCACCGCCTCAGCACTGATCGACATGGCCTACCACGCGCGGCCGGATGCGCCGGAGGAGCCGCTTCGTTTCGAAGCCGAAACGCTCGAGAAGCTCAACATGCCCGACACCATCGCCATGCGCCACCGCACCCCGCATTTCGGCCACATCTTTGCCGGTGACGGCTATTCGGCCGGCTACTATTCCTACATGTGGTCGGAGGTCCTCGACGCCGACGCCTTCGCCGCCTTCGAGGAGACGGGCGACCTGTTCAATCCGGCGTTGGCCGAGCGGCTCAGGAAAAACATCTATGCCGCCGGCGGTTCCAAGGACCCGGAAGAGCTCTACACCGCCTTCCGCGGCAAGATGCCGTCGCCCGAAGCGATGATGGCCAAGCGCGGGCTGGTGTAGAGCGAGGGCCAACGGAGGACCAATCGCCAACCTCGGTGGACCGACGATGTCTGATCACAAGCACCTCGCAGCAGGCCACCTCAACGCGGCGCGCTTAGCCGCCACCCAACGCCTCGACGGCTTTCGCCAGCGCCGCCGGATCGCCTGATATGCGCAGCGTCTTCAGCCGGGCCGTGCCGCCGGCGATGACCGAGACGGCCGATCGCGGCACGCCCAGCGTCTTGGCGACCAGCCGTTCGAGCGCCTGGTTGGCGGCGCCGTTTTCCGGCACGGCACGGACGCGCGCCTTCAGATGGCTTCGCCCGTCTGCCGAGATCTCGATGCCTTCGAGCCTGTCCATCGCCGCTTTCGGCGTCAGCCGGACGAACAGGTCGACGCCGTCGTTACGCGGGCGAAACGGCCCGGTCATGGAACCGCCGTCAGACGACCAGCGGCGCCACCGTGGTGAGCAGGAACTGCCGCAAGAAGAACAGGATCAAAAGCAGGATGATCGGCGAAATATCGATGCCGCCGAGATCGGGCAGGAAGCGACGGATCGGCCGCAGCGCCGGCTCGGTCAGCCGGAACAGCATGTTGCTGACGCTATCGACGAACTGGTTGCGCGAGTTGACGACGTTGAAGGCGTAGAGCCAGGAGAAAATCGCCGAAGCGATGATGATCCACCAATAAATGTCAAGCGCCAGGACAATGGTCTGAATGAGGGCTATCATGCCGGTCTCCGATTGTTGCCGACATGTAGCCATTGCAGGCGGAGGCGGCAAGAGCCAGCTTCGCGGCACGGCAGGCCGGTGGCTGGCCGCCCGGCTTTTGGGCAAAACGCCGTCTTGACAGGAAACCGCCGCGCCCGATAAATGCGCGCATTCCGCTGGACGGGGCTGTAGCTCAGCTGGGAGAGCGCGTCGTTCGCAATGACGAGGTCAGGAGTTCGATCCTCCTCAGCTCCACCAGCGGATTTTTACCTCAGTAAAATCAAGAAGATAGCTGTACCGGCACCCCGAACGCGCTCTGGCGGGCTTTTGAGCTTGGGGCTTAAACCTGGCCATCAAGCCATTCCCTCAGATCGGGGTCCTCGTGACCTTCAGGGATAGGCGGTCTCGTTCTAACGTACCAGATCACGCCAAATCCAACTGCCGCCCACGCGCCAGCAACCACGAATGTGATGATGTCAGTCACTTCAAACCCCTAAGCCCGACACATCATTAGCTCGACCGAAATCGCCCCACAAGAGCAAAATCAGGTCGTTGCCGGAGCGGGCTGGCGCCCAGCCAAGGGAAGTCCTGCTGTTGTCAAGACGCCTAACTAAATCCAGCCGTTCCGCACGGCTGTCACGGCCACTCACGATGGCCTGCTCTGCGACGATCCGGTGGCATTCGTCAGACAGGTTTGCGCATTGCCGGCGGCGACACGGTTGAAGCGGCCTGCACAATCGGCATAGTAGGCCGGTCGTGAACCACGGGAGGGCCACATGAAGCTCGGATTGCTCACCGCACCGTTTGCCGACACCCCGCTTGGCGAGGTCGCCGACTGGGCAAGTTCTGCCGGCTTCGAGGCGCTGGAGATCGCCTGCTGGCCGAAATCCTCGGGTGCTGCCCGGCGCTATGCCGGCACCAGCCATATCGACGCCGCCTCGACCTCGACCTCGCAGGCCAAGGAAATCGCCGCCGCACTGGCGGAAGAGAACCTGTCGATCTCCGGCCTCGGCTTTTATCCCAATCCGCTGCATCCCGATGCCGCCCACCGCAAGGCCGTCGTCGATCATTTGAACAAGGTGATCGTGCTGGCGAGCCATATGGGCGTGCCTGTCGTCAACACCTTCTGCGGCGGCGACGCCTCAAAAACCATCGACGCCAACTGGCAAGAGGCACTCAAACTGTGGCCCGATATCATCGCCCATGCGCGCGACAACGGCGTCAAGCTGGCTTTTGAGAACTGCCCGATGATCTTCAGCTACGACGAATGGCCGGGCGGCCACAACATCGCCTATTCGCCCTATATCTGGCGCCGCATCCTCGAGGCATGGGGCGGCGACGTCGGCATGAACTTCGACCCGTCGCATCTGGTCTGGCAGATGATCAGCCAGGCCCGCTTCATCAGGGAATTCGGCCCGTACATGCTGCATGTCCATGCCAAGGACCTGATGATCGATCATGATGGGCTTTACGAGCGCGGTATCCTCTCGGCCGGCATGGGCTGGCAGGTGCCTCGCATGCCGGGGCTTGGCGATGTCGACTGGAATGTGATCTTCTCCGGCCTCTACCGCGCCGGCTACGACGGACCTATCATCATCGAACACGAGGACCGGCGCTTTGAAGGAAGCGACGACGAGGTCAAGCGCGGCTTTCTGCTCGCCCGCGACGTGCTGCGCCCCTTCGTGAAATGAGGCCCCTTTTTGAACTGAACTGAAAACCCCCTTTTCGAACTGAACTGAAAACAATGTGGAGGAAGACTGAAATGAAAAAATTTTTGGCAATGGTCCCGCTGCTTGCCGGCGCGGCGTTTCTGGCTTCGGTGGGCGTCTCGTCCGCTGAAGCCAAATACACGATCGGCGTCTCCAACACGGTGCAGGGCAATGGCTGGCGCGAGGAGATGATCTGCGCCATCAAGGCGCAGGCGCTTGCCTCCGGCGAGGTCACCAAGCTCAACATCGCCCATCGCAACACCGACGCCGCCGGCCAGCTCGAGGACATCCGCAACCTGATCAGCGCCAAGGTTAACGCCATCGTCGTCAACCCGGCCGATCCCGCCGGCATCAAGTCAGCGCTCGAGGAAGCCACCAAGGCCGGCATCGTCGTCGTCGCCGTCGACCAGGCGGTCACCGAGCCTTCGGCCTACATCATCTCCAACAACCAGGAACAGTACGCCTATCTCGGCGCCAAATGGCTGTTCCAGCAGATCGGCGGCAAGGGCGACGTCGTCTATATGCGTGGTGCCGCCGGCGCCTCGGCCGACAGCGACCGCGACAAGGGTTTTAAGAAGGCGCTCGCCGAATTCCCCGACGTCAAGGTCGTGCATGAGGTCTTCACCGGCTGGCAGCAGGACCAGGGCAAGCAGCAGATCCTCGATTTCATCGCCACCGGATCGCCGTTCAACGGCATCTGGACCTCAGGCATCGACAATGTGATCGTCGACGCGCTGGTCGAGTCGCAGACGCCGCTGGTGCCGGTGGTCGGCGCCGACAATGCCGGCTTCGTCGGCCAGTTGAACTCGGTCGAAGGCCTCGTCGGCGCGGCGGTGACCAATCCCGGCTCGATCGGCGGTGCCGGCGTGACCCTGGCCCTGCAGATCCTGAACGGCAAGAAGCCGGCGGAGCAGACCGTGCTGGTCGAGCCGCAGCTGTGGGAGAACGCCACCGAAGAGGGCAAGGCCAAGCTGAAGAGCGTAGCCGATCCGTCGCTGAGCCCGGAATGGCCGGTCTCGATCTCCATCCCGGAGTGGACCACCTACACCAAGGAGCAGATCATCGCCTGCAAGGGCCCGGGCGAGTAATGATCGCTGCCGCGCTTCCTCCTTCTCGCCTTGTGGGAGAAGGTGGATCGGCGCGCAGCGCCGAGACGGATGAGGGGTGTTGGACGAATGAGACGTTGGTGTTCCCTGGAACACCCCTCATCCGACCTCGCTTCGCGAGGCCACCTTCTCCCACAAGGGGAGAAGGCAAGATCGCCGTTTTAGACAACTTTGAACGAGAGCAACGCGATTTTGACCACCAACCCGCTCCTGGACGCCACCGGCGTCGTAAAAACCTACGGCGCCGTGGTGGCGTTGCGCAACGCGTCGCTGTCGGTCCTGCCGGGCGAGGTTCACGCCCTGATGGGCGCCAATGGCGCCGGCAAATCGACGCTGGTCAAAATCCTGACCGGCGCCATCCGCGCCGATACCGGGCATATCCTGATCCGCGGCGAGACGCGCGACGTGCGCTCGCCTGCCGATGCGCGCCGCGCCGGCCTGCTTCCGGTCTACCAGGAACCATCGCTGATCCCCGATCTCGACGTCGCCTCCAACCTTCGCCTGACCGACACGCCGGTCGAGCCGTTCCGCGCCTGGGTGCGCGAACTCGGCATTCCCGACCTCGACATACGCGACACCGCGCGCGACATCCCGCTGGCCGTGCTGCGCGTGCTCGACCTGGCGCGGGCGCTGGCGGTCGAGCCCGACGTTTTGCTGCTCGACGAGATGACCGCAGCATTGCCGGCTAACCTTGCCGAAAAGGTGCTTGAGGTCGTTCGCCGCCAGGGCGACAGCGGCCGTTCTGTGATCTTCATTTCCCACCGCTTTGTCGAGATATCGGCGCTTTGCGACCGTGCCACCGTGCTTCGCGACGGCGAGACTGTCGGCGTCGTCGACATCGAGCCGGGCGTCGAGGAGCGCATCGTCGAGATGATGCTCGGCGCCAAGGTCGAGAAGACGCGCGTGACGGCGCGCCAGGCGAGCCAGGCCGCTTCGCCTGGGGATAGCCGCGCGCGCCTCGGCGTGGCGAACCTTCGTGTCGGCACCAAGCTCAACGACGTCTCGTTCGACCTGGCGAATGGCGAGGTCGCTGGCGTCGTCGCGCTCGAGGGCCAAGGCCAGGACGAGCTGTTCGCCGCGCTCGCCGGCTCGATCCGCCCGTCCGGCGGCACGATCGAGGTGGACGGGCAGCCGGTGAAATTCGCGCATCCGGCCGATGCGATCCGCGCCGGCATCGCCTATGTGCCCGGCGACCGCACCGAAGCGCTGACCATGCAGCGCTCGGTGCGCGAAAACATCGCCCTCCCGTTCAGCGCCGCCTTGCGCAACTGGGGGCCGATCAACACGGCGCAGGAACGCTCAAGGGTCGTCAGCGCGATCGAGCGTCTGCAGATCGACACCCGCGCCCAGCGCGAGGTGCAGCGGCTGTCCGGCGGCAACCAGCAGAAGGTGACGATCGCCCGCTGGATCGCCGCTGAGGCACAGACCATCCTCTGCTTCGACCCGACGCGCGGCATCGATGTGGGCACCAAGCAGGAGATTTACAAGCTGCTGCGCGAACTCGCCGACCAGGGCAAGTCGGTGCTGTTCTATACATCCGAACTCGAGGAGGTGCAGCGTGTCTGCGATCGCGTCATCGTCATCTTTGGGGGACGCGTCGTCGATGTCTTCCCCGTCGAACTCGCCGACGAGCCGGCACTGATGCGCGCCGCTTACGGCTTGCCGCGCGGCGCCAAGGTGGACGTCGGCATTCTTGCCGATATCCACTCGAGCCCGGTGGCGAAACCTTGACCCGCCTCGTCCGTCGTCAGGGCTGGGTCGCCGGCCTGCTCGTCCTGTTCGTGGTCCTGCTGGTGATCACCAGGCTCATCCAGCCGGGCTATGGCAGTGGCGATTTCGGCTCGCTGGTGCGCGCGGTGCTGCCTTACGCCTTTGCCGTGGCCGCCCAGACGATTGTCGTCATCGCCGGCGGCATCGACCTTTCCGTCGGCGCCATGATGGCGCTGACCAGCGTCACCGCCGCCTCGATGATGGACGGCGCCAGCGAGGAATACGCGCTTTTCGTCGTGCCGTTCGTGCTGGCCATGGGACTGGTGCTAGGCGCCGTCAACGGCATGCTGATCGTCGTCACCCGCGTGCCCGATATCGTCGTCACGCTGGCCACCCTGTTCGTCCTGCAGGGCGCGGCGCTGCTGGTGCTCGGCGCGCCCGGCGGCGCGGTCGCCGAATGGCTGCGGGCGACCATCGTCGGCACCGTCGCGATCCCGGGCTTGCCAGAAATCTCTGCCTGGATACCGAAGGCGCTGGTGCTTCTGGTCGTCTGCCTGTGCATCATCTGGATACCGCTCAAGCGCTCAAAACTCGGCCTGTCGATCTACGCCATCGGCAGCAGCGAGCTCGCCGCATTTCGCAGCGGCGTGCCGGTCGCGCGCACCAAAATTATCGCCTATGCCCTGTCGGGGCTTTTCGCTGCCATGGGCGGGCTGGCGCTGACCATGAGCACAGGCATCGGCGCCCCTATTCCCGGCCCCTATCTTCTCGCCAGCGTGGCGGCGGTGGTGCTCGGCGGCGTAGCGCTTGGCGGCGGCAAGGGGGGCCTGCTCGGCCCGATCGTCGCCGTCTTCGTGCTGCGGCTGGTGCGCACCGACCTGACGCTCTTGGCCATCGATCCCAACGTCACCGCAATCATCGAGGGCGCGATCATGGTAGCCGTCGTCATGTTCGGCGCCTTTATTACGATGAGGGGGCGCCGTAGAACGCCATCTCCCGGCAAGCGCACTAACATCGCGCCACCCCAATCGCGAGCAACCTCATGAGCACAACCGCGATCCAACCCGTCCCCTTCGGCCGCCGCCTGAAGCGCTTCATGGCCGACCGGCCGCTGATCCCGCTGATCATCCTGCTCGTCATCCTGGTGGTGGTCCTGCAGATCCTGCGCCCCGGCATCGTCAACGAGCGGTGGCTCGCCAACACCGTCAAATTCGCCATTCCGCTGGCAATTCTGGCCGGATGCCAGACCATGACCATGTTGACCGGCGGCATCGATCTGTCGGTCGGAACCGTGGCGACGATGAGCGCCTTCATCATGGCGACGCAGGTCGTCAACCATGACCCGGCGGTGGCGATCCTGATCGCCTTGGTGCCGGCGGTGCTGATTGGGCTGGTCAACGGCATCGGCGTCGGCGTGTTTCGCGTGCACCCACTGATCATGACGCTTGGCACCAGCCTGATCGGCACCGGCTGCCTGCAGGTCTATCAGCGCACCGTCATCGCTTCGGGCGCCAAGATTCCGCCCTTCCTGGCCTGGTTGGGCACTGGCCTCACCTATGGCGTGCCCAACGCGCTGCTGCTGTTCGTGCCCATCGCCGTCCTCATCGTCTTCACCTTGAACCGCACCGGCTTTGGCCGCCTGCTTTACGCAGTCGGCGACAATGAAGGGGCGGCACGCCTGTCCGGCGTCCGCTACTGGCAGGTCATCACAGCGCTCTACGTCATCTCCAGCGTGCTCGCCGGCATCACCGGCCTGCTCTACATCGGCCTGATCAAGGCGCCGTCGCTGTCGCTGGCCGAACCGCTGGTGCTGCCTTCGGTGGCAGCCGCGGTGATCGGCGGCACCTCGATCTTCGGCGGCCGCGGCGGCTACACCGGCACCATCATTGGCGCCCTGATCCTCACCGTGCTGACGACACTGCTGACCATTTTGCAGATGCCCGAAGGCGCACGGCGGATACTGTTCGGGCTGATCGTGCTGTTCGTGACGGCGGCGTATTTGCGGATTATTGAGGATCGGTAGGGGCGCTGGAGCCGGGGCCTCTTTTGACGGAAGCATAGTCTACGCCGCCTGAACGATCTCGACCAGTTCAACGTCGAACACCAGATCCTTTCCGGCCAACGGATGATTGCCGTCGAGCTTGACGCTGGCGTCGTCGACGCCGACGACCGTCACCTGCATGGGGCGCCCTTCGGGGGTTCTGGCCTGCAATCGAGTACCGATATCGAGGTTGAGGTTGTCCGGCACCCTGGCGCGGTCGACGGTCATGACCGCTTCGGGGCGGTGGGGGCCATAGGCAGCGTCGGCGGGAACGGTGACGGTGCTTTTCGCGCCTATCTCCATGCCCTCGACATGGGTCTCAAGGCCGGGGATCACTTGCCCTTCACCGAGCTTGAATTGCAGCGGTTCGCTGCCGGAAGAATCGAATTGAGTGCCGTCGGCTAGACGTCCAGTATAATTGATGCGCACGGTGTCGCCATTCTTGGCCTGTGTCATGGCAGTCATCCTTTGGGATATTTGAGGGACCGGCCAGAGTTCACGGTCCCGTTTTCGATCATCCACGCACTAAGGTGCGCGGCGCGAACTCTAAAACTAGGGGCTTGGCTGCCGATGTAAACCCACAATGCCGATTCAGCCACCTGCGTAAAAGACAGGTCGCGGAGGCGGACTGGGATTGTTCGCCAAGGATCTGGGGCGCGCATTTTCGAGCATGTCGTGGCGACAGAGATTGCGAAGACTCTGATCGGCCACCCACCCCGCGGTTTTTGGCGTTTGCTGATGTTGAGCGACGTCAGCTTTCGCGCAAGCGCATCAACCTTCAACAGCCAAGCTCCCCTGCTCCGCCTCCCCCGCATTAGGATCCCCCGGCGCCGTCGCCGGTCACAATGACGCTCTGCCATTGCGGCCTCATCCTGAAACGCAACTTGCCTTTAGGCAAAACCACGGCCGCAATTCTTTTGCAACTACAGCTTGAGATGTGCTTGGTCGATTGATGATCGAGGAGGGGAGCCACTACACTACTTGATCCTGCAGGAAACTGATCGACTATGGAGTAAGGTCACTTCCGCCAGAGGCAGCTCTTCTGGGTGCTTTTGAGTTTGCTTCTATCCAACTTTGAACCGCGAAGGCCCGCCCTCAGCCGGCTCCCAGATATGTTTCAGCAATGCCGATGCTAGTCGACGTCGCGTCGGCACGCTCCTAGCTGGCCCAGGCGTAGAAGACGGCGAACAGCAGAAGCCACACCGCATCGACAAAATGCCAGTACCAGGATGCCGCCGTCGGGATGAAGCCGGCGCCGCCGGCTGAGCGCGCGCGGATCACCCGATATGCGGCGATCGACAGCAACAAGATGCCGATAACGACGTGCAGGCCGTGGAAGCCAGTCGTAAGGAAGAAGATCGAGGGATAGACACCGTCGCGGAATCCCACCGAGGCGAGGCTGAATTCCCGAAGCTGAAGGCCGACGAACACGCCGCCGAGCGCGATCGCCACGGTAAGCCCGATAGCCGAAAGCTGCCATCGCTCTTTCAGAAGCCAGTCGTGCGCCGCTGCGACGCAGACCCCCGACGCGACGAGGATCACTGTGTTGAGAACCGGGCCGCCCCAAGGGTCGTCGGGGCGCATCGGCGTAGGTGGCCATGAGCTGAACCCCGCGACCTCCGGATAGATCGCGTATCGTAGGTAGGCGGCGAACAAGGCGGCGAAGAACGCTACCTCGGACGCGATTAAGGCGATGATCGCGATCCTCGGGCCAAAGGTGTTTCGCGGATCATTCGCACGCTCACCACTCGTCGCCCGCGACCACGCTGTCAGAGCGATGAACAATGGCAGAAGCCCCACCGCGATCACGAGCGGACCGAGTACCGCGATGCTGCCTGCCAGCGTGCCGAACAGCGACGGGTGGAAGAGCGCGAGACCGGCGCACGCTAGCAGGAACAGCGAGACAGCAATCGCGACAGGCCATCGGCCATCCGTGCCGCCGACCTCGGTGACAGTCTTGCTCACGCGCCTGCCTCCGCGCCCGCCGTGCCGCGCGCACGCGCCATCTCGGGATCGTCATCCCATTCATGCGTGAAAGCCGGACCCCACACATCGCGCGGGGCCAGCGCGCCACGCCGCAGCGAGACCGCAAGCATCACCAGGAACAGCAGCGTGGAGGCGAGCGCGAGCACAGCGCCGAGCGACGCAATCATATTCCAGCCCAAGAAACCGTCCGGATAATCCGCGATGCGCCGTGGCATTCCTGCCAGTCCGAGGAAATGCATCGGGAAAAACAGAACGTTGGTGCCGATGAAGAAGCACCAGAAATGCAGCCATCCAACCCACTCCGGGAACATGCGTCCGGTCATGCGCGGAAACCAGTAATAGAAGCCGGCGAAGATCGCATAGGTCGCGCCGAGGCTCAGCACATAGTGGAAATGCGCGACGACGTAGTAGGTGTTGTGCAGCACTTGATCCGCGCCGGCATTGGCAAGCACGATCCCCGTCGTGCCGCCGACCGTGAACATGATGATGAAGCCCAGCGCCCACAGCATCGGCACGGTGAGGCGGATCGACCCGCCCCACATAGTGGCAATCCAGGCGAACACCTTGATGCCGGTCGGCACCGCGATCACCATCGAGGCCAGCGTGAAGAAGGCACGCGGCGCGAAGCCGCCACCGACGGTGAACATATGGTGCGCCCAGACGATGAAACCCAGCGCCGCAATTGATGCCATCGCCAGCACCATGCCGAGATAACCGAAAATCGGGCGACCTGAGAACCGCGAGACGATCTGGCTGATGATGCCGAAGGCCGGCAGGATCATGATGTAGACCTCCGGATGGCCGAAGAACCAGAAGAGGTTCATGAACAGCATCGGGTCTCCGCCGCCGGCTGGATCGAAAAAGGCGCCGCCGAAATTGCGGTCGGCAAGCAGCATCGCCAGCGCGGCAGCCAGCACCGGCATGGCGAGAAGCAGCATGAGCGACGAAATCAGGATCGACCAAACGAACAGCGGCATGCCGAACAGCGGCAAGCGATCCTCGCGCATGTTGAGGATGGTAGTGACGAAATTGATCGCGCTGATCACGGAAGAAATGCCGGCCAAGTGCAGCGCGAGGATCGTCATGTCGACCGATGGTCCGGGCTGGCCGTCTATGCCCGACAGCGGCGGATAGAGGCTCCAGCCGGTACCCGTTCCGTCGCCGACCAGCAGCGACCCGATCAGCATGATCAAGGACAGCGGCAGCAACCAGAAGCCGAGACTGTTCAGTCCCGGAAAGGCCATGTCGCGCGCACCGATCATCAGCGGGACGAACCAGTTGCCGAAGCCGCCGATCAACGCCGGCATCACCATGTAGAAGATCATGATCAGGCCATGCGCGGTGATCAGCGCGTTCCAGGACTGGCCGTTGACGACATAGTCCATGCCCGGCTGCGCCAGTTCGAGCCGCATGTAGCCCGAGATCGCGCCGCCCAGCGTCCCCGCCATGATCGCGAATCCGAGATAAAGCGTGCCGATCGCCTTATGGTCGGTGGTGAACAGCCAAGCCGCAATCGACCGGCACTCGCGCCTATGTTCGGTGGCGCTCATTTCGCCACCTGCGCTGATATAGTCGCGGCGCTGACCACTGGATATCGCGTTGCAGCGTCCCGCACCCAGGCGTCGAAATCAGGCTGCGCCATGGCCTCGATCGCGATCGGCATGAAGGAGTGATTCAGACCGCAGATCTGATTGCACTGCCCGTAATAGACGCCCGGCTTCTCGACGCGTGTCCAGGTTTCGTTGAGGCGCCCGGGCATGGCGTAAATCTGTAGGCCCAGTGCCGGCATGAAGAAGGAGTGCACGACGTCCGACGATGTCACCTGTATGCGCACGACAGCGCCGACCGGGACAACCATGCGATTGTCGACCGCTAGCAGACGCGGTTCACCGGCCGGAACGGAGGCCGGCGGCAACATGATGGAATCGTATGCGAAGCCGCCATTGTCGGGATAGGAATAACGCCAGAACCACTGATGGCCGCTGGCCTTTATCGTCAACTGTGCGTCGGGAATATCGCTCTCATAGGCGAGCAGCTGGAGCGACGGCGCGGCGATCGCGCCCAGCACCAGCACCGGCGCGATAGTCCAGCCGAATTCCAGCCAGGGCATGCGCGTGACTTTTGACGCCGTGGGGTGCCGGCTCGCCCGGAAGCGCAAGAGCGCGAAACCGATCAGCATGGCGACGAGCGCGACGATGCAGACGCCGATCAGCAATATGTGGTCGTGCAGCGCAACGATCCGCTCCTTCGTCTCCGAGGCTGAGACGCCGAAACTTGTCTGCCAGTTCGCCGGCGCCTGCGCCAAGCCGTGCCGTGCGTCGAGCATCATTGCGGAGACAAAACCGAGGAAAACAGTGCCCCGCCCGCGCATGACATCTACGCCTTCAGCAGGGAGATGAGATGCGCGCCGAGGCGCGCACTGAGCGCCGCAATGGTGAGCGTGGGCGCATTCGCCGTGATGGACGGGAAGACGGACGAGCCAACGATGTAGAGGTTTGGATGGTCGTGGCTCTTCAGGTCCCTGTCGACGACCGAGGTGAGCGGGTCATCTCCCATGCGTGTCGTGCCGCCCATGATCGCGCTGTCAGCGATCGGGCCGAGCTGCTTGATCTGCGTGGCGCCGAGTGCAGCCATGAGCTTGTTCTGCACATCGCGCGCGACCGCCAGCCCGCGCGCCGTGTAGTCGTCAGACTTGAAGGCGATGTTCGGCCGCGGAATGCCGATCCCGTCCATCTGATTGCTCAGCGTCACGCGATTGTCCGGATTGGGAAGCATTTCGGCAGAGCTGCCAATGATCAGCTCCCGCGCGACGTGCGAACGGACTGCCGCCTTCAGCGCATCGCCGCGCAGGCCCTGTTTGATGAAGGTCGTCGCAGCCTGGAACGGACCGACCGCCCGCGCCCAGCCCTCGTTGGAAGGCGAGATGCCGATGGCCGCACGCTCGTTGCGGAAATCGCCGTCCCGAAGCTCGGCAATGCCACCGGTCGAGACCGGTCCGCGATAGGTGAACACGGGATCCCTGGTCAGTCCCTGAATGCCGACATCGATCTGCGACAGCAGATTGCGGCCGACCTGGTCGGAACTGTTCGCCACGCCCGTCGGCGCATTGTCTCCCGTCGAAAGCAGTAGCAGCTTTGGCGTCTCAATGGTATGCGCCGCGATGACCACAATTTTTCCGGTCGCGCTGCCCTCGCTGCGATCTGGGCGACGGTAACGCACTTCGGCAATGCGTTTGTCCGGGCCGACGACTAGCTCGTGCACCACGGCCTGCGGCTCGACATGCGCGCTGGCGCGCTCCGCGATGGCGAGATGATGCGTCGCGTCGTACTTCGCCTGGATGGGGCAGATCGGCACGCAACTCGCATTGCCGCAGCATTGCGGGCGGCCATCCCGCCACACCGAATTGCGCGCCTGTGGAAATGGCAACACCGAGTAGCCGAGCGCCTTGGCAGCGATGCCGACCTGCTTGTCGGCATAGGTCATGGGGATCGGTGGCATCGGAAACGACTTTGAGCGCGGCGCGCCGAAATCGGCGGTGTCGTCGCCCGCGACGCCGATCTCTTCCTCGGCGGCCTGATACCACGGCTCCATGTCGCCATAGGCAATAGGCCAATCGACGCCGACGCCGAACTTCGAGCGCATCTTGAAATCGTTTGGCCGGAACCGCGCGGCGAGCCCGCCCCAGTGCCACGTGGTGCCGCCGACGATCCTCGCCTGCTGTCCCCTAAAGGTGTCCGGCCCAGCCTCGACATAGTAGGCGGAGAAGTCGGATTCTTCCGGCTGCGGCGCATAGGGCTGGTCGGGGTAAGGCGAGTTCTGGCCCTTCGCGGACGAGTACTGGAATCGTGTCACAGCGGTGCCGCGATCGACGCGCGGTCCCGCCTCGAGGAACAGCACGCTGAAGCCTGCTTTCGCGATAGCCGCGCCGGCAAGCGCCGCGGCTACGCCTGAACCGACAAACACGACATCGGCGGACGCCGGCGCGGTCATTCGGAAAACCGTCCGGGCGGCGGTGCGTTCGCCCACGCGCCAAAATTCGTGTCGCATCGCGTCGGCGGCTTGGTGTAACCGCAGGCATGCCAGACGAACGCATCGAGATAGGTAAGGACGCGTTCTTCCGAGCCGTGCATAATGCTACCCGTATACCAGGCTTGGATGAGCGATTCCGACAGCGGTTTCAGCCCCGCCGACGCAACCGCGCTGTCCCATTCTGTCTCGGGCTGTTCCGTCACGATCGCATGCAGTTTTCCGAGATCGGCGGCGTCAGCCGAGAATGCCTGCAGGAACAATTCCGGCAGCGTGGCGTCGCTCGGCGACATGCCCGTCAGTATGCCTGTCAATTCGCGAAACGCGCCGAGGTCGATCGCGCTGCTCAACGCGACCTGGCTACGGGCCGCGGCGGGCAATCCGAAGAATGCGGCGAGCGTCGAGACGGCAATGAGAAGCTCCCGTCGCCGCACTGTTGCCGACGCAGAATGATGCGCCGCCGGCTGACCTACCTGCTTGGGCAGACGCGCATCGTCACTGCCAGCCATCGGTACCCTCAAGGCGAGCCTCTGCTGAAACAACCAGGCCGCACGCTATCTGAAGCTACGGCTCAATCTGAGCTTGGTCAATCGACCCTTTCAAGCTCAGAACAGTCGAGCCAGAGAGCTCCACATTTGAGATCAAAAGCGCCGCTTGGGCCTGACCTTGCACGCGGCGACCTATCCATGCGGTGGTCGTCCTCAGGAGGGAATAACTAAGCCGTCGGCCGGAAATAGCCGATGTCGAGCTTGCTTTGCCACCAAACATGCGGTCCGTCAGGCCCCCTCCACAGCGTTAATCATCGCGCACGTTCCCCCTGATCAGCGCGAAAATCAGCGTGGAGCGATCTCTGCGACGAGATCGTTCGTCGTCTTGACCCCCGCCATGAAGCCGGCGGCATTGAATTGGTTCATGACGAAGAAAGCGCCGACGCCGCGTGTCGGTGCAATCGCAACATAGAGAAACATCCCTTGCAGGCCGCCGCTCTTCTGGAGGATGAGCGGGCTATGCTCGGTGGGGAGCATGATGACCCACCCGAGACCCATGGCGTCCATCGGGCCGCCGTCATCCAGCCCCACCACCGACGCGAGACCGTCCCGGTACAAAAAAGCCGCGTGGTTCAAAAGCCGCAACTCGGCATCGGCCGCAGAAGGCTTGTTCTCGACATGCCAGTTCATCCAGCGCAGCAGGTCGTCCGCGGTCGAGTACAATCCACCGGCGCACTCCATGGCTGTGCTCGTCGGCACGATGGGCATGGCGCTGCCGTCGAAGTTATGGCCCTGCATCAGGCGCGGCTCGTCCTCCGGTCTTGCGTTGAAAACCGTGTCTTTCATGCCGAGAGGATCGAGGACACGCTCCCGAAGGAGCTCGGCATAAGGCTTTCCAGAGACATTCGCGAGCGCCGCTCCAAGGAGGTCGTATCCGAAGTTCGAATAGAGAACGGCGGTGCCCGGCGCGAACAGCAGCGGATTGTCCTTGAGGGCGGCAATCTGCGCCTCTTTGGTGTTCGTAGAGAAGGGGTCGGAGGGGGGCGCATCGGCCACTGGCACCTCCCGCGGAAGGCCGGAAGCTTGCGCGACGAGATCGATCAGCCGGAGGGCGCGGCCATCCTTCTCAGGGAGCGTGACGTCCCAGCCAAGGCGATCCTGCAACCGGTCGGTGAGCTGTACCTTGCCGTCGATCGCCAGCGAGGAAAGCACACTGCCGCAGAACACCTTGCTCACGGATGCGATGCGGAACATTGTGTCGCCGTCGGGCACTTTTTCACTCCCGTCGGCAATCTTGCCGAAACCGGCCAAGGCCGTCTCGCCGTTGCGCACGGCGCCGAAGATCAGGCCAGGCACTTCGGTGGAGAGATACAGGATCGTACCGTTGAACTGCACCGCTTCCGTCAGCAGCTTGTCCTCGGCATGTCCAGAAGAGGGAACGGCTGCGATTGCCGTCAAAGCGATGGCCATAAGTCGGCGCGATCGAGAAAAACGCATTGCCGAAATCCTTTGATGAAGCTGCAGAATAAAATCTTCGGAAAAAGAGCCGCCGCGTAGTATCTTACCATCTCTCCAGAAGCAGGGGATGTCAACAGAATGAACCGAAGGGGGTAATCGGCGGCGGTAGCGTAGTTTCGGCGGCTATTTGCGCTACAGTCCTGCCGTATTTCTTGTCATTCGTCAGTTGATCGGGCCTGATCTCTTCATTAGCAAACCGACCCGCGGGTAATTTAGACGATATGTGAAGCGCCGTCGGCAGGAGGGAGTGCTGTAGCGCCGAACAATTTACAATAGGCGGATCTGCGTCGCGCCAATCGTCGTCGTATGATGAAGACCGGGCAGAAGAGCTGTGACGGGCCAAGGCCCTATCTGCGCAAAAAAGACTCGCCGCTGTACCTGCCGCTTGGCCATACATCGCCTTGATGCGTGGCATTTCCCTTGCGCGCTCGGCCGCCGCCTCACACAGCCAAACGCCCCTGCTCCACCTCCGCAGCACCGGGATCGCCCGGCGCCGTCGCCCAGGCCAATTCGACGAGCGTCACGACCCGCCGGCCGAGACCGTCAAGCTGGCAGACGATCAGCCCCTGCTCCTCGATATAGGTCAGCAGGCGCCTGGCGCGGCGCAGCGAGTGTGAGCCATAGGCGCGGGCGATCGCCGCGTCGCTCGGACAGGGCCAGCCCTCCTTCGCCGCGCGGGCGATCATCATGAACACGCCCTGCATGTCCTCGGGCAGCAGCGAGGCGCGCGCCGAGACGTCCTGCCATGCGTCATCCCCGGCCATGTCGGAGCCGAGGCCGGCGCGGGCGCGCGTCAGCATGCGGCGGAACTCTGGCAGGTCCGGCACCACCGAGGCGAGGCCTTCTATCCGGCAGCGGACCACGAACTCCTGATAAAGCACGCCGATGACCCGGAAGCCCGCGTCGGGCTGCGCCAGAACGGCGCGCAGGACACGGTCGACGCGCTCACGCCGCTCCGCCAAATCCTCGGCGCTGATCGGCGGCTCCGACGGTTCGGGGCGGATTTCCAGCGCCGCCGACTTCGCCGCCATCAGCTGATCGAGAAGGTCCGGCGACGACCGGCGCTGCGGCCGGACAGTTTCCGGCGGCGGTGCTGCCAGGATGATGGCGCGTGCGTCCTCAAGGGCTGCTTCCGGCAGCGGCATCAGCCGCGGCGTGCCATTGCGCGGACTTGTGTCGGTCGGGCCGATGCGCAAGCCGAGCGGACGGCGCGACAGCGCCGGGCCGAGCGCCATGAATTGCCCGCGCTCCAGGTCGCGAAAAGCCTCCGCCTGCCGCCGCTCCATGCCCAAAAGGTCGGCGGCGCGCGCCATGTCGATGTCGAGAAAAGTCCGGCCCATGAGGAAATTGGAAGCCTCGGCGGCGACGTTCTTGGCGAGCTTGGCCAGCCGCTGGGTGGCGATGATCCCGGCAAGGCCGCGTTTGCGGCCACGGCACATCAAATTGGTCATGGCGCCGAGCGAGAGTTTGCGCGCCTCGTCCGAAACCTCGCCGGCGACGGCCGGCGCGAACAGCTGCGCCTCGTCGACCACCACCAGCATCGGATACCAGTGGTCGCGAGCGACCTCGAAAAGCCCGCCGAGAAAGGCGGCGGCGCGCCGCATCTGGTTCTCGGCGTCGAGCCCCTCGAGATTGAGCACCGTCGAGACGCGGTGGATGCGCGCCCGCTCGCCGGCGCTCTGCAGGCCGCGCTCGGTATGCTCCTCAGCATCGATCACCAAATGGCCGAAGCGGTCGCCCAGCGAGACGAAATCGCCTTCCGGGTCGATGATGGTCTGCTGCACCCAGGGCGCGCTCTGCTCCAGCAGCCGGCGCAGCAGATGAGATTTGCCGGAGCCCGAATTGCCCTGCACCAAAAGGCGCGTCGCCAGCAGCTCCTCAAGATCCAGTGCTGCCGGGGCGCCTGCGGTCGTGTGGCCCATCTCGATCGCAACGGTCATGTCTCGACTCTCCTTGCGGAGAGGACTTATCAACCGCATCACAGCCCGTCGAGCGCCGATGGCCGGCGGCACGGCGTTGCGCACAGCTCGACGCTTGGCGCGGCGTCAGTTCGCTGACGTAAGCATCACCGGCGCAAGAGGCTGGCGCCTGATCAGGATGATGGCCGAAAAGGCCAGTATGCCGAGCATGCCGACCGCAGCGGTCAACCAGAGCGATGGTTGGACGCCCATGCCTGCCATCGCCATGGCTAGGGCAAACGGTGCAAGTGCCGAAGAGAACTGACGCGCGGCCGTCACCCAGCCGAGCCGGGCGCCGTAGCGCTCCCGTCCGAACAGTTCCAGGGGCAGCGTGCCGCCGACGATGCTGGCGAGGCCCGAGCCCAATCCAAACAGGATGACGAAGGCGATTGCGCCAGGCAGCGACGGTGTTGTCGCCAGCAGGGCGACAAGGCCGAGCGGCAGCAATGTCGCGCCGATAACCGCGAGCCAGGTCTGTGCCAGCCGGCCGCCGATCAGCATGTTGATCAACCGGCTTGCCACCTGGGACGGGCCGAAAAGCGTGGTGACGACGAGCCCGGCGGAGCCAAGCCCGAGCGCCGTCGTCAGCGGCACCATGTGGACGAGGATCGAGGACAGCACAAAGCCCTCGATGGCGAAGCCGCCAAGCATGAGCAGAAACACTCTGCTGCGGTCGCGCGGGGTGAAGGCAACCGGCCCGCCGGCCGCAGCTGTCGCCGAAGCGTTTTTGTCCGCCCGACGCGACAGCCGCGCCAGCCAGGCATGGATGGGCAGGCAGATGGCGACATTGATGCCGGCAAAGACCAGGTAGACCTCGCGCCAGGTCAGGTATTCGTGCAGTGCCGCCGTCAGCGGCCAGAACAGGGTGGAGGCGAAGCCGGCGATCAGCGTCAGATGGGTGATGCTGCGCTGCGCCCTGGCGCCGCCGATCTGGACGATCGCGACGAAAGCGGCACTGTAGAGCACGAAGGCGGACGCCAGTTCCATCGCCATCAGCGCCGCCACGAAGCTCACCCGACCGGGTGCTAGCGCGCAAGCGACCAGCGCTGCGGCGGCGGCAGCCGAACCAAAGGTCATTACCCGGCCGGCGCCAAAACGATCGGCCCAGCGCCCGGCTGTGGGTGCAAAAAGGCCGCCCGCCAGCAGCGACGCCGACAGGGCGCCGAAAACCCATTGTTCCGGCCAGGCGAGCTCGAGCGCTATGGACGGCACCAGGATGCTAAAACTGTAATAGAGCGTGCCGTAGCCGATGATCTGCGTCAGCCCCAACGCCCAGAGTGCGGCAGCCGGGATTTTCCGGTCGCTCATTGAGCGGCGATCTCGAGATCGTCGCTGCGCACTGCTGCGATCGCTTGCGTGCTGCCGCAGCCGCAGCCTGACTTGCCGCTCGCCTTCGCCTTGGCGTCGTCGACGCAGCACGCGTCGACAGCAGCCGGTGCCGGTCCGCCGCAGCAACCCTGAGATGATGCGCCTGAAAGAGACACGGGAACCGTGCAGACGCCGGTGGCGGGCAACACCAGCTGCACGGCATCGGCGGCAGCCATGTCGCCGGCGATTGCCGCGGCGACCGAGCGGACCTGTTCATAGCCGGTCAGCAGCAGGAATGTCGGCGCCCGGCCATAGCTTTTGACGCCGACCGTGTAGAAATCGGGCTCGGGGTGGCTGAGTTCGCGATGGCCATGCGGTGGGACATCGCCGCATGAGTGCTCGTTGGGATCGATGAGCGGCCCGAGCGCCTTGACGCCTTCGAGCCACGGATCGAGGTCCAGCCGAAGCTCCCGGGTCAAGGCAAGATCGGGGCGCTGCCCCGTCGCGGCAATGATCCTGTCGACGGGGTCGAGCGTGCGCAACCCGTCCTTTGCCTGGCCTTCGACGGCGAGGCGGCCGTCGACCTCACGGATAGCAACAATCGCAAAGCCGGTCACCAGCCGCACCCGGCCACTCTCGGCGAGCTCCCGGACATCCGAACCAAGCTCGCCGCGCGCCGGCAGGGCGTCGGCATCGCCGCCGCCATAGATGCGGACAAGGTCGGTGCCGCGTGTCACCCATAGTGCCGAAGTGCCCGGTTCGGTTTGCGCAAGCTCCGCCAATTCCAGCAAGGCATTGGCAGCGGAATGGCCGGCGCCGACCACCAATGTCGTGCGACCTGCATAGAGATGACAGTCGCGGCCGAGAACATTTGGGATGCCGTAGGCGATGCGGTCGCCAAATTCCCTCTCACCTTCGGCCGGCAAGCCACCCGCACCGAGCGGGTTCGGCGTCTGCCAGGTGCCGGATGCATCGATCACGGCACGGGCGCTGTCCCGGCGCGTGCCTTCCGCCGTTTCGACCGCAAGCATGAACGGCCGCGTCTCCCGCGCCTTGCTCAACACCTTGTCGGCTCCCCAGCGGGAAATGGCGGCAACACGGGCACTGGTCTCGATCGACGGCGCCAGTTCGGCAAGCTTGGCCAGCGGCGCGAGATACTGGTCGACGATCTCATCGGCGGTGGGGAACGCCTCCGGCTCCGGCATTTGCCAGCCATGGCTCTCGAGAAGTTTTCGGGCGACCGCATCGACGCAATAGCGCCATGGCGTGAAAACCCGCACATGGCCCCAATCCCGAAGGTTCGAGCCGACAGAAGAACCAGCCTCGTAAACCCTAACCGGAAGGCCACGGCTGACCAGTTGGGCGGCCGCCGCCAGGCCAACAGGTCCGCCGCCGATGATAGCGATCGGGAGATCGTTTTCAGAAACCATGACACACCTTCTATGTTTCTAGGATTATAGAAATACCAGTCAAAAAAAGAGTTATGCAGCCGCCTCGCCGACAGCCGGCCCGCATGCGGCATCGGCACAACATTCATCGGCAAGAAAGCCGAGGAGATCGTTCATGACAGGGTAATTGGCCCGGCAGATTAGCGTCGTTGCCTGGCGTTCCTGGGTGACCAGGCCGGTCAGGATGAGCCGGTGGAGATGATGCGACAGGGTCGACGCAGCGATGCCAAGGGCTTCCTGCAGATAACCGACCGGTCGTCCTGTTTCGCCTGCCCGCACCAGCGTGCGATAAAGCTTCAGCCGCGTCGGATTGCCGAGCGCTTCAAGCTGTTTTGCTGCTTGTTCGAGTTTCATGGAAATAAGGTAGCGCTGAGACAACGCCGCGTCAATAACTATTTCGAAAATTATCGAATTAGCAACCACACCCGCTCTCAAATCGACCGCTGATTGACCCGCTTGGCAACCGCTTCGGCGCTTTCGACACGCTCTGAATAACGGTCCGTGAGATAGGCGGACCGATCACGGAAGAGCAGCGTGAACTTCATCAGCTCCTCCATCACGTCGACGATCCTGTTATAGTACGGCGACGGCTTCATGCGGCCGGCCTCGTCGAACTCGTTGAAAGCCTTGGCTACCGACGACTGGTTGGGGATGGTGATCATCCGCATCCAGCGGCCGAGGAGACGAAGCTGGTTGACGGCGTTGAAACTCTGCGAGCCGCCCGACACCTGCATCACCGCGAGCGTGCGGCCTTGCGTCGTCCTGACGCCGCCGGCCGACAGCGGCAGCCAGTCGATCTGCGCCTTCATCACTCCTGTCATTGAGCCATGCCGCTCCGGCGAGCACCAGACCTGCGCTTCCGACCAGATCGACAGGTCTCGCAGCTCCTGGACTTTGGCGTGGTCGGCCGAGGTCGAATCCGGCAGCGGCAGGCCGGCGGGATTGTAGATGCGCACCTCGGCGCCCAGGCGGCCCAAAATGCGAGCCGCCTCCTCCGTCGCAAGCCGCGAATAGGACCGCTCGCGCAGCGAGCCGTAGAGCATCAGCACGCGAGGTTTGTGGATCGACCGCGGCACGTCGAGCAGCGCCGGCAGGTCGATCGGCCGGAACTGGTCTTCGTCGACGTTCGGAAGCGAGTCCTCGGGCACTAGGTCAGGCAACGCGCTTGCCCTGCGCATCGATGACGACTTCGCCGTCTTCCTTGGCGAACGGCCCGATCTCAGGATTGGGCAGGATGTCGAGAACCGCTTCGGACGGCCGAGCAAGCATGGTGCCAAGCGGCGTCACGACGATCGGCCGGTTGATCAGGATCGGATGCGCCAGCATGAACTCGACGATCTCGTCATCGGTCCATTTGGGATCGCCGAGATTGAGCTCGGCGTAAGGCGTGCCCTTCTCGCGCAGCAATTGGCGCGGCGTCATCCCCATCGCCGCGATCAGCTCGACCAGCCGTTCACGCGACGGCGGGTTTTTCAGATACTCGATCACCTCAGGCTCTTCGCCAGACTGCCGGATGATGGCGAGCGTGTTGCGCGAGGTGCCGCAGTTGGGATTGTGGTAGATGGTGATGGTCATTTCGCGGCTCTCATCTGTCTGATTGGCTTGGGTTCAGCGAGCAGCCATCCTGCCAACGCCATCGCAAGCAGCGCGCCCAGCAGCTCGGCGACAATAAACCCCGGCAGATCTATCGGCCGGATGCCCGCGAAGGTGTTGGAAACCGCCCGGGCAATGGCGACTGCCGGATTGGCAAACGAGGTCGAGGCCGTGAACCAATAGGCCGCGGTGATGTAGAGGCCGACCAGCCATGGAATGGCATCCGAACGGAAGCGAAGACCGGCGAGAATGGTGAAGACCAGGCCGAAGGCGGCCACCAGTTCCGCAATCCATTGTCCGTTTCCGGTCCGCACGGTTTGCGAGATCTGGAGAATTGGCAGTTCGAACATGGCGTGCGCCAGCAGCGTTCCGGCGATGCCGCCGGCAATCTGGGCGATCACATAGGCCAGTGCAGCGTTCGCTTCGATTTCCCGCCTGAGGGCAAAAACCAGCGTCACCGCCGGATTGAAATGCGCCCCGGAAATCGGTCCGAGTATGGTGATCAGCACCACCAAAATCGCTCCAGTCGGCAGCGTGTTGCCGAGCAGGGAGAGACCCACATCGTCCGTCAGACGATCCGCCATGATGCCGGAGCCGACGACCGTCGCGACCAGCATTGCCGTGCCGAGCGCTTCCGCGACGATGCGGCGGGACAGGTCAGCCGCCATGATGTCAGCCGGCCTTCGGCAGATCGCGGCCGATTTCATCGAGCCGTTTCTGCAGGGCGAGCTTGTCGATCGTGTTCATCGGCAGGCTGACGAAGATCGAGATCCGGTTGTTGAGCATGCGATAGGCTTCGGCAAAGGCCAGATGCTTTTCGGCGTCGGTGCCGTCCACGGCGGCCGGGTCGGGCACGCCCCAATGCGCGGTCATCGGCTGTCCCGGCCAGACCGGGCAGGCTTCATTGGCCGCGTTGTCGCAGACGGTGAAAACGAAATTCATCTCGGGGGCGCCAGGAGCCGCGAATTCCTGCCAGTCTTTTGAGCGGGCGAAGGACGTGTCGTGGTTGAGGGTTTTCAACAGCTGGAGCGCGTAGGGATGGACCTCTCCCTTCGGGTGCGATCCGGCCGAATAGGCCCTGAACTTGCCGGCGCCGACACGGTTGAGGATCGCTTCGGCAAGGATCGACCGTGCCGAATTGCCGGTGCACAGGAAAAGCACGTTGTATGGATCATTCATGGGGTGGTCCTCCCTTCTAGCAGTTGCAAGTCACGGCCTGAATGACCGGCTGGCAGAGCTCCGGCGCGCCGTTGCAGCAATCCTCCATGAGATAGGCAAGCAGATCGCGAAAGCCGGTCATGTCGGCGACGTAGCGGATCGTCCGGCCGTCGCGCTCGGCGCGGACCAGGCCGGCATGGTCGAGGACCTTCAGATGCGCCGACATGGTGTTCTGCACCGCACCGAGGCGCGCGGCGATCTCGCCGGCTGGCACACCGTCCGCGCCCGCCCGCACCAGCAGGCGAAACACTTCGAGCCTGGTGTCCTGGCCAAGCGCTGCCAATGCGAGAAGAGCGGTGTTCTTATCCATGTATCCTAGAATCCGGAATTATCGATGTATATGGCGGGTATGTGACAGTCAGATGACAGAGGCAAGCGGCCGGCCACTTCTGAGCCGCTGCATTCTTCGGCTGATGTCACGGAATGGATCCCAGGGTCTGCGCCGCGTCGCTTCGCTCCTTGCTCCGCCCTGGGATGACGAAGTGGAGGATGATTCGGCTAATCCTAGAGGTTGGCGGTTTGCCACTGGACCGAATTGTCGACGTTCGCTGCCGGCCCAGACCTGTCAAAATCACTGTGCCGAGGAACTTAGTTGCGCAGGGCGAACGAGAATGGCGCCGTGCGGGTTATGCGGGAGCCGAGTTCCGGCGGTGGCTCCGGCACCGACGCGCCCTGTAATGCACTGAGCGCCGCGCGATCGAGGTCTGGATCGCCGGAGGAACGAGCCAGCCGGGCGGACAGGACCCGGCCGGATCCGTCGATCGTGAAGGTCACGCTCGGACTGCCTTCCGCGCGCCGGGCCTTCGCCGCCCTTGGATAATTTGTGTGCCGTCTTATCCATGCACGCAACCGCGAATTCCACCTGTCCGGACTCACGCCGGATCTCGCAGCCGTTGCCTTGGTCGATTTCGGGGCGGCCGCCCTGGCTGCGGATGTCGCAGCGACACTGGCCGTCGTCCGCGGCGGTGCGGCCTTTTCCTTTTTCGGACGCTTTTTGGCTTCTTTGACAGGCTTCTTCGCCTTGACCTCAGCCGGCTCCTTTACCTCAGTCTTTGCCTGTTTCTTTGGCTTGGCCTCGACGGGTTTGTCGACCGGTTTCGGCAGCGGCAGCGGAACGACCACTTCCGGCGTGACGGCCTCGGCAATTTCGGGCACGACCTCCTCGAGCGGCGGCTGGTCGACCCGTTCGGCCACTGTCGGCGGGGTCGGCTCGACCGTGTCGGCCGGAGCGGCCTCCGATGGCTCGGTGACCGGCTCTGCCTGCTCGACGGGCGGTTCGGGCGGAGGCTCCGTTTCGGTTATCTCGGGCTCCTCGGCCGGGTCCGGCTGATCGGGCGCTATCTCATCCGATATCGGCGCCGGCTCGGCCGGCGTGAGCGCCATCGGCGACAGCTCGATCACCTGCGCCTGCGGCGGCCCGCCATCGGGCTCGGCCGGGCGCCAGCTCTGCATCGCATAGCCGACCGCGGCATGCGCCATCAGGACCAGCGCAGCCGCGCCCGCCCACCAGGCGATCTCGCGCGCGCCGAAACGCCGCTGATCGGCCATCGGCAGGGCGGCCGCCGGCGACATTATTGGCCGGTTCCGACTTGCGGCGCCGCGGCATCGCCGGGCGCGGTCTCGAGGCCAACCAGCGCGATCTTCAGATAGCCGGCGCCGCGCAAAAGGTTCATCACCTCCATCAGCTCGCCGTAGCCGACCGCCTTGTCGGCGCGCAGGAAGATGCGCGTCTGCCTGTCGCCTTTTGTCCTGCCGACCAGCGCGGGGGCGAAGGCTGCGCGCGGCACGCTGGCGTTGCCGATCGCCAGGCTGAGATCGTTCTTCAGCGTCAGGAACAGCGGCGTCTCCGGTCGAGGCGCAGGCGTTGCGGTCGAGCCCGGCAGGTCGACATTGACATCCACGGTCGCCAGCGGCGCCGCGACCATGAAGATGATCAGCAGGACCAGGATCACGTCGATGAACGGCGTGACGTTGATCTCGTGGTTTTCCTCGAGATCGCCGTCGATGTTCTCTCGAATTCTAGCCGCCATGGCGTCGCTCCGTGTTCATTCCGCGGCCATCTGCTTTGCCGGCGCGACCGTGCGGAAATCCAGATCCCGGCTGACCAGCCGCTCGACGCCTGCCGACGCATCGGCGAGGATCTGCCTGTAGCCGGCTATCGATCGCGCGAAGACGTTGTAGATGACCACCGCCGGGATCGCCGCGACAAGGCCCATCGCCGTGGCCAGCAAGGCTTCCGCAATGCCCGGGGCAACGACGGCGAGGTTGGTGGTCTGCGCCTGCGAGATGCCGATGAAGGCGTTCATGATGCCCCACACCGTGCCGAACAGGCCGACGAAGGGCGCGGTCGAGCCGATCGTCGCCAGCACGCCGGTGCCGCGCGACATGCGCCGCGCCGCCGCCGCCTCGATGCGCGACAGCCGCGAGGTGACCCGCTCCTTCAGCCCTTCGCCGGACACATGGTCGAGCGAGCCGGCCGAAAGCGCGGTCTCTTCTTCGGCTGCCCGCACCAGCAGGGCGCCAGGACCGTTATTATGGCCAAGCGCGCGCCCGGCCTGGTTCAACGTCGCGGCATTGCCGATCGCTTGTGCCGCGCGGCGGGCGCGCAGCTTGCCGCCAAGGATCTCCAGCGATTTGGCCAGCCATATCGTCCAGGTGACGAAGGACGCAAAAGCCAACCCGATCATCACCGCTTTCACGACGATGTCGGCCGCCATGAACATGCCCCATGGCGACAGGTCACGCGGCAGGGTCAGGGACATTGCCGTCGAAGGGCCAGTCTCGGTAGTCGTGGTCTCGATAGGCGTGGTCACTGCCGGCTGCGTCGCCGGTGGCACGGCGGCGTCTGGCGCAGCCTGCCCAGGCACTGGAGCCGGCGCCTCGATCGCCGGGGCCGCGCCCGGTTGCTCCTGGGCGGCTGCGCCCGGTTGCTCCTGGGCGGCTGCGCCGCCGGCCGACAGGATGGCGGATGCGAGCAACGCCGCGAACAAACCATGTCTGGACAAGGGCTTCTTCCTTATTCTCACAGTGGCCTCATTGCACATAGCCGATGGGCTGGCCGGTGACGGGGTGCGCAAACACACCCATCTCGACACCGAAAATTCCTTTGAGCACGTCTCCCTGCATGATCTGGTCCGGCGTGCCGCGCGTCAGCAGCCTGCCGTCCTTCAGCGCGATCAATTCGTCGCAGTAGCGCGCCGCCATGTTGGGATCGTGCAGCACGACGACGACGCACAGGTCGCGCTTGCGGCTGAGGTCCCTGACCAGCCCCAGCACCTCGACCTGATGGGCGATGTCGAGCGCCGAGATCGGCTCGTCGAGCAGCATGACGCCGGCATTCTGCGCCACCAGCATGGCCAGCCATGCGCGCTGGCGCTCGCCCCCGGATAATTCGTCGACCAGCCGGTCGGTGAAGTCAGCCATATCGGTCAGGACAAGCGCCTCCTCGACATGGCGCCTGTCCTCATGCCCGAAACGACCGAGCGCGCCATGCCAGGGATAGCGGCCGAGCGTCGCCAGTTCGCGCACCGTCAGGCCGGTCGCCGCCGGCGTCGTCTGCGGCAGATAGGCGAGCGCGCGCGCCAGTTCACGCGCGCCCCACTGCACCAGCGGCCGCTGCGCGAAGGTTATGCCGCCCGAGCTTGCCGGCTGCTGGCGCGCCAGGAGCTTGATCAGCGTCGACTTGCCCGAGCCGTTGTGCCCGATCAGCCCATAGACGCGCGAGCGTTGCAACTCGAGTGTGACGGGACCGAGCAGCGTCCGCTCGCCGACAGCGAACCGCAACGCTTCGACATGGAAGGCAGTCTGGGCATGAATTCCTGCCACGGTCTCGGCCTCACTCCAGCTTTGCGCGCATTTCGAAATCCGGTTTTCGGCAATCCGGTTTGCGGGCGCCGATGTCCGGTTGACTATGAAACATGAGTTTATTAGTCAACAATGAAGATGACTTTTTGAGTCAACAAAATGTCGTGACGCGCCGGATTTGCGTCGAAACACGAAATGTGGAGCGTGCCGAGATGGTCGTTGGTTCAGGTCGCGGAAGAACTCAAAGCGAAGTGACTGCGCGCCGAAACCTGCTGGTCGCGGCGATGTCGCTGCCGGTGCTGCTTGGCGGCGGTCACGCCGTCGCGCAGGAGGCGACCACCACTCTCGACCCGATCAATATTCAGGAACGCGTCGAAAGCGCCTTTGGGACGGTCGACGGCTATGTCGCCACCCAAGGCTCCACCGCTACCAAGACCGAAACACCGCTGATCGAGACGCCGCAGTCGATATCGGTCATCACCAAAGACCAGATGGAAGCGCAGGCGGTGGACAGCCTGAACAGCGCGCTGCGGTATACGCCAGGCGCAACCGGCAATCTCTACGGCACCGACAATCGTGGCCACGGCTTGCAGATGCGCGGCATTTCGAACTCCAGCGGCGTCTTCTATAAGGACGGGCTGCAGCTCAAGGAAAGCAATTTCACGCTGTTCACGGCGCTCGATTCCTACGGTGCCGAACGCTACGAAATCCTGCGCGGGCCGGCATCGGTTCTTTACGGCCAGGCAAGTCCTGGCGGCATCATCAACTATGTCAGCAAGCGCCCGACCGAGGAGAACCTCCGCGAGGTCGAGCTCGGCGCCGGAAGCTTCGACCGCTATGAAGGAAAGTTCGATTTCAGCGGCGCTGTCAACACCGACAAGTCGCTGCTGTTCCGCCTCACCGGCGCCGCCCACATCGGCGATACGCAGACTGATTTCGTCGAGGACGACCGCATCTTCATCGCGCCGGCGCTGACCTGGCAGCCCGATGCCGATACCAGCCTGACCATCCTCGCCAACTATCAGCGCGACCGGTCCGGCTGGGCGATGCAGTATCTGCCGGCATACGGCACGATCAGGCCGGGCAGGGACGGAAAATACCTGCCGAACAGCATGTTCGTCGGCGAACCGGGCTTCGACACCTACGACAACGACCAGGCGTCGATCGGTTACGAGTTGGATCACCGCCTCAACGAGACGTGGCAGGTTCGCCAGCATGCCCGCTACGTCTATCTGAAGCACTATGAGGAAGGCGTCTTCGGCGGCGGGCTTCTGAATGATGAGGGCGACTATTCCCGCTATGCCGATGCCGGCGGCAGCAGGCTCAGCGGCGTGACCATCGACAACCAGGCGCAGGCCGATTTCGACACCGGGCCGCTCGCCCACACGCTGCTTCTCGGCCTCGACTATAAGCGCTACACCTACCGCGACTATGCCGCCAGCAACGATATGACCGACGATGATTTCAACATATTCGACCCGGCCTATGGCTACCCGGTCGGCGAAATGACGCCCTATACAGATACCGACACCACCCAATCGCAGGTCGGCCTCTACGCACAGGACCAGATCAAGCTGGGCAACTGGCGACTGACGCTGGGCGGCCGCCAGGACTGGGCCGACGCGAAAGTCCACGACAATCTGGCCGGCGCTTTCGGTCCCCGCCAGAAGGACGACGCCTTCACCAGCCGCGCCGGTCTGCTTTATCTCGCCGAGAATGGCCTTGCCCCTTATGTCAGCTATTCCGAATCGTTCCAGCCGGTGTCCGGCCCCGACAGCAGCGGCAATCCGCTCGTGCCCGAAACCGGCAAGCAGTACGAGGTCGGGCTGAAATACCAGCCGGTCGGCTGGAACGCCTTCGTCACCGTTTCGGCGTTCGACCTGGCCCGGCAGAATGTCGTACGCTATGGCGGTGTTGGCGCGCCCAACGACATCTTCCAGACCGGCGAGATCAGGTCGCGCGGCATCGAGCTGGAAGCTGTTGCCAGCCTCGATTCAGGCTTCGATTTCCGGGCGGCCTATACATATCTCGACACCGAGATTACCAAGGCCACCTCGATCACCGTCGATGACGATAGTGGCGAGACAATCAGCGATGAGGGCAACACCCCATTCGGCGTGCCGGAGCATGCGGCCTCGCTGTGGGCGAATTACACGGTCGGCAGCGGCAAATTGGAAGGCTTCGGGCTCGGCGCCGGCATCCGCTATGTCGGCTCGACCTTCGGCGACGACGCCAACACTTTCAAAGTGCCGGCAGTCACGCTTGTCGATGCCGCACTCCACTACGAATGGAGGAACGCCGAGCTGAACCTCAATGTCAGCAATCTGTTCGACAAGCGCTATGTCGCCTCCTGCTACGCGGAAAGCTTCGGCTGCTTTTATGGCGAGGGTCGCCGGATCAACGGCTCGGTGAAGTACACATGGTGACCCGCGCGTGCAGGCCCGGACCCAATTGGCGCCACTGACGCGGCGCCGGTGCCTGGCCGGCCTGGCCGCGACGAGCCTAGGCCTGCGCGGCGACCCGGCGCATGCCGCTCCGCCGCCGCGCATCGCCTGCCTCGAATGGACCTCGGCCGAGATGGTCATCTCGCTCGGGGTCGGCCCGGTGGCGGTCGCCGACTCAAAAGGTTACCGCGACTGGGTCGCGGGACCGGCTCTTCCTGCCGGCTGCCTCGATCTCGGCTCGCGCGGCGAGCCCAACCTGGAACTGCTCCTGGAACTCAAGCCCGATCTTATCACCGGCGCCTATGGCTATGGGCTGGACGAAGCTCCGTTCAGGCGGATCGCGCCGCTGCATACGGTGCCCTTCTACGATGGCACCGAAGCCCCTTATCGCCAGGCCGAGAATGAGACGCTGAAACTTGGCTCACAGCTCGGCCGCGAGGCTGAGGCTCTGCGCCTTGTCCAGGAAACGGCGGCGGCAATCGCCCAGATCAGGGCACAGTTTTCAGGGCGGGCAGACCAGCCGCTCGCGGTGGTCAGCATGTTCGACGATCGTCACGTCCGTGTCTACGGCAAGGGCAGTCTGTTCCAGGACGTGCTCGACCGGTTGAGCCTCACCAACGCCTGGACGGCGCCGACCGATAGCTGGGGCTTTTCCATGCTGGGCATCGAAGAGCTGGTTGCGATCGGCGAGGCCCGCGTGATTTCGCTCGATCCGATCCCGCCGCATGTGAAGATCAGGATCGACCAGAGCAGCCTCTGGGCCAACCTTCCCTGCGTCAAGGCCGGCAACGTCAGGACAATCCCGCCGGTATGGCCGTTCGGCGGGCTAGCCGCCGCTACCCGTTTTGCGACGTTTTTGGCCCGGGCATGACCATAATGCAGTCCATGGCCGGCCATCGTGCTCGTTTCAAGGCAGGGATGCTCGTCGCCCTCGTCGGCCTGCCGGCGATGCTCGCCGCATATCTCACCGCTGCCGGGCTTTTGCGCCTGTTACCCGCCGACATGTGGTGGCAGTCGCTCGGGGCGACCGACTTTGCCGATCCGCGGCAGCTGCTTTACCGGCATGCCTTCCTGCCGCGTCTGGCGATCAGCCTGCTGGCCGGCGCGGCGCTCGGCCTGACCGGCACGCTGCTCCAGCAGCTGCTGCGCAATCCGCTCGCCGAGCCGACGACCATCGGCACCAATGCAGGCGCCACCATCGCCCTGACGATCGCCACGCTCTACGCGCCGTGGATGCTGGAGCAAGGTCGCGAATGGGTGGCGCTCGCCGGCGGCGCCCTGTCGACGCTGGCGGTTTTGGCTCTGGCCCGGGGCCGGAGTTTTTCGCCGGTCGCGATCATCATTTCCGGCCTGGTGGTCAGTCTCACATGCAGTTCGGCGAGCGCCCTGCTGATAGCGGCCAACCGCGAATATTCCGAGGAACTCTTCATCTGGCAGAGCGGTTCGCTGATCCAGAACGGCGATGCCGTGGTGCTCGGGTTCGCGCCATGGCTGGCGATGGCCGGCATTGCCGCCTTCCTTCTGCTCCGGCCGCTGCGGCTTCTCGACCTGAGCGATGAGGGAGCCGAAAGCCTCGGAACGAATCCCTCGGTGACACGGCTGGCCGGGATGACAGTCGCCGTCGGGCTGAGCAGCATGGTGGTCGCCGCCGTCGGCGTCATCAGCTTCGTGGCGCTTGCGGCGCCGGCGCTGGTCAGGCTCGCCGGGGCACGGACCTTGCGCCAGCGCATGATCTGGGCGCCGCTTGCTGGCGCCGCGCTGTTGTGGCTGACCGACCGGCTGGTGCAGGTCCTGCCGTTTGCCTCCGAAATCCCGGCAGGCGTGGCGACTGCTTTCCTCGGTGCGCCGCTGCTGTTTCTTCTCCTGCCGAAATTGCGCACCAGCCCGGATCGGGACGGCACCATGCTGGCTTCCGTGCGCAGGCGCAGCGGGTGGGCCTATCTGCTGCTCGGGCTCATCGCGATGGCGCTTCTTCTCTGCGCCGCGCTTGTTGTCGGGCGAGGCGCGACCGGCTGGCACGTGGCCTCGGCCGCCGAACTTGCCGACCTGCTGCCGCTCAGGGCGCCTCGCATCGTCGTCGCGGTTTGCGCTGGTATGATGCTGGGCGTGGTCGGCACGCTGATGCAGCGGATGACCGGCAATCCGATGGCGGCGCCCGAGGTGCTGGGTATCTCAGGCGGCGCCTCGCTAGGCATCCTGCTGCTCTTCGTGGCGACTTCTGATGTCAACCGTCCGGCGATGATCGCCGCCGGTCTCGTCGGGGCGCTGGTCAGCCTGGCGATGGTTTCGCCGACCGCCCGCCGGCAGCCCCTCGCGCCTGATCGGTTGCTGCTTTCCGGGGTCGCCGTGGCGACGATGGCGTCGGCATTCTCGGCGGTGATGCTCGCCAGCGGCGATCCTCGGCTCGATACGCTGATCGGCTGGCTGTCTGGCTCCACCTACCGGGCCACCGCCGCCGATGCCACAATCGCCGCCGTGACGGCGACTGCTCTGCTCGTCATCGTGCCCCTCACCAGCCGCTGGCTGGAAATCCTGCCGCTTGGAGAAGCCGCCTCGCGCGGGCTCGGGCTTAGCCTGTTTCGCGTGCAGGTCGTGCTCCTGGTGCTTATCTCGGTGCCGACGACAATAGCCACGCTGGTCATCGGGCCGCTGAGTTTCGTCGGATTGATGGCGCCGCACCTGGCCCGTATGCTCGGCATTCAACGCGCCTTGCCGCAGCTTTTCGCTTCCGCGATGCTTGGCGGGATAATGCTTGTCTCGGCCGACTGGGCCGGCCGGATGCTGATTTTCCCGTGGCAGATTCCGGCGGGTTTGCTTGCTGCCCTGGTTGGCGGGCCTTACTTCATGGTGCTGATGTGGAAAGGCCGGCAATGAGCGGCCCCGCCACGCGCTTCGGGTTGGCGACCACAAAGCGCATAGCACGCGCTCAGCCGGCGCGTGCTTCGCGGATCACGCGAGGCGCAAACGCCCCGGGCGGTGGAGCCTCGCGGCGCGCCAGAGTGTTGCGCAGCAGCGCGATCGTTTCACTGCCAGCCATTGCGATCTCGCCCGGCCTGTCGACACCGACGATCATGAATTCCTCGATTCCCAGGGCAGCATAAGGAAGCAGGGAAAGCGCGACTTGTGCCGGTGGTCCGACAAATTCGACCGCCTTCTGGCCGGAAGCGTTGCCCTCCGAACGGATCCGGACGGGGAGCGCGAAACGCAGCTTGCCGGCCCGGCCGTGTTCGGCGCCGGCATTGCGCACCCGCTCCATCAGTTGCCGGATCTCGTCGAGCGAACCCGGCGTCAGCTCGAAGACATCGGCATGCCGCCCGGCGACCCTGAGCGCCGTTCCGGACCGTCCGCCCATGCGGATGCTCACCCCGGCGCTACGCGGCCCCTTGCGCGGCACATAGCCGCCGCTGATGCTGTAGAAGGCGCCTTCATGGTCGAACGGCCTGTCGTTCGACCACAACCGTTTCAGCAGCACCAGATATTCATCGACGCGCTGCCAGACGACCGTATGACCGACCGGACGCGTTTCGGCATCGTCGTCGTTCAGCGGCTCGCTGAGCATCCTGAGCGACAGCCGACCGCCGCTTTTCGCGTCGAGGGCCGCCAATTGCCGTGCCGCCACCGTCGGGTCGATCACACCAGCCCAATGCGTGAGAACGATCTCGAGCGAAGAAGTGCGGTCCAGCGCCCGGGCGGCAATATCCATATTGGTCAGCAGCCCAGCCGGATCGTCGACGACGATTTTCTGGAAACCGATGTCCTCGATCAGCGACAGCTTTGTCGCGGTTTCCGCGAAATCGTAGAAAAACGGCGCGGTTGGGTCGGCCGGGTGAGTTTTACCGGGAACATGCGTGAACTCGAACGGCATTGCCATCTCCTCCATCACGTTGGGGTCAAGCGCGCGAAAGCGCACCGGGACTCGGTTCATTCAACTCCGATATCGCGAAACGGCAGACAGCTATCCCTTTAGTCAGGCCCGATGACTCGCGGGCTCCATAGTCAGGGAACAAAACCCAGAACGACCGCACCGGTGAACACGAACGCAAGGGCAAAGACGAGATAGGCAAAGGCGCCCTCATAGGCTGGCCGCCAAGTCTGGTCAGAACCGAGCCTTTGGCCTTCGCGGGCAGTGTGGGCGTTCTGGAAATAGGACATATCGACCTCCGTCTCGGCAGTTAATCTATTAAATCAGTAGACTTTGTCGAGTGCTATTTTCCAGCGATCCTTAGAATGTTTTTCTCCAACCTGAGGACAATTTGGTTCGTTTGCTGCTTAGCGCGGCACTTTCCGAGGCCGATCGGCCCGGTGGCAAAACGCCCGGTCGTGCGGGCGGGCAGGGATAGGCGGAGCGGCCGCCTAGTTGGCGGGCGGCCTGTAAGCTTCCAGGCCGAACAGCATCAGCACGAGCGACACAAGGAAGAACCCGACCGCGACGCCGAGCGCGATCCGGGCGTAGAGTCTGTAAACGTCGCCCATGATGGTGCCGAACACCCGTCGTGCCGAGGCATCGGCTGGGCGCGATTTCTCATCGAGGTAGAGCCAGACTTCGGTGTGCTTGGGATTTTTGAAGGCTGCGGTCGTGGCTTTCCACATCAGCGCCAGAACCATGGTCAGCGTGAGGAACGCGCCGGAGCGAAATGCAGACACCGGGTTGAAGGAGAATCCGACCATGACACAGCCAATGGCAAGCGAGCCGAACATGACGGCGCGCCCGATGCACCCCACAGCAACCCGCCTGATCTCATCCATCGGCGCCCTCGGCAGCAAGCTCGCCGACAATGTGCGAGCGCTGCGACCGTATCAAATCACTTTAAGGCGAATGTGCCGCCTGGACGTGCAGGCGCGCAACTCCCCGGCGCAACATTGCGAACGCCATAGCCTGACTTCGGCCATCGACGCGGCCCGCCGGCGCGCTCTATGTTGCATGGCAAGCCGGATCGAACCTTTTCGCACCGACAGGTGCTGTCTCGGACAGGCGCTGTCTCGGCGAGACATCCGGCAGAGGAAGGCTATCGGCTATGCCGCAGGAGACGGAATTGAAGCCGGCGAGCGGCGCGACACCGCTGATAGCAATTGCGGCTGCCGCCGTCGACACCGAAACAACCGGGCCCGACGCCACCAAGGCGCGCCTGGTCCAGATTGGCGCGATCGGCATCGCGCATGGCAAGGTCATCCGGGAAACTCAGCTCGATCTCCTCATCGATCCCGGTGAAGCAATCCCGTCCGAGGCTTCGCTCGTCCACGGCATCACCGATGCCGATGTTGACGGAGCCGGCAGCTTCCCGGATGCATGGGCACAATTCCAGGAGTTCGTCGGCGACCGCATCCTCGTCGGCCATTCGATCGGCTTCGACCTGGCGGTATTGGAGCGCGAATGCCGACGCGCCCGCTTGCCCTGGAAAAAGCCTCGGGCGCTGTGCGTCCGGCTTCTTGCAACCATAGCAAATCCCAATCTGGCAGACCATTCGCTGGAAACGATCGCCGGATGGCTTCGCCTGGAGATAACCGGCCGGCATTCGGCTCTGGGCGATGCGATTGCGGCCGGAGACATCTTTGCCGCGTTGATTCCGGAGTTGCGCAAGCGCAACATCCGAACACTTGGAGAGGCCGAGGTTGCCTGCCTTGCCCTTTCGGACGCTCTCGAAGCCGGCCATCGCGCCGGCTGGGCCGAGCCGGTGTCGCGACCCCAGGCTCCCGCGTTTCAGCCGGTTGATCCCTATGCCTATCGCCATCGCGTCGGCAGCCTCATGAGCAGCCCGCCAGTCGTGGTGAAGTCGACCAAACCGACAAGGCAGGTCATCGACCTGATGGTCAAGCGCAAGATCAGCTCGGTCCTCGTGTCGGAGCGTGGAACGCCGGATCAAGCGATCGAGGCGTATGGCATCGTTACCGAGCGTGACCTGCTGCGCCGCATGTCGTCCGACGCCGAGCGGGCTTTTGACATGCCGGTCGCAAGCCTCGCAACGCGACCGCTGATAAGCATCCGCGCCGCCGCCTTCGCTTACCGGGCGATCGGCCGCATGGATCGGCTGAAAGTCCGCCACCTCGCCGTCCGCGACGACGCTGGCATGCTGGTCGGCGTGCTTTCGGCGCGCGACCTGTTGAGGCTCCGCGCCGCCGCTGCCATCGATCTCGACGACACGATCGAACATGCCAGGGATGGCGCCGAACTGGCGGCCAGCTGGTCGATGCTGCCGGGCGTGGTACGTTCGCTCATCGGCGAAGCGATCGACCCGCGCGTGGTGGCGGAAATCATCAGCGACGAACTTTGCTCGCTTACCCGCCGCGCCGCCGTGCTTGCCGAACAGCAGATGCAGATCGAAGGCCACGGCCCGCCGCCCTGCGCCTACGCCGTGCTCGTGCTCGGCTCAGGCGGCCGTGGCGAAAGCCTGATGGCCCCCGACCAGGACAACGCAATCGTCTTTGCAGATGGCGAGCCGGATGGGCCCGAAGACCGCTGGTTCAAGAATCTTGGGGCCAGGCTCGCCGACATGCTCGACATCTCAGGCGTGCCGTATTGCAAAGGCGGGGTAATGGCCTCGAATGCCGCATTCCGCGGTAGCCTCTCCACCTGGAAGCGGCGCGTCGAGGATTGGGTTCGCCGCCTGCGGCCCCAGGACCTGCTCAACGTCGATATCGTCTACGACCTGCGACCGGTGCATGGCGACACGACGCTGGCCGCGCAGTTCGTCGAATATGCCTATGACCGTGCCCACGCCGAGCCGGTGTTCGCGAAGCTGCTCGGCGAGCAGATGACGACCGGCAATCCCTTCACTGTCTTTGGCGGCCTTCAGCTTGAAAATGGCCGGCTGGACATCAAGAAGCATGGCCTTTTTCCAATCGTCGCGACCGCACGCACGCTCGCAATTCGCCACGGCATCCGCGAGCGGAGCACGCGTGCCCGGCTCGAGCGACTGATCGCGCTGGATATTGGCGGCGGGCCCGACATGAAGGCGATGCTGGCCGGTCACGCCATGTTGGTCGGCTTGCTGCTCGCTCAGCAGACGCGTGACATCTACGCCGGTATACCGGTATCCAACCGCGTCGAGATCAATGCGCTGGCGCGCGATCAGCAGGCACAGCTCAAGACACTCATCAAGCGCCTTCAGTCGGCACCCGACCTGGTGCGGGACCTGATGTTCGCATCGCCGGCGACGCTCGGACAGTAAACAAACTCAGCTGCGCGCGGCGCCAAGCAGTTCATCGACGAGGGCGCTGCGGTCGGCCTGCACCAGGAAATCCTCATGCGCGCGCAGCAGATTCATTCTCAGGAAGTTGAAGATATAGTCGTAATCGTTGGTCAGCAGGTTGGGGTGGATCGGGACCATCTCGAAAACCGTTCGCGCCAGCGGCTCGGGGATCTCGCGCACCGGCCGCGGCGGACCGATCTGGGTGGCGGCGAGGCGCTGACGGGTGAGTTCGGCGGCGTCCTCCCAGAAAGTGGCAGGCGAGCCCGCCGGAACGGCATATTTGGAGAAGCTTGCCAGGGCGACTTTTTCCAGCGCCGCTGGCAGGCCCCGCTGGCGCAAGCCGGCGGGTTCGCGTAGTGCACCCTCCACCATTTCCGCCACCATCGCGTAACACGCAGGATAGGCGCGCCAGCGCGAATGGTTGAGCGCCGCCTGGAACTCCTTCTCGCTGAACAGCTTCTGCCAGTAGACCCCTGCCCTGACGCGGCAGAACTCGACGATGCTCTTCTGGGCCAGGAAGGCGGCGCGAGAATCCATGAAGTCAGCCAGTTCGCCGACGCTGACGATCGGCTGCGGCTTGCGCAGGAACTCTGGCAACAAATTGTTCAGCAGGCCCATGGCGCTCTCCCTTCGGTCTTGTTTCCAACCGATGTTGACCGTTTAGCCCTCGCGGCGCCGCACGGCCAGCCCTCTTACCGATTCAAGTCCTCCCACCGATTCTCCAGTCCTCTCACCGATTCTAAAGTCGTATGAACAGGCGCGACAAGAAGTGATACTCATACAAAGTTACGGTCGGCTGATTCTATACCTGGCCGCGACCTATGCCGGAGGGCTTCCGCGTCAGCGGAAGAGGCAAGCTTTAAACGGCGCCTTGCGGTCGAGACGGTTCGCAAGCTGCCAACCAAGGGAGGGTTCAAGCTATGGCGACGCCAGACCGCGTAAGTTATTGGAACAAGACCAAGGGCCTCATGTTCACCATGCTGGGCCTGTGGGTATTCTTCGGTTACGTCATCCACATGTTCGTGGAGCAACTCAACAGCATCGTCATTTTTGGTTTTCCGCTCGGCTTCTACATGGCCGCTCAGGGTTCGCTCATCGCCTTCGTCGTCATGCTGTTCTGGTTCGCACGGCGCCAGAACGCGATCGACGAAGAGCATGGCGTCCATGAAGATTGATCGGGGGAACGTCAATGGCTAACACGACATCTACCACCGCAGGCGGAGGCGACTTCACCTCCAATCTCGGCCGCATCTACGGCATCTACACCGGCGGCTTCATAGCCTTCATCATCTTGATGGCCATCTTGAGCGCCATGGGCGTCGAAAATGTTGTCATCGGCTACCTGTTCATGGGCTTTACCATCGTCATCTACGCGGTGATCGGCATCCTGAGCCGCACCATGCACGTCGGCGAATATTACGTCGCCGGGCGCCGCGTACCGGCGCTCTACAACGGCATGGCGACCGGCGCCGACTGGATGTCAGCGGCCTCGTTCATCGGCATGGCCGGCTCACTCTATCTGCTCGGCTATGACGGCCTCGGTTTCGTGCTCGGCTGGACCGGCGGCTACGTGCTCGTGGCCATCCTCGTTGCGCCCTATCTGCGCAAGTTCGGCGCCTACACGGTTCCCGACTTCCTGTCGGCGCGCTACGGCGGCAATCTTGCCCGCTTCATCGGCGTGATCGTTCTGTTCTCCTGCTCGTTCACCTATGTCGTCGCGCAGATTTTCGGCACCGGGCTGATCTCGGCCCGCTTCCTTGGCATCGACTTCAATGTCGCGGTCTATGTCGGACTGGCCGGCATCCTGGTGTGCTCCATGTTGGGCGGCATGCGCGCCGTCACCTGGACGCAGGTCGCCCAGTACATCGTGCTGATCATCGCCTATCTCATCCCTGTCATCTGGATGTCGACGGTGAAAACCGGCGTGCCGATCCCACAATTGATGCAAGGCCAGGCGCTGGCGAACATCACCGCGCTTGAGACGGCGCAGGGCATCACCGTGCATCACATCACCCCATTCGTGCATGGCGGCTACGATGCCAAGAACTACTTCCTGCTCATCCTCTGCCTGATGGTCGGAACGGCGTCATTGCCGCATGTCCTGATGCGCTACTTCACCACCCCGTCGGTGCGTGAAGCGCGTGTCTCGGTCGCCTGGTCGCTGCTGTTCATCTTCATCCTCTACTTCACCGCGCCTGCCTATGCGGCGTTCGCCAAGTGGACGATGCTCGACCTGGTGGCGTCGGGTCTGACGCCCGAGAACATCGCCGAGAAAGCCGGATGGATGATGCGCTGGGCCGCTGCCGACAATACGCTCGTGCAGATCTGCGGCAAGGCGGCGACAGACTCCGCGGCGATCGTCGCGGCCTGCGCCGAAAAGGGCGTGACGGCACTTTCGTTTGCCGACATCAACCTCAACGCCGACATGATCGTGCTGGCGACGCCGGAAATGGCCGGCATGCCTTACGTCATCTCGGGCCTCGTCGCTGCCGGCGGTCTTGCCGCCGCGCTGTCGACGGCGGACGGCCTGCTGCTAGCCATCGCCAACGCGCTCAGCCACGACATCTACTACAGGATGATCGACCAGAATGCGCCGACGTCGCGGCGCCTGATCGTGTCCCGCATCCTGCTGGTTATGGTCGCCGTGCTGGCCGCCTACGTCGCGTCGACCAAGCCGTCGGACATCCTGTCGATGGTGTCGTGGGCGTTTTCGCTTGCCGCCGGCGGGCTGTTCCCGGCGCTGGTGCTCGGCGTCTGGTGGAAGCGCGCCAACTCGGCCGGTGCGGTTGCCGGCATGATCGCGGGCTTCGGCATCACCATCTTCTACCTTGTCATGACCCAGTACGGCGCCGACTTCGACAAGGCGACGCCGAATATGGAACTGTGGTGGGGCGTGAAGAACATTTCGTCGGCGGCCTTCGGACTGCCGGTTGGCTTCGCCGTGATGATCATCGTCAGCCTTCTCACCAGGGCGCCGTCCCGGGATATGCAGGATTTCATCGAGGAAATCCGCGTGCCGCGCGGCAAGCAGATGATGGAAGAAAAGACTGCCTGATCGCGCATAGCGATCGGCGCTCAAGGCGGGGTCCGGTGACGGACCCCGCTTTCATTTCGGGGGCGTCGCTGGCATAACGCGGCGCCGCCGCTGCTTGGAAACTCCCCCATGAACGATTTCTGGTCCTATTGGTATTTCCACATCCCGAATTTCGTCCTTGCCGCGGTGATGTACACGCTGATCGGTCGCCTCGTGCTCGGTTTCTTCGTGCCCGAAAGCTGGGACAACTACATCTGGCGCTTCTTCAAGAGTGTCACGGACCCGTTCCTGCGGGCCGTGCGGAGCATTACGCCGTCGATCCTGACCCAGCCGGTGGTGATCGTCTTCAGCGTGCTCTGGCTTATGGCCTTGCGCGTGTTCTACCTCGTCTTTCTGATCAATTTCGGCATTGCGCCGATGGCTTCGCAGGGGGGTTGAGGCAATGGATAGAAACGGTCTTGTCCCGGTCATGGCGGTCGCCATCGTCAACGGCATCTTTTCGCCGTGGGTGCTGATGGTGTTCCTGTTCTATCCGATCTGGTATCCGGGCTGGGCGCCTCCCCTGAGCCAGATCGTCTACATGGCAAGTGCGCTGATCCTGTCGACGATGACCATCATGCTCGCCGGCGTGCCGGCCGCTCTCTATGAGCGCTGGTCGGCGCGCCCCAGGAGCATCGTCGTCGCGTCGATCTGGCTTGCCGGCACGGTTTTGCTGACGCTGCCGGCGCTGCCGAATGTGATGCGGGCGCTAAGCGGTGGCTGAGAATTCCCTTCCCCGCCCTGTCAGCGTTCTTCGCGGCGGAACGGCTTGAGGAGCGCCGAAGGCGCGACGGCGTTGCGTGACATCACCGCCATGGCGACGATGGTGAAGATGAAGGGCAGCATCAGGAACGCCTCATAGGGGATATGGCCGAGCCCGCTCGCCTGCATGCGCAGTTGCAGGGCATCGACGAAGGCGAACAGCAGGGCGGCCCCTGCCGAACGCCAGGGATCCCAGCGGCCGAAGACGACGAGCGCGATCGCCACCCAGCCACGCCCGGAGACGAGGCCGAAGGTGAAGGCGTTGAACTGCACCATCGACAGGAAAGCCCCGGCCAGCCCCATCAGGGCACCGCCAAGGATCACCGCCTGGAAGCGAGTGGCGATGACGCCGACGCCGGCCGAATCGGCGGCGCGCGGATTTTCGCCGACCATGCGCACCGACAGGCCCCACGGAGTCCGATAGAGCACGAAGGCGGCAAGGGGAACGGCTGCCATCGCCATGTAGACCAGCGAAGACTGGTTGAACACGGCTGGTCCGAGCACCGGGATGTCGGAGAGAACAGGGATCGGCAGCGTTTCGAAACTCTTGATGCTGGGCGGCACCGATTGCTGGCCGAAGATCAGCCGGTAAAGGAAATAGGCGAGGCCCGACGAGAACAGCGTCACGCCGATGCCGCAGACATGCTGGCTGAGGCCGAGAGCCACCGTGAACAGCGCATGCACGGCACCCATCAGCGCACCGGTCAGCACCGCCGCAAGCACGCCGAGCCACAGGCTGCCGCTGAGGCTGGTCGCGGTGAAGCCGGTCATCGCCGACAACAGCATGATGCCTTCGATGCCGAGATTGAGCACGCCGGCCCGCTCCGAAAACATCTCGCCCAGCGTCGCGAAAGCCAAAGGCGTGGCGATGCGGATGATCGCGGCGAGGAAGCCGACCTGAAAAATCTGTTCGAGCACGACGCTCATCATGCGGTTCCGACGCGGCGGATGCGATAGGCCGTGAACAGCAGCGCCACCAGCATGGCGAGCAGCGCGGTGCCCTGGATGACGTCGCTGAGGAAGGCCGGAACGCTGGTGGCCCGCGACATCGCCTCGGCGCCGGTCATGACGGCGGCGAGGAACAGCGCCGCCGGCATCACGCCAAGCGGGTTGAGCCTCGCCAGCATGGCGACGACGATGCCGGAATAGCCATAGCCCGGCGAGATGTCGCTCATCACCTGGAAATGCACGCCGCCGACTTCGCTGACGCCGGCAAGACCGGCGAGCGCCCCGGACAGCAGCGCCGTCGAGATCAGCACCCGCTCGACATGGATGCCGCCATAGCGCGCGGCCTCGGGATTTTCGCCGATGACCCTGATCCTGAAGCCGAGCGTCGTGCGCATGATCAGGAACCAGATGACCGGTGCGGCCAGGAACGCCGCCACGACGCCGAGGTGCAGCCGCGTGCCTTCGAGCAGCACCGGGAAATTGGCTGAATCCTCGATCGGCGGCGAGATCGGGTACCCGCTGAAACTGTCTTTCCACGGGCCTTCGATCAGCGCCATCAACGCGTAGAAGATGACCGAGTTGAGCAGCAGTGAACTAACGACATCATCGACCTTGAATTTCACCCGCAGCGTTGCCGGGATCAGGGCGACCGCAGCGCCGGCGGCGGCGCCGGCGAGCGCCATCAGCAGCATGGCGAGCTGCCCCGGCATCGGGATGGCGCCGACGGCACAGCTCGCCACCGCGCCGGCAAGCAGCTGCCCCTCGGCGCCGATATTCCAGAATTTGGCGCGGAAGGCGACCGCCACGGCAAGGCCGGTGAAGATCATCGGTGTTGCACGCACCAGCGTTTCGGTGATCGCGTAGCTGTCGCCCAGCGACGCCGAGAACATCACGCCATAGGCCTCGATCACCCCGGCGCCGGCCAGGGCGATGAGGCCGCTGCACAGCACCAATGTCGCGCCGATGGCCAGCAACGGCAGAGCCAGGTTGAACCAGGCGGGCGTTGAGGTGCGGGCTTCGAGGCGGAACATCAACTATCGCCCCCCGCTCCGGTCATCATCAGTCCGAGCCGCGCGATGGTGGCGTCGGCGCTGTCCAGCGTGCCGACAATGCGCCCCTCATACATCACCGCAATACGGTCGCAGAGCATCAGCAGCTCTTCGAGATCTTCGCCGATGACGACGATGCCGCAGCCCCTGGCGCGCATGTCGAGGAACTTTTCGTGGATGAAGCGCGCCGCACCAATGTCGAGGCCGCGCGTCGGCTGCGACACGATCAGCACCTTCGGATCGAAGGCGAGTTCGCGCGCCAGCAGCGCCTTTTGCAGATTGCCGCCGGACAGCGCTCCGGCACGCGTCATCGGCCCGGGGCAGCGTATGTCATAGGCCTTGATCTGCGCCTCGGCGAAGGCGCGGATCGCATCGGGCCTGAGCAGGCCGTTGCAGCTGAACGCCGCCGTGCCGATGCGCGGCAGCACCATCGAATCCGCCAGCGGCAGATTGGTGACCAGTCCGGTCGTCATGCGGTCTTCCGGGATGCGGCCGAGGCCGAGCGCCTGCACCTCGCGCGGCGAGAACCGCGAGACAGCTTTGCCGGCTATCGTCATCCGGCCGGCATCGGGCGCGCGAACGCCGGAGATCACCTCGGCAAGCGCCCGCTGGCCGTTGCCCGAGACACCGGCAATGCCGAGGATCTCGCCGGCGCGCACCGAAAGCGAGACATCGCGCAGCGCCATGCCGGAATGGCGCGACGTCGAGATGCCATCCAGGATCAGCACCGCGGCACCCGGTGTCGACGGTCCCCTCGCCGGCGGAACGATCTCGTGGCCGCACATCAGCCGCGCCATCTCCGAGGATGTCGTGCTGGCAGGTGCATCGACGCGCCCGGTTACGCGGCCGTGCCGCAGCACGACGCAGCGATGGGTCAACGCCCTGACCTCGTTGAGCTTGTGCGAGATGAAGATGATGCCGAGACCCTGGGCCGCCATCGACCGCAGCGCCGAAAACAGCCCGTCGACCTCTGTTGGCGCCAGCACCGCCGTCGGCTCGTCGAGGATCAGCAGCCTTGCACCGCGAAACAGCGCCTTGACGATTTCGAGCCGCTGCTGCTCGCCGATCGAAAGCGCCGAGACGGGAAGGTCCGGATCGAGCGTGAGCCCATGCTGGCGGCCGATCTCCGCCAGTCGCGCCAGCCCGCCGGCGCGGTCGATCCGGCCCGATTTGGCGGGAATGCCGATCAGCAGGTTTTCCAGCACAGACAGCCGCGGCGCCAGGTGAAAATGCTGGTGCACCATGCCGATGCCGGCGGCGAGCGCATCGGCCGAGCTGTTGATCGTCACCGGCCGGCCCTGAACCAGGACCTCGCCGGCGTCGGACGCATAGGCGCCGAACAGCACGTTCATCAGCGTCGTCTTGCCGGCGCCGTTTTCACCGAGCAGCCCGAGAATCTCGCCCGGCGCGACGCTGAGATCGACGGCCTCGTTCGCCATGACGGCGCCGAAGCTCTTGGAGATTCCGCGCATTTCGATGAGAGGGGCGGGCAAAGGCGAGGGTGCTCCTGAATTGGCTTATGATTTGAGGGATGCGCTGCACCCCCCTCTGGCCTGCCGGCCATCTCCCCCTCAAGGGGGGAGATCGGATGTCACTTCGGCTTTCGCAAATCGTCAACACTGAAGAAGAGGCGCTGTCGGCGAAGCTGCCAATCTCCCCCTTGAGGGGGAGATGGCCGGCAGGCCAGAGGGGGGTGCAGCGCCAACCCCAAAAAAACTGCGCTCAATCCGAAACCGGCGTGTTCTCGTCGACGACGACACGGAAATTGCCGTCGAGGATTTCGGCCTTTTTCTTCTCGACCAGCTCCTTGACGTCGGCCGGCAGCGTCTTGTCGAATTTGTGATAGGACGCCAGAAAGGAGCCGCCCTTGGCCATGCGCGAGAAATCGCCGTAATCCTGCGCGGTGAAGACGCCGGCCTTGACCAGTTTGATCGCATGCTCGACCGTCGGATACATATCCCAGACCGGACCCGTGATCACCGTGTCCGGGCCGAGGTTGGACTGGTCGGACATGTTGGAGATGGCGAGGATCTTCCTCTCGACCGCCGCTTCGATGACGCCGAAACGTTCGGCATAGATCACGTCGACGCCGGCGTCGATCTGGGCGATAGCCGCTTCCTTGGCCTTGGGCGGGTCGAAGAAGGAGCCGATGAATGCGACCTTCCTCTTGATGTCAGGATTGACCTCGCGGGCGCCGGCAAAGAAGGCATTGACCAGCCGGTTCACTTCCGGAATGCCCATCGCCGCAACGGCGCCGATCGTGCCTGATTTCGACATCTTTCCGGCGATCAGGCCGGAGAGATAGGCGGGCTCGTGGATCCAGTTGTCGAAGACAGCGAAATTCGGCTCGGCCGGCCCGGCGCCGGAGCCGAACAGGAAGGCGACCTTCGGAAATTGCTTGGCGGTGCGGCGGGATTCGCGTTCGGCAGCGAACGCGTCGCCCAGCACCAGCTCATAGCCGCCTTGCGCATATTCGCGCATCACACGGCTGAAATCGGCCGTCTGCACCTTCTCCGACCATTTGTACTCGATGCCGAGTTCCTTCTCGGCCCTCTGCAGGGCGACATGGATCTGGTGGACCCATGGCTCCTCGGTCGGCGTGGCGAAGATCGCCGCCACCTTCAGCTTCTTGTCCTGCGCCAAGGCACTGCCCGGCAGCATGGCTGCCCCCAGGCCGAGCGCGCCGAGTTCCAGCAAATTGCGTCGCGAAAGTCCTTCGCGTTTCGATCGGATTTTGCTCTTCCCGTTGTCCATTGCATGCCCCTCTGATTGGCGCCGTGTCGAGCCGGCTGTTTCTTTGGATATCAGGCGAGGGGAACTATGGAACGGTGTCCGACCTTTGTCCACATGGTCAAATTTGTCGGGAAGCTGCAGCCGGCCGCCCTGCGTCGCAAGACCACGGCGGCAGTAGATCGCTTGCTCAATGTTTGATGCGGTCGCGCATGGCGTACCAGAGCATGCCGAGGACATAGAGCGGGCCGCGCAGTGCGGTACCGCCGGGAAACGGCATTGGCCTCAGCGTCGAAAACAGATCGAGCCGCGACGCATCGCCGGTGATCGCCTCGGCAAGCAGCTTTCCCGACAGCGTCGACAGGATCACGCCCTTGCCTGAATAGCCATGCGCAAAATAGACCTCGCCATTGTGGCCGACATCCGGCAGGCGCGATGTCGTCACCGAGACCAGCCCGCCCCAGGCATGCTCGATGCGGCGGCCGCGCAATTGCGGAAAGGTCTTTTCCATATGCGGCCGCACGAAGCCGGCAATGTCGGCGGGCGGCGACGGCGTGTAGCGCTCGCCACCGCCGAACAACAGGCGGCCGTCGGCCGACAGCCGGTAGTAGTTGACGACGAAGCGTGTGTCGGAAACGGCTGCATTGCTTGGGATGACGTCGCTGGTGTCGTCAAGCGGCTCGGTGGCGACGATGTAGTTGCCGACCGGCATGATGCGGCTGTTGACGCGCGGTTCGAGCCCCTGAAGCAGGGCATCGCCGGCCAGCACGACATGCCGGGCCCGGACCGAGCCCTTGGCCGTGGAAACCCGGATGGAAGGTTCCCGCTCCAGCCGCAGCGCCACCGAATTCTCGTGGATGGTGACGCCTGCCGCTGCCGCGGCTCGGGCAAGACCCAGCGTGTAGTTCAGCGGATGCATATGGCCGCCGAGCTTCTCGTACATGGCACCGTGATAGGGTGTGTTCACCATTTCACGCGCCTGCGCCGCCGACAGCATCTCGACGTCATGAAAGTTCATCACGGTGGCAAGGCACTCGGCCTCTTCTTCGAGGTCGCGCAGGTCGGAGCTGTTGACCGCACCGGCCAGATGGCCGGTGAGCCGGAGGTCGCAATCGATGGCATGGCGCTCGATCAGGTCGAGCACCAGCCCGCGCGCCTCGAGGGCGAGAGCGAAAAGCGCCCGCGCCCGTTCGGGCCCATAAAGTTTGACCAGGCCCTTGGCGCCCTTGCGCAGGCCGGGGATGATCTGGCCGCCATTGCGCCCCGACGCCCCCCAGCCGACCTTGCCGCCTTCGAGGAGAACCACCCTCAGCCCGCGCTCGGCGGCATGAAAGGCTGCGGACAGGCCGGTGCAGCCGCCGCCGACCACCACCAGATCGGCGTCGACCTCGCCCTGCAGCGCCGGATGATCAGGCGCTGGATTGGCGGTCGCGACATAGTAGGATCTGCCGATGTCCAGGCCGGAATTGAAGCCCCCAGAATCCAAGCTCATAGTCAGACCTTGAGCAGCAGGTGGTCGCGTTCCCAGCTGGTGACGACGCTCTGGAACAGGTCGAGCTCGACGCTTTTGACGCGCAAATAGGTCTGGACGAAATCCTCGCCGAGCAAGTCCCGAACCGGACTGCAGGCGGCGAAACGGTCGAGCGCCTCCTCCATGGTTTTCGGCAGCGTGCTCTTGCTGCGATAGGCGTTGCCCGATGCCTCGGGCGAACGCGAGAGCTTTTCCTCGACGCCGAGATAGCCGCAGAGCAGCGAGCCGGCCATCGCCAGATACGGGTTGGCATCGGCGCCGGGCAGCCGGTTTTCCACCCGCCGCGCGGCCCGCCCGCCGGCCGGCACGCGCAGGCCGCAGGAGCGATTGTCGTGCGACCACTCGATGTTGGCGGGCGCGCTGTGGTTGGGCCGGATGCGGCGGAACGAATTCACGTTCGGCGCAAACAGCGGCATCACCTCGGGAATGTATTTCTGCAGGCCGCCGATGAAATGCCCGAACATCTCGGTGTCGGCATCGTCGCGCCCGGCAAACAGACTATTCCCTCCCTCGTCGACGACCGAGATGTGGAGATGCATCGAGCTGCCGGCTTGTGCGGCGATCGGCTTGGCCATGAAGGTCGCATGCATGCCGTATTGCTGCGGGGCCTGGCGCGTCATCCGCTTGAACAGCAGCACCTTGTCGGCCAGCGGCAGCGCGTCGCCATGCAGGAAATTGATCTCCAACTGCGCCGTGCCCGACTCGTGGATCAAGGTGTCGAGCGGCAGCCCGGCCTTTGCGGCATAGTCGTAGAGCCGCTGGATCACCGGCTCGAATTCCTCCAGCGCCGCCATGTCATAGGGGTGCTGCACGGTTTCGGAGCGGCCATTGCGCCCGACCGGCGCGAGCAACGGCCGATCGGGATCGGGATTGGGCGCGGTCAGGTAGAATTCGAGCTCCGGCGCCACCACTGCCCGCCAGCCGCGCTGGTGATAGAGATCGAGCACGGCCCTCAACACATGACGTGGCGAGGCCATCCACGGCCGGTCGTCCATGTGAAACGCATCGGCGAAGACATAGGCCTTTTCAGCTCCAGCGCCGGGCGCAAGGCAGAGCGTCGCGACATCCGGCACCATCCGCATGTCGGGATCCTGATAAGCGAAGCCCTCGTCGTTGGAACCGGAATAGCGGCCGTCTATGCAGACCAGGAAGGCGCTGCTCGGCAGGTAGAGCGCGCGGTCCTCGAGCGACTTCAGGAACTTGGCCGTCGGCAAGGACTTGCCGCGCAACACGCCGTTCACGTCCGGCACCAGGCACTCGACTTCCCTGATCCCGTGCTGCTCCAGCCATCGCTTCGGATCGTCCGTCGCGGTCATTTGCGGTGCATCCGTTGTCGTGGTGTTGAGCATCAGGTCACGTCCTTACGAGGGCGAGAATGGCTTCGGCGGCGATTTCGGTTCCCCGCGCCCGTGCCATGGTGGCTGCATTCTCCTTGAGACGAAAGCGCATCTCGCCATCGGCCATTAGGCCAAGGATGGCGTTTTCCAGTTCGTCGTCGCTCCAGCCATCGCGGCTGAGGTGGCGGCCGACGCCGGTTTCCTCAGCGCGTTGCGCATTGTCGTGCCCGTCCCAGCAATAGGGCATGATCAGCGACGGCACGCCGAAACGCAGCGCTTCGCAAAAGCTGTTGTTGCCGCCGTGATGGATGAAGAGGTCGGATTTCGCGACAACCGACGGCTGCGGAAACCAGGCATCGAGATAGACATTGTCCGGAACCGCGCGATAGCTGTCGCGCAGACCGCCGACATTGACGATGAAGCGGGCCGGAAGCCGGTCGAACACGGCGAGCATGCGCTCGATCAGGCCGACATCCATCGCGCCCAGGCTGCCGAAGCTGAGATAGACCAGCGGCCCGTCATTGCGTGGAAAGACCGGCACGTCGAACGGCCCTTCCGAACGGACGCAGCCTTCGAGATAGACGAAGCGGGCCGGGTCGAGCGGCTCGGCGCGCTGCCTGCGCACGATCGTCGGGGTCAGCAGCAGATTGAGATCGGGCGAAGCTTCGAGAAAAAGTCCCCTCGGCAAGGATGCAAGACCGGCGTCGGTCCGAAGCCGGTTGAACCGGTCATGAGCCGGAGCGACGGCTGCCAGGTAGCGCGCCTCGAAGGCCGCGCGATCGGGGTCGTCGGCGGCGAGACCGGACAGATAGGGTGGTACATCGGCGTCGGGCAGCTCGGTCTCGGCGCAGGAGACGACGCGCACCCATGGGCAGCCGGCGGCAGCAAGTGCTGGAAACATGATGACATTGTCGAGCACCACGGCGTCCGGCTTCAACCGGGTCAGCAATTGGCACAGCGGCGCCTCGGCATTGACCGCGGTATCGACGATCGCTTCCCAGGTCGGGGCGACATAGGTTTCGAGCTGGTCGATCGGGCTCAGCCTGAAATGCGGCAGATGCCGGCGCACGAAAGCCTGCCAATAGCTCTGGCGTTCGCTGTCGGTCAGCGGATCGTCGGTCGGCAACTGATATTCCTGAAACCCGTAGTCGGCGAACACACCGGAAAAGCCGGCGTGACAGATGAACACCGGCCGCGCGCCCCTTGCGCGCAAGGCCTGCGCGATGCCGACGCAATTGAGCGCGGCACCGAAGCTCGCTTCGGGAAACAACGCGATGGTCGGGCTGGTTTTGCGCGTCACTGTCCTCGTGGTCCTCGTCAATCCGGCCGGCTGATCATGCCGAACAATGCGGGGGCGCCGCGACTGGCCGCCTGCGGTCGCTGGCTGCGGGACAATCGCAGATGGACGCGAAGCAGATCGGCTGCAACCTCATACTGCCGGCTTTCCAGTTGGTCGAGTATGGTCAGGTGCTCGCGCAGCGATTGCTTCAGCCGGAAGACGTTGACGCCGGCATAAGTCCCCGGCAGCCGGCGCAGCCTGAGATGGTCCGACAGCGCGTCGGTGACGAACCGGTTGCTGGAGCCATCGGCGATTAGGCCGTGAAAGTCGATGTCCAGCCGCTGGAACTCTCTGATATCGAATGTGGCGTCGGGCAGCGCCAGCAGCGCCTCCATGCCCTGGCGCAAGGCTGCCGCGCGGGTCCCGTCCAGCCGAAAGCCAGGCGCCAGAATGGCGGCGGGTTCGAGCAGCAGGCGGAACTCGTAGCTTTCCCCTTGCGCCTCTGGATCGTCAGGCGCCCGCCTGAACAGCCAGGCCTGTCCCGGTGCGCGATCCAGAAGATTTTCGTCTGTCAGTTTCTTTAGCGCTTTTAGTACTGTCCTTCGTTCGGCACTGTAGCGTCGCATCAACGCGCCGACGGTCACTGCCTGATCCAGCCGGCGCGCCGACCGATCGCGCAGGATCATCTCCGCGAGTTCGTCCTCCTCGGCGCTTGGCAGGTCAGAGGCAAGGGTCGCCTGCTTGGTGAGGTCGACGGCCAGCCGATAGCCGGATTCGGCTTCCCAGCGTACGACGCCTTTTTCGGTGAGCAGGCGCAGCGCGGCCCGCACCGGGGTTCGCGAGACGTTGCAGAGCGAGGCGATCTGCTGTTCCGGGAGATGAGCGCCGGCCTCGAAGCCGCGCTGCCGGGCTACATCGAGAATGCGCTGCGCGAGATCAAGATGATTGGTGCGCGGGCGTCTGGCAACGGCTTGCATGGCGTTTCTCGTGAACGGTCTCGACCGCTGCGGTTTGACCGATTGCCCTTGCGGGCGCAATCGGCTGGATTTCGCGGCGATTTTGACAAATTAGATTGACGTACTTTTTTCTGCAATAGTACTGTGGGTTCAATCGGCAATAAAAAGACCGGGGAACAGGATCGAAGCGGCGGCATGGTCGCAAGCGCTGGTCCGATGATTGAATTCGACGATCAACCAGAATGGGAGTCTGTCATGACCGCCACCACCCTGCGGCACCGTTCGTTAAAAACTTCCGCGATCGCGCTTGGCCTCGCCTTCGCGCTGTCGGCGCCGGCGGCCGCCGCCGACCTCGTCATTTCCAACTGGGACGGCTACATGGCGCCGGACGTCATGGCCGCCTTCAAAGCAGCGACCGGCGTTTCCGGCGAGGTCGTCGTTCACGCCACCAATGAGGAGATCATGGGCAAGCTCGTTGCTTCGGGCGGCAAGGGCTATGACGTGGTCTTCGTCTCCTCGCCCTTCGCCGAAGTGCTGAACAAGCTCGGCCTGATCGAGACGATCGACCACGCCAAGATCCCCCATCTCGCCAATCTTTATCCCGAGGCGGCCAAGCTGCCGCACGACGTCGGCAACAATTTTTCCGTGCCTTACACCTGGGGCACCACCGGCCTCTGCTACCGCTCGGATCTGGTGAAGACCGAGCCGGCCAGCTGGAACGATCTTCTCGCCCCGTCCGAGGCGCTCAAGGGCAAGACCACGATGCTGGCGACCGACCGCTGGCTGCTTGCCGCCGGGCAGCTCGCCAAGGGCTATTCGGTCAACGAAACCGATCCGGCCAAGCTCGCCGAGGTCAAGGACCTGCTGATCTCGGCCAAGAAGACCTTGCTCGCCTATGACGACACCACCTTCTATTCGAAGCTGGTTTCGGGCGAGGCGCTGATGGTGCAGGCATGGGATGGCTGGTGCAACTATGGCATCGCCGAGAATCCGCAGATTAAATACACCATACCCAAGGAAGGCTCGGACCTGTGGGTCGATACGATGGTGGTGATGAAGGCATCGGCCAACAAGGACGCCGCCTTCCAGTTCATCAACTTCATGCTGGACGCCAAGAACCACGCCTGGGCGGCTCAGAACATCGATTACAAGGTGCCGAACAAGCCGGCTATGGAAAGCCTGCCGGCGGATTTCCTCGCCAAATTCCCAAATATGAACATGCCTGTGGCCGAACTGGTCAAGTTCGAGCAGTTGCGCGACGTCGGCGACGCCCAGCGCGACTATTCGAAGATCGTCAGCGAGATCAAGGCGGCGCAGTAATTTCGGCATCTGGAATCAGGCTTGCGTTCCTTCACGCCCCCCTCTGGCCTGCCGGCCATCTCCCCCTCAAGGGGGGAGATCGGCTGGATTGCAGCCGCTCGCCAATCTCCGGCGCAGCACCCCCTCATCCGGCCGCTTCGCGGCCACCTTCTCCCCGCTGGGGAGAAGGGGCTGACGCCAAGGTCGGCGACCTCCTCTCCCCTCGGGGAGAGGTCGGATTGCCCCGAATTGCCCTTCGCAATTCGGTTGGCAATCCGGGTGAGGGGGCGCTTGTCCAAACACAATTTCGATGCCTTTGAGATGGCCTCAAGGCCAGAGGAGGGTGCGACATGAGATCGTTCACACCTTCTCGCTCCTCCTTGCTGATGGCGCCGGCGCTGGCTTGGCTCACCGCCTTGATGGTGGTGCCATGCGCGCTGGTGCTGGCGCTCGCCTTCTTCCGGCGCGGCATTTATGGCGGCATCGAATACAGCTTCACGCTGGAGAATTTCGGGCTGGTGCTCGACCCGCTCTATGCCGGCATCTTCCTCAATTCGGCGCGCATCGCCGGCACGGCAACGCTGATCGCGGTGGTGATCGGCTATGCCGCCGCCTATGCGATCGCGGCAGCACCGCGCTGGTGGCAGCCGGTGTTCTTGTTCTTCGCCGTCTTGCCTTTCTGGTCCAATTACCTGATCCGCACCTATGCATGGATCGTGCTGCTCAACCGCGAAGGCCTGATCACCCAGCTCTTGCGCTGGTTCGGCTACACCGGCGAGCCGCCGTCGATGCTCTATACCGAAGGCGCCGTCATCGCCGGTCTGGTCTACAATTACCTGCCTTTCGTCATCCTCGCCTGCTACGCGCCGCTGTCGCGGCTCAATCCGGAGCTCGCCGAGGCCTCGCGCGATCTCGGCGCTTCGGCCATGACCACATTTCGCCGGGTTATACTGCCGCTGACGGTGCCGGGCATCGCCGCCGGGGCGGTCTTCGTCTTCGTGCTGTCGATCGGCAATTTCGTCACGCCGGCACTGCTCGGCGGCGGCCGCTTCCAGATGATCGGCAATCTTGTCTACGACCAGTTCCTGACCGCCAATGACTGGCCGTTCGGCGCAGCGCTGGCGATGGCGCTGATCGCCATCATGCTTTTGGTGCTGACGGCGCAGGCCCTGGCTGCCGATCGCGCCGCCGGCCGTATCGCCGAAGCGAAAGGAGGCGCCGATGACTGAGCGCTCGCCCGCCACACGGCGCACGCTCTGGCTCGTGCTGACGCTGGTCTTCGCCTTCCTCTACATTCCGATCGCCGTACTGGTGGCGCTGTCGTTCAACCAAGGCGGGCTGCCGACCGTCTGGTCGGGCTTTTCGCTGAAATGGTATGCCTCGCTCGCCGGAAACGCCGCGATCCTTTCCGCCGCCCTCAACACGCTGATCGTGGCGCTGGTCTCGACAGCCATCGCCACGCTGCTCGGTACCTTGCTGGCCATCGGCGTCGAAATGCGCCGGCAGTACGGAAGCGGCCTCGAGGCGCTGATCTTTGCGCCGATGATCATTCCCGACATCGTGCTGGCGGTGGCGCTGCTCAGCTTCTTTTCCATGCTCGATTTCACGCTCGGCCTGGACACCATCATCCTCGCCCATGTCGTCTTCAACCTCGCATTCGTCTGCTCGGTGGTGCGCGCGCGGCTAAAAAGCTTCGACTGGTCGATCGTCGAGGCCTCCGCCGATCTCGGCGCTTCCGCGCTCACCACCTTCAGGCGGGTGACATTGCCGGTCATCCTGCCTGCGGTCGTCGCCGGCGCGCTGCTCGCCTTCACCCTTTCGGTCGACGAGTTCATCATCGCCTTCTTCACCGCCGGCGCCGGCCGCGCCTCGACTACGCTGCCGATGCAGATCTATTCGATGATCCGCTTCGGCATCACGCCGGAGATCAATGCATTGGCGACCATCGTCATGGCGGTCTCAATCACCGCGCTGACCCTGTCGCAGCGGCTCAACCGCGGAGTCATCGGCCAATGAGCGAGCCCCGCACGCTGCTGGCGATCGACAAGGTGTCGAAGAACTTCGGCCGGGTGATGGCCGTCGACGGCATCTCGCTCGATATCCGCGAGAACGAGTTCTTCGCCTTGCTCGGACCTTCCGGCTGCGGCAAGACCACGCTGCTGCGCATGCTGGCCGGTTTCGAGACGCCCAATGAGGGGCGCATCCTGCTCGACGGCCGCGACATCGCCAAAACCCCGCCCAACAGGCGGCCGGTCAACCTGATGTTCCAGTCCTACGCGCTGTTTCCGCATATGAGCGTCCGGGCCAATGTTTCCTACGGCCTTGAAATGGAGCGCTTGCCGGCAAACGAAATCCGTTCCCGCGTCGATGCCATCCTGGCGACGACCGAGCTCGTCGCCTTCGCCGACCGCAAGCCGGAGCAATTGTCGGGTGGCCAGAAGCAGCGCGTCGCGCTTGCCCGGGCGCTGGTCAAGCGGCCGCGGCTGCTGCTGCTCGACGAGCCGCTCGGTGCGCTCGACAAGAAATTGCGCGGCGCCATGCAACTGGAGCTGAAGCGCCTGCAGCACGAAGTCGGCATCACCTTCGTCATCGTCACCCATGACCAGGAAGAATCGCTCGTCATGGCCGACCGCATGGCGGTGCTGAGGGACGGCAAGCTGCTGCAATGCGATACGCCGCATGCGGTCTACGAGCATCCGGCCGACCGTTTCGTCGCCGACTTCATTGGCGTCATGAATTTCGTGCCGGGCAAAGCCGCCGCCGACGGCGTGCTGGCAGCCAATGGTGCGCGGATATCAGGCACAGTTCCCGCAAAGCTTTCGCCCGGCGCTGCGGTGGTCGCTTCAGTGCGGCCCGAGCGCATCCGGCTGTTCCCGCCGCCAGAGACGGCCAACCGTGTTGCCGGCATCGTCGAGGCGCTCGCCTATCACGGGCTCGACCTGCAGCTGCATGTCCGCACCGCTCTGTCACAAAAACCGTTCCTTGTGCGCGTCACTGCCGACGCCGCCGACCGCCGCCCGGTCGCGTCCGGCGATGCGGTCGAGCTCGGCTGGGATGCCGCCGACGTCAGAATTTTCGCAGATTGATCGAAGGAGAACTTTCATGGCGCAGAAGACCATCGCGTTTTTTCCGGAAGCGGCCTACGGCCCGGCGCTCAATTCCGTCGGCATCGCCCAGGCGGTCGAGGCGCGCGGCCACAGAGCGGTGTTCCTGTCGGATCCCGGCTTCGTCGACGTCTACAAGGGCTACGGCTTCGAGGCGCATCCGGTGAACCTGTCCGAGCCGATGCCGCCCGAGCAGATGGCCAAGTTCTGGGAAGACTTCATCAACGGCCACATCCCGAATTTTCGCAAATCGCCCTACGACCAGGTCGACAATTACGTGAAGGACTGCTGGACGGCGATCGTCGACAGCGCCAAATGGGCTGAGAAGGACCTGCCCGGCGTGCTTGCGACGATCAAGCCCGACGTCATCTGCGTCGACAACGTCATCCTGTTCCCGGCGATCAAGCAGTATGGCAAGCCATGGGTGCGCGTCATCTCCTGCTCGGAAAACGAGATCGAGGACGAGGACATCCCGCCGCATCTGTCCGGCTGCGGCGAGAACGACCACGCCTGCCATCAGCGCTACCGCGACCATTTCAACGCGGTAATCAAGCCGATCCATGACGACTTCAATACGTTTTTGAAAGCCAACAACGAAGCGCCGTATCCTATCGGCCAGTTCTTCGAGGCCTCGCCCTACCTCAACCTGCTGCTTTATCCCGAGGCGGCAAAGTTCAAGCGCCGCCATCCGCTCGACCCGGCAAAATTCCAGTATCTGGAAGGCTGCGTGCGGCAGGAGAAGCCCTACACCGTGCCGACCTTTGCCGAGAATAATGACGGGCCGCTGCTCTACGTCTCGTTCGGCAGCCTTGGCGCCGGCGATGTCGATCTCTTGAAGCGCATCATCGCGACGCTGGCCGAGACTCGCTACCGGGCGCTGGTCAATGTCGGCGGCTACAAGGACCAATACGCGCAAGTGCCGGGCAATGTCATCGTCGAGAGCTGGTTTCCGCAGCCCTCGGTGATCCCGCAGGTCGATGCGGTGATCCACCATGGCGGCAACAACTCGTTCACCGAGTGTCTCTACTTCGGCAAGCCGGCGATCATCATGCCCTATGTCTGGGATGGCCACGATAACGCGACCCGGGTCGAGGAGACCAGCCACGGCTTCGGCATGCCGCGCTACGACTGGAGCAACGCCGAGCTGATCGCCAAGATCGAAACCTGCCTGTCCGACCCGGCAATCAGGGCCAAGCTGGCGAAGACGTCGGCGCAGATGCAGGCGCAGAACGGCCCGGAGAAGGCAGCGGGGCTGCTGGAGAAACTGCTGTGACCGGGCGGATGGGTATGGCGTTCCTTCGCGCCCCCCTCTGTCCTACCGGACATCTCCCCCACTTGGGGGGAGATTGGCCGTCATCACTGATTTCGCCAATCACAAATGTCGCAAGAAGAGTGCCGCCGCCAGAGCTGCCAATCTCCCCCCTCGTGGGGGAGATGTCCGGCAGGACAGAGGGGGGCGCCGTAGAGCGAGACGATCGCGAAGTCATGCATCGCACCGGCGGAACTCCCACATGACCTCCTCCGCCCCACACCTCCACCAAGCCTCCACCCGCACCGACCTGATCGACTGGGGCGCCCAGCCCGATGCGCTGGAAGGTGCTTCGCACTCCACCGGCAGGCTCGTCCACAAGGGGCCGAACAACCAGCCGGAATCCGGCATCTGGGTCTGCACGCCCGGCCGCTGGCGGCTGGCGATCCCGCGCGACGAACTGTGCCATTTCGTTGCCGGCCGCGCGACCTACCGATCGGACAACGGCGAGGTGATAGAAGTCTCCGCTGCCACGGTGGTCATGTTCCCGGCCGGCTGGATCGGCGAATGCACCGTCCACGAGACCATCCGTAACATTTACATGCTGGCCTGAAGCCAGCCACTGGAGCTTCACGACGTGCCGACACCGATCATGAAATCGCCGCTTGCCCTCACCGACCTCGTCGACTGGGGCGTCATCCCCACGATGATCGAGGGCGAATCCCGCACCTGCGGCAAATTGCTGCACAAGGGACCGGAAGGCCGCTCCGAATGCGGGCTGTGGGTCTGCACCCCAGGCAAATGGCACTGCCACGTCACCCGCGACGAATTCTGCCATTTCCTAGAGGGCCGCTGCTCCTATGTCCACGAATCCGGCGAGGTGATCGAGATCGAACCCGACACCGCGGCGTTCTTTCCGCAGGACTGGAAGGGCGTCTGCACCGTCCACGAGACGATCAAGAAGGTCTACATGATCCGCTGAGCCTTCTCGATAATTCTACCCTGCCGGACACCTGACGCGGTTTTCTCCGCTTCCGATGCTCACGGACTCCAACGTCCGCTCCGCTTCGGTTCTCGAAAACCACGCCATCTGTCTCGGCAGGGCGAATTCTCAAAAAGGCTCTGCACACACGAGAGGACAGAATGGACTTTTCACCTGACCTGCCGGCCTTCTTCGTCAATCCGGATTATCGGCCGATGACCGGCGCTGCAAAACCGGTGATCGATCCGGCGACACTGGAAACCGTCGGCGCCATCGCGACTGCAACCGACGGCGAGATCGACACCGTGCTCACCGCTGCGGCCAGGGCGCAAGCTGCCTGGAAAAAGCTCGACGCCAAGAGCCGCGCCAGGCATCTGCATGCAGTCGCCAACGCCATCGAGGCGTCCGACTTCACGCGCTGCGCCGAACTGATGGTGCGCGAGATGGGCAAGCCCTATCCGGAAGCAATCGGCGAGATCGCCAATTGCGCGTCGATCTTCCGCTACTACGCCGAAATGGCGCGCGACGATGCCGGCAAGATCGCCGGCACGACGCAGGCGGGTTCGTTCCAGCATGCGCGCTACGAGCCCTACGGCACGTCTGTGCACATCATGCCCTACAATTTCCCGATCCTGTTGATGTGCTGGACCGTTGCCGCCTCGCTTGCCGCCGGCAATGCCTGCGTCATCAAGCCGGCCGAAGCGACGACACTGTCGACTCTGGATTACATGACCGTGTTCCGCTCACTGCCGGAGGGCCTGGTTTCCTGCCTGCCCGGCGCGGCGGCCACGGCGCAGGCTTTGATCGCCTCCGATCGCACCCATGCGGTTGCCTTCACCGGTTCGGTCGCCGCCGGCAAGGCTGTCGCCGTCGCTTGCGCCGAGCGCATGAAGCCATGCGTCATCGAGGCCGGCGGCAGCGATCCGCTGATCATCAGCCGACACGCCCCGCTCGACGTGGCGGCCGCCGGCAGCGTCACCGCCGCGTTCCATCTCACCGGCCAGGTCTGCACCTCGGCCGAACGGTTTTTCGTTGTCGATGCCGTTCATGACCGCTTTGTCGAGCTGTTTGCGCAGAAGACACGGGCGCTGCGCATCGGCAACGGCCTCGACAAGACCGAGATCGGGCCGCTGGTCAGCGAGGCGGCGCGGGCGAAAGTCATACGGCTGGTCGACGATGCCGTGCGCAATGGTGCCAAGGCGATCACCGGCGGGCGTATTCCGCCGGCGCACAATGTCGGCTGGTTCTACGAGCCGACGATCCTGACCGGCGTCACCCCCGACATGGCGATCGTGCGCGAAGAATGTTTCGGACCAGTCGCCGCGATCTGCCGGGTCAAGGATTTCGACGAGGCGATAGAACTTGCCAATGACAGCCCGTTCGGGCTCGGCGCCTCGGTGTTCACCACCGATCTTGCCGAGGCGCATGAGGCTGCGGAGCGGCTCGAGGCCGGCATGGTCTGGGTCAACAATCCGCTGATCGACAATGACGCGCTGCCGTTCGGCGGCTGGAAGGCGTCGGGCCTCGGCCGCGAACTTGGTCGCCAGGGGCTGGATGCCTTCCGCCGCTCGAAGATGGTCATCATCGACCACAGGCCAGCGATCCAGGACTGGTGGTATCCCTATCCCGACAGCTGGTTCCGCGAATCTGGCGGGCGCAAGCACGTATGAGATGACACAGGTCAGCGCCGCCAAGCGCCGCCGCTTGCTAGCGCAGCGCTTTCTGCCCGCCGGCGGCAGTGATGACGCCGACGATGATCAGCCCGGTCAGCAACAGACGGACGCCGGCGCTAACGCCGAACGTGTTGAGCATGGTCAAAAGCAGCACCAGGAACAGGGCCGCGCCCCATACACCCGGCACATTGGCCTTGCCGCCGGCTACCGACGTGCCGCCGATGACGACGACGGCGATCGAGGCCAGCAGGTACTCATTGCCGATATCGACATTGGCGCCGCGGAAATAGCCGGCGAGCAGCGCCCCGTCGAGGCCGCCGAGCGCGCCCGACAGCGTGTAGGTAAGAAAGCGGATGCGGCCGACATTGACGCCGGCCAGCCACGCCGCGCGGATGTTCTGGCCGATCGCCAGCACCGAACGGCCATAGATCATGCGCTGCAGCGCGATCGCAGCGCCGATGGAGAACAGCACGGTGAGGATCGCCAGCACCGGAATGCCAAGAATCTGCCAGTTGGTGAAACTGGCAAAGCCCGGCGGCGGCTTGATCTGCAAGCCGCGGCCATAGCTGATGTCGATCGACTGGATGATGAAGCTCGCCGACAGTGTGGCGATGATCGGTGGAATGCGCAGCGCCCAGATCAACAGATAATTGGCGGCGCCGATCGCCATGCCGCAGGCCAGCGCCGCCAGCAGCCCGACCGCGATCATTGAATCATTGCCGTCCATCACCTTCATGGCGACGGCGCTGGCGAGGCCGATATTGGCCGGCAGCGACAGGTCGACATTGCCGGGACCGAGCGTGATCACGAACATCTGGCCGACACCGACGATGACGGTGAAGACGGCGAGCGAAAGTGCTGCCGTGATCATGCCGCCGCCGCCATATCCGCCGGTGAAGGTGACCGTCGCCAGCCACACCAGCAGCGCGCCGATGAAGGACCAGATCCAGGGTTTGGCGAGCAGCAATCGCAACGATGCCATCTCCTCACCTCTCTTTGCGGCTGATCAGCACCCGGGCCGCCAGCACGATGATGAGGATGGCGCCGTTGGCGGCCACCTGCCAATCGGGCGGGATGTGCATGAAGGTCAGCAGCGGCGACGCGGCGAGCGCCAGCGTCAGCGCGCCGATCACCGCGCCGATCGGCGATACCCGGCCGCCGACGAATTCGCCGCCACCGAGGATGACGCCGGCGATCGACAGCAGCGTGTAGCCATTGCCGATATTGGCATCGGCCGAGGTGGTGATGCCGATCAGGGCCATGCCGGATAAAACGCCGAACAGGCCGGTCAATGCGAACAGCACGACCTTGGTCTTGAGCAGCGACCAGCCGGCACGGCTGAGGGCCGCGGCATTGCCACCGGAGCCGCGCAGGATCACGCCATACGAGGTGCGCATCAGCCCGAAGTGGACGACCGCGGCAATCAGCAGCGCCGCAATGATCGGGAACGGAACGAAGGGCGGTTTGAAGGCCATGAGCGACAGCAGCCAGTCCGGCGCCTTGCCGCCGGGCTTCGGCAGGATGAGGATGGCGAGGCCCTGCCAGACAAAACTCATGCCGAGCGTCACCACGATTGAAGGCAGATTGCGCAGATGGATCAGCGCGCCGAGCAGCGCATAGACGCCGATCGACCCGAGGAGGATCAAGACACCGACCAGCGGCGCCTCCTTCAGCCATGTCGCCGTGACGCAGCCGACGAAACCGACGAAGGTGCCGATCGACAGGTCCAGCTCGTTGCCGGCAATGACGAACATCTGCGCGATCGTCGCCAATGCGATCGGGATCGCCAGGTTGAGCATCAGGCTGAAGCCGAAATAGCTGATGGCGCGCGGGTTGAGCCAGGCGATCGCCAGCAGCACCAGCACCAGTGACATCGCAGGCAGCAGCCCGCGCAGCAGGCGCGCCCGCGCCAGCGCGCTTCGCTCGGAAGAACTCTTGGGACCGGTCTCGACGGGTGCTGCCGTCATCTCAGGCCGCATCGCCGAACGAGGACTGGATGATCTTTTCCTCGGTCAGCTCGTCGCGACCAAGCTTGGCGACGATCCGGCCGTTCTTGAAGACATAGACGTGGTGGCAATTGTCGAGCTCTTCGGTTTCCGTGGTGTACCAGAGGAAGGTACGGCCGCGGCCAGCCTCTTCGCGCACAAGGTCGTAGACCTCGAGCTTGGTGCCGATGTCGACGCCGCGCATCGGGTCGTCCATCAGCACGATCTTGGCGTCGGAACCGAGCGCCCGGGCAAACAGGGCCTTCTGCTGGTTGCCGCCGGACAGCGAGAAGATGTTGTTGTTCATGTCGGGGGTGCGGATGCCGATTTTCTTTTGCCAGAAGTCGGCGAGCTCGGCTTCGCGCCGCGGCGAGATCAGCAGGCCGTTGCGCAATCGCGCCAGCGAGCGGATGCCGATGTTTTGCGCAATCGACCATTGCGGAAAGATCCCGTCAGACTGGCGGTCGCCGGCCACCAGCGCCACCGGCGCGGTGACCTCGATGCCGGTTTTGGTGCGCGCCGCGGCTGCGAAAATCGCCAGCAGCAGATCGGTTTGGCCATGACCGGCAAGCCCGGCAAGGCCGATGATCTCGCCGCCATGCGCCACAAGTTCGTTGCCGTCCTGTTGCCGCGCTGGGCGGGCCCGGACCCGCAACGGGCCGGTCTCCGGCTTTTGGGTCGCGATTTCGGCCGCGATCTTCTCACGCGCTGCCGCTCCGCCCATGGTCGTCACCAGCCTGCCGCGATCGAAAGCCTTAGCCGCATCCGACGCGACGACCTTGCCGTCGCGCATCACCACGATGCGGTCGGCATTCCCGAGCACCTCGCCGAGAACATGCGAGATCAGAATGCAGCTCTTGCCCCCGGCGACAAAGCGCCGGACGAAACCCAGCAACTGGCCGGCCGTGTGCGCGTCGAGCGAGGATGTCGGCTCGTCGAGGATGACCAGCTCGAGCGGATCCTGCGTCACCGTGAAGGCGCGCGCCACTTCGACCATCTGCCGCCTGCCGATGGAGAGGTCGCTGGCAATATCGGCGGCGGAGATGCTGTGGCCCGGGAATATCTCGTCGAGCTTGGCCGCGATCAGATCGGCCGCCTTGCGCCGCCAATCAAAGCCGCGCAGCGTCGGGTGGTTGATTCGCGTGTTCTCGGCAACGCTGAGATTCGGGCACAGCGACAGTTCCTGGAACACGCAGCGTATGCCCAGTTGTTGGGCGCGCGGCACCGAATAATTATCTTCGATGCCGCCACGCACCGCGATCCGACCGCTGTCGGGCACGAGCGTGCCCGCCACCATATGCATCAGCGTCGACTTGCCCGCGCCATTGTGGCCGACGAGACCGACGCATTCGCCGGCGCCGACGTGGAAATCCACCCCGGCAAGCGCCCGGACGGCGCCGAAATGTTTTTCGGCTCCGTCCAGTCTGATGATGTCGACAGTGGCGGCGCCGAAATGTTTTTCGGGGCCGTCCAGTCTGATGATGTCTGCACCGGCCTCGGGCATCCCTAGCGAAATCCGGAAGACGACGCGCGCGGCATTGGATGTGCTACGCTCACTTGATGTTGGCTTTGATCGCCGCGATGGCGTCTTCCTGCGTGTATTCGTGGCTGGCGACGCCGCCCTTGGGGATGTTCGGCAGCTCGGCCTCGAAATTATCCTGGGTGAAGGCGAGGTATGGCACCAACAGGTCATGCGGCACATCGGTGCGGCCGTCGAGCACCTGCTGCGCCACCCAGAAGGCCAGCGACGACACGCCCGGCGCAATCGACGCCGACCAGGTCTGGTAGCCATCCTTGTCCTTCTGTTCCTTCCACCACTGCAATTCGTCCTGGCGGTTGCCCATGATGATGGTCGGGCGCGGTTTGCCGGCGGCGGCGAAGGCTTGTGCCGCGCCATAGCCGTCGCCGCCCTGATCGACGACGCCGACGATTTCCGGCAGCGACGGCAGGATCGTCGCGACCGCCTTCTGCGCTGTGGTCTGGTCCCAGTCGCCGGTCACCGAACCGACGATCTTGAACTCGGGATGGGCGGCGACGCCCTCCAGAATCCCGGCGTGGATGGCGTCGTCGATCGAGGTGCCGGCAAGGCCGCGGATTTCCAGCAGATTGCCGCCCTCGGGATGGAACTTGGCCATCTGCTCGACTTCCTGCCTGCCCATGTCCTTGAAGTCGACGACGACGCGGTAGGCGCAGGGCTCGGTGACGATGCCGTCGAAGGAGACGACGACGATGCCGGCATCGCAGGCCTGCTTGACGGCGCCGTTGAGCGCGTCCGGCGAGGCGGCGTTGATGACGATGGCGTCATAGCCTTGCAGGATCAGGTTCTGCACCTGTGCTGCCTGGGTCGGCACTTCCTTGTCGGCCGTCGTGAAGATGTCCGCGGCAGCGACCACCCCGTCGGCGACCGCCTTCTTGGTGACGATGGCATAGCTGTCGAGCATCGCCTGTCGCCACGAATTGCCGGCATAATTGTTGGAAAAGGCGATCTTCTTGTCGCTGGTGTCGGCAAACGCGGCGCCTGACGCGAGCATCGCCGCAAGGGCACTCAAGACGAGTATCTTCTTCATCTGTTATCCTCCCATGGATTGCTGGTCGTTGTTGGCTGCTGGCGGCTGTTATGACGACCCTCGTTTCAATATTGTCAGACAAATTTAGATGGGCGCACTTGTCAACAGCGATCGATGAAGGTTTGACGATCAACTTGCGGTGCAATGATTGAAAAGGCTTCGGCTCCTGGTCTAGGGATGGGGCAGGAGACGAAAATCAAGATGGCAGCGACGCCGACTGATGCGCTGGGCGCACCCGGAATTCCGGCGCGCTGGACGTCGAGCACCAAGAACGGCGTCGGAACCGCGCTTTCGCCGGCCTGCCCTGTCTGGTTCACGATCAGCCACGGCATCCTCAACGAGGTCTATTATCCCCGCCTCGACAGCGCCTGCACCCGAGACATGGGACTGGTCGTCACCGGCCCCGGCTTCTATTTCTCGGAAGAAAAGCGCGATGCCGTGCACAGCCTCGAGCCGTTCGAGGATGGGGTGCCCGCCTACAGGCTGGTCAACACCGCCGCCACCTACCGGATCGAAAAGCGCATCGTTACGGATCCGGAACATCCTGTTTTGCTGCAGGAAATCAGCTTCACGCCGCTGAGCGGCACATACGCCGATCACCGCGTCTACGCGTTGCTGGCGCCGCATCTGGTCAACGCCGGCATGGCCAACACCGCCTGGGTCGGCGACTACGAGGGGAGGCCTGTCCTGTTTGCATCGGGACGTGGCGTTTGCCTGGCGCTCGCCTCGTCGCTGCCTTGGGGAGCATGCTCGGCCGGCTATGTCGGTGTCTCCGACGGCTGGCAGCAACTCCGTCGTGACGGACGACTCGACCCGGCTTGCCGCAGGGCCGAGGACGGCAATGTCGCGCTGACCGGCGAGATCCGCTTCTCGGCCGCGGACCCGAAGGCGCTGCTGGCACTGGGTTTCGGAACGACGCCGCAAGAGGCGGCGGAAAATGCCTCGGCCAGCCTGAAGCGAGGTTTTGCGCCCGCGGCCAAATCCTTTATCGAAAAATGGCGCAAATGGCAGGCTGGCTTGCTGCCGCTGGACCGGCAGGTAGCGGGGATCAACACCTATCGTGTCAGCACGGCGGTTCTGGCAACGCATCGCTCATCCACCGGCGCGGCCGTCGCCAGCCTGTCGATCCCGTGGGGCTTCAGCGAGGGCGACGACGATATCGGCGGCTATCATCTGGTCTGGCCGCGCGACCTGGTCGAAACCGCGGGCGGCTTTCTCGCCGCCGGCGATCCGGCGCAAGCGCTTGAGATCCTCGCCTATCTCCGCTCGATCCAGCAGCCGGATGGGCATTGGCCGCAGAACGCCTGGCTCGACGGATCTGCCTATTGGCCGGGCATCCAGATGGACGAATGCGCGTTTCCGCTGCTGCTCGCAGACGCGCTGCGCCGGGCTGGGCATCTGGCAGACGCCGCGTTGCGCTCCTTCATGCCGATGGTCGAACGCGCCGCTTCCTATGTCGTGCGCAACGGTCCGGTCACCGGTGAAGACCGCTGGGAGGAGGATGCCGGCTACAGCCCGTTCACGCTGGCCGTCGAGATCGCCGCCCTGCTGGCCGCGGCCGACCTGTTCGAAACTTGCGGCAAAGCAGAGCCGGCAAATTATCTGCGGGAAACCGCCGATGTCTGGAACGACCAGATCGAGCGCTGGACCTATGTCACCGGCACTCCACTCGGCGAAGAGGTCGGCGTCGAGGGCTATTACGTCCGCATCGCGCCGCCCGACACCGCCGGCGCGGCGTCGCCGAAGGACGGCTATGTGCCGATCAAGAACCGGCCGCCGGGCGATAGCGACCGGCCGGCCGAGGCGATCGTCAGCCCGGATGCGCTGGCGCTCGTCCGCTTCGGCCTCAGGGCCGCCGACGACCCGCGCATCGTCGACACGGTCAAGGTCATCGATGCGCGGCTGCGCTGCGACCTGCCGCAGGGGCCCGTCTGGTATCGCTATACCAGCGACGGCTATGGCGAGCGCGCCGACGGCGCGCCCTTCGACGGGACCGGCCCGGGCCGGCCCTGGCCGCTGCTGGTCGGCGAGCGCGCCCATTACGAACTGGCGGCGGGACGCAAGGACAAGGCAGCGAGCCTGTTAAAGACCCTGGAGAATTCTGCCGGGTCTGGCGGCCTGCTGCCCGAGCAGGTCTGGGATGGTCCCGACATCGCCGAACACGAACTGCGGCACGGCGGACCATCGGGCAGCGCCATGCCGCTGGTCTGGGCGCATTCGGAGCATATCAAGCTGCTGCGCTCGCTCAAAGACGGCGCCGTCTTCGACATGCCGCCGCAAGGCGTGAAGCGCTACATCGAGGACAGGACCGTGGCGCCGCGCCGGACATGGCGCTTCAATCACAAGCTCCGCGCCATGCCCGCCGGCAAGCTGCTGCGCGTCGAACTGCTGGCCCGGGCGGTGGTCCATTGGAGCAACGACGATTGGGCAACCATCCATGACGCCGCGACGATCGAGAACGCCTTCGGCATCCATCTCACGGACCTGCCCGTTGCCGATGTCCCGCCGGGCAATATGATCGTCTTTACTTTTTTCTGGCCCGATGCCGGCCGTTGGGAGAATGTCGACTTTTCCGTCGGTATCGACAAGCCGGACTAGAGCATGATCCCGAACCGAAGGTCCGCGTTAGCGAAAAGTGGAAACCGGTTTTCGGAAAGATCATGCTCCAACGATAGAGCCAGTAGATCTTCTATCCCTCAAGAAGCAGGACGAAAAACATGCAGATCGGAATGATGGGACTGGGCAGGATGGGCGCCAACATGGTGCGGCGCCTGCTGCGCGATGGCCATGAATGCGTGGTCTACGACATCAACCCGGCCAGCGTTGAAGCCCTTGTGACGGCTGGCGCGATCGGAGCCGCTTCGCTGGAGGAGTTCGTCGGCAAGCTGACCAAGCCGCGCAGCGCCTGGCTGATGCTGCCGGCGGCGATCACCAGCCGGGTCGTCGACCAGGTGGCCGACCTGATGGAGCCGGGCGACATCATCGTCGACGGCGGCAATTCCTATTATCACGAAGCTGTCGACCATGCCGCGCGGCTGGCATCGAAAGGCTTGAACTATGTCGATGTCGGCACCAGCGGCGGCGTCTGGGGCCTCGAGCGCGGCTATTGCCTGATGATCGGCGGCCCCGACAGCGCGGTCCAGCATCTCGACCCGGTCTTCGCCACCCTGGCGCCGGGCGCCGATGCCGGGATGCATGCCCCTGGCAAGGATGCCGGAACCGCACCGTTCGGCTATCTCCACTGCGGACCGAGCGGCGCCGGCCATTTCGTCAAGATGGTCCATAACGGCATCGAGTACGGCGTCATGGCCGCCTATGCCGAGGGCATAAACATCCTGAAGTCTGCGAATGCCGGCAAGCGACAGCGGACCGCCGACGCCGAAACCAGCCCATTGGAAAATCCGCAATATTACCAGTTCGACATCGATATCGCCCAGGTTGCCGAGGTCTGGCGGCATGGCAGCGTCATCGGGTCCTGGCTGCTCGACCTCACGGCGGGCGTATTGAAGGCCGATTCGGGGCTGACGCAGTTCGGCGGACGGGTTTCGGATTCCGGCGAAGGCCGCTGGACGCTGAAGGCGGCGATCGACACCGGCGTGCCGGCGCCTGTTCTGTCCTCGGCCCTGTTCGACCGGTTCTCCTCGCAAGGCGAATCCGAATTCGCCGACAAGCTGCTGTCCGCCATGCGCTATGCCTTTGGCGGTCATGTCGAAAAGCCGAAGACCGGCTCGTGACGGGGAAGACACGCTCATGAACCAGGAACGGTCCGACACGCTGGTGCTTTTCGGGGCGACCGGCGACCTCGCCCACAAGAAAATCTTCCCGGCACTTTACGCCATGGTCGCCAAGGGAACACTCACCGAACCGGTGATCGGCGTCGCTTTCGACGCCTGGGACCAGAAGCAGTTGCAGGCGCGCGCCCACGACGGCATCATCAAGGCCATCGGCAAGGTCGACGAAAAAATCTTCGCTAAACTAGCCTCGCTGCTTCGTTATGTCAGCGGCGACTACCGCAGCGCCGCGACATTCGAGAAGCTGAAAAGCGCGCTCGGAACCGCACAGCACCCGCTGCACTATCTGGCAGTGCCGCCGACCATGTTCGAGACGGTCATCCAGGGGCTGGAACAATCGGGCGCGGCCCAGGGCGCGCGCCTGATGGTGGAAAAGCCTTTCGGTCACGATCTGCAATCGGCGCGCTGGCTGAACCGGGTCCTGCATCTGGTGTTCGACGAGCAGTCGATCTTTCGCATCGACCATTATCTCGGCAAGGAGGCGATCCAGAACCTGCTCTATTTCCGCTTCGCCAATTCCTTTCTCGAGCCGATCTGGAACCGCAATTTCGTCGAGAGCGTGCAGATCACCATGGCCGAGGATTTCGGCGTCGAAGGCCGCGGCCGCTTCTACGACGAAGTCGGCTGCATCCGCGACGTCATCGAGAACCATCTGCTCAACATCCTGCTGCTGCTGGCCATGGAGCCGCCCGTTGGCCGCTCGGCCGACGATCTGATCGACGAGAAGGTGCAGGTGTTGCGGGCGATCAGGACGCTGACCAGTGACGATGTCGTGCGCGGCCAGTTCAAAGGCTATCTCAGCGAGCCGGGCGTCGCACCGAATTCGCCGGTCGAGACCTTCGCGGCGGTGCGTTTCTTCGTCGACACCTGGCGCTGGCGCGACGTGCCCTTCTTCATCCGCGCCGGCAAATGCATGCCGGTGCACGCCACCGAGGTCATCGTGCGGCTGAAGCGGCCACCGCTCGACGTCTTCGACCCGATCAAACCCGGAGATGCGAATCACGTCCGTTTCCGCATCGACCCGCAGGTGGCGATCTCGATCGGCGCCCAGCGCAAGGCCGCTGGTGACGACATGATCGGCGAGCAGGTCGAACTCACCGCGCTCGACGACAGCAAGGGCGACATGCCGCCCTATGAGCGGCTGATCGGCGACGCCATGAACGGCAACGGCCAGTTGTTCACTCGCCAGGATGCCAGCGAGCTTGCTTGGCGGATCGTCGGCCCGGTGCTCGGCGATACCACGCCGCCACACCTCTATGAGCCGGGAACATGGGGTCCCGCCGAGGCGATGGCCGGGTTTGGACCGCCGAACGGCTGGATCAACCCGGCGAAATGAACTCGGAGGCGACGCAATGGCCAAGGCGGCGAAAAAGCAAGCACCGGACAGCGAGAGGATCGTGCTTGCGATCGATATCGGCGGCTCCCATGTCAAGATCCTCACCAGCGCCGGCGGCGAGGAGCGCAGAGCCGATTCCGGACCCGGCCTGACGCCGCAGCAGATGATCGCCGCCGTGCAGACGCTCGCCGATGGCTTGCCCTACGACGTCGTCTCGATCGGTTATCCTGGCCCGGTGCACCACAACAGGCCACTGGCCGACCCCGCCAATCTCGGCAAGGGCTGGGTCGGATTTGACTTCGCAACGCAGTTCGGCAAGCCGGTGAAGCTGGTCAACGACGCGCTGATGCAGGCCGTCGGCAGCTATGAGGGCGGGCGCATGCTGTTCCTGGGTCTCGGAACCGGCCTCGGTGCTGCGATGGTCCTCGACAACGTCGCCCAGCCGATGGAGCTCGCGCATCTTCCCTACAAGAAGGGCGGCAGCTTCGAGGACTATGTCGGCGAACGCGGCCTTGAAAAGCGCGGCAAGAAGAAATGGCGCAAACACGTTTTCGACGTCGTCGAGCGGCTGCGCGCCGCCCTTCAGCCTGACTATGTGGTCATCGGCGGCGGCAATGTCGACAAACTCGACGAATTGCCTGCCGGTTGCGAGCGTGGCGACAACACACGCGCCTTCGAAGGGGGATTTCGACTGTGGCGCGACAAATCCCTGATTGTCTGATATTATAGCGGTTCGAGGCCAAATCTGTTGATCTGGCCCGGTCGTTAGTATTGTTATTCAAAATAATGTGTAGCGTGGTGCGGCGTCATTGCGTTATGCAGATTTGCCGACTAGGAATTCTGCGACCCCACTAACGGAGAAAATAGATTGACCGACGACCGCAACAAAGCCCGCAAGGACATCGACCTTCTCGAGCTGACCGCTCACATCGTGTCCGCTTACGTCGAGAAGAACCGCTTGCCCGCTTCCGGCCTCGGCGATCTCATCGCCAGCGTCAGCGCGTCGATAGGTGGGCTCGGCCAGCCCGCCGTTCCGGTCGCAGCACCGCTGATCCCGGCGGTCAATCCCAAGAAATCGGTGACGCCGGATTACATCATCTGCCTCGAAGACGGCAAGAAGTTCAAATCCCTGAAACGCCATATCGGCGTTCATTTCGGACTGACGCCGGATGCCTACCGAGCCAAATGGGGCTTGCCGGCTGACTATCCGATGGTCGCCCCGACCTATGCGGCCTCGCGCTCGCAGTTGGCGAAGGCGATCGGCCTTGGCCGCAAGGCCGCCCCGCCGGCGCCGGTCAAGAAGACCAGGAAGCCGAAGGCCACGGTCTGACGCGCTCGAAGTCGCCTTTGACGCTCGAGATTGGCGAAAGCTGTCGCGGCGTCCAATCTCCCCCCTTGAGGGGGAGATGTCCGGCAGGACAGAGGGGGCGGCGCGGGAGAACTCGACCTGCGCGCCAAAATAACTCTCCGCCGCCGCCTCGCTGTGCAATTAGCATGGTAGCCGGAAATCCTTGATCCAGAGCCGATTTTTACGCGCGCCTCGCACCGAACTGCGTTAAAAGCGCTGCGGTCGGACCAGCGCCCTCGTGGAAGTGCCCCGCCGGCCGACTTCCTTGCCACGGGGCCTGATTCATGACACCCGAACCTCACGCACCGCCCGACCGGCGCTATGCCGCCTTCCGGCACAAACCCTTCCTGAGCTATTGGGCGGCACGCTTCCTCGCCACATTCGCCACCCAGATCGTATCCGTCGCCGTCGGCTGGCAGGTCTACGACCTGACCCGCGATCCGTTCGATCTCGGCCTTGTCGGCATTGTCCAGTTCCTGCCTTCGCTGCTGCTGGTGCTGATCACCGGGGTGGTCGCTGACCGTTTCGGCCGCCGTCTGATCATGGCGCTGATGGTGCTGCTGGAGGCGATCTGCGCGCTGGCCCTGCTGCTGCTGACGCTGCGCGGCCTTAGCGGACCGGGATTGATCTTCGGCGTGCTCGCCATTTTCGGCATCGCGCGCGCCTTCTTCGGACCGGCAGCAGCGTCGCTGTTCGCCAACCTCGTGCCGCCGGAGGATTTCGGCAACGCGATCGCCTGGAATTCGTCCGCCTGGCAGACGGCGACCATCGTCGGACCGGTCGCCGGCGGCCTGCTCTACGGGCTCTCGGCGCAAGCGGCATACGGCACCGCTGCCGTTCTGATGTTTGTCGCCGCGGTGCTGGTCTTCACCATCCCAAAGCCTGCCCAGCGCAGCGAGACCGACAGGCCGACGATGCAGACCCTGTTTGCCGGCTTCGGCTATATCTGGAGCGAGAAGATCGTGCTCGGCGCCATTTCGCTCGATTTGTTCGCCGTGCTTTTGTCCGGCGCCACGGCGCTGCTGCCGGTCTATGCGCGCGACATCCTCGAACTCGGCCCTTGGGGCCTGGGACTGTTGCGTTCGGCGCCGGGCATCGGCGCCATCTGCGTTGCCATCTGGCTGGCCGGACATCCGATCCGCAACCATGCCGGCGTGGTCATGCTCGGCTTCGTCGCGCTGTTCGGCGCCTTCACGGTGCTGTTCGGCCTTTCCACCATCACCTGGCTGTCGATCGCAGCGCTCGCCTTGCTCGGCGCCGCCGACATGTTCAGCGTCTACATCAGAGAGACGCTGATCCAGCTGTGGACGCCGGACAAGGTTCGCGGCCGCGTCAACGCCGTCAATCAGGTTTTCGTCGGCGCCTCCAACGAGCTCGGCGAATTCCGCGCCGGCACCATGGCGGCATTGATCGGCACCGTGCCCGCGGTGGTGATCGGCGGCGTCGGCGCAGTCGTTGTCGCCGGGCTGTGGGCGGTGCTGTTCCCGCAGCTGCGCAAGGTGCGCCACCTCAACGGGCGAAACTGATCCCAGGCCGCACTGATCCGGGCAAAACTAGATCAGATCAGGACAGCGCCGGCTTGCCGAAGATCGTCTGCAGGAATTCGCCGAGCCAGCGCTTGAGATGCATGTCCCAGATCAGCCGGCCGCCGAGATGATCGCGACCGGGCTGCGCGCCGGGCAACTCGAAGCGATGCGCGCCGCGAACGACCCAGCGCTGCATCATCGCCCTTGTCAATTCGCCATGGAACTGGATGCCCCAAGCATTGTCGCCATAACGAAAGGCCTGGTTTGGATAGGTTTCGGCCGTCGCCAGCAGCGTCGCGTCCTTCGGCAGCGAAAAGCCCTCGCGGTGAAACTGATATACCATCTCAGGCCAGCGCATCAGCTTCTTGCCGTCCTCGGTCGCTGTCAGCGGATACCAGCCGATCTCGACCAGCCCCTCGCCATGACCCTCGACCTTGCCGCCAAGATGGTTGACCAGCATCTGCGCGCCGAGGCAGACGCCGAGCAACGGCCGGTTCTCCCTGAGCGGAATTTTCAGCCAGTCGGTCTCACGGCGGACGAAGTCGTCCTCGTCATTGGCGCTCATCGGTCCGCCGAACACCACGGTTCCGGCATGACCGTCCAGTGTTTCCGGCAAGGCGTCGCCGAGCGGCGGGCAGCGGAGATCGAGGTCGAAGCCTTCTTCGATAAGCATGTGGCCGACGCGCCCGGGGCTCGAACTCTCCTGATGCAGCACGATCAGGATTTTTGGTCTCGGCCTCGGCGTGGATGGCATGCGGAATCCCGTCTATTCGTCGCTCGATATTCCAGCCGCGCCCGGCACTTCGGCGGCCGCCTTGCGGCGTGCCTCGACGCGGTCGTGGCGTTCGACATCCATCAGCTCGGCGACGCGCCAGACGATATTGTCCTCGAGCTCGTGCAATTCGCCATCGGCATAGACGATTTCCCACATCAGGCCGATGAAGGCTTTTCGCGCGTCCGGATCGAGCTGACGCTTCAAAACGCTGGTGAAGGCGTAGAGGTCGATCGCCTCATTGTCGGCCCGCTCGCCGGCAGCGGCAAGCGCGTCGAGCTCGTCGCCGCTGATCGAATAGCTTTCCGCCAGCACCGCCTTGAACCGCTCCCATTCGGCATCCTGACGCACGCCGTCGGCACTCATCACATGGTAGAGAAGGGCGGATGCGGCAACGCGCGGATCATCGGCGTTGTTGCGGGCGCGGCCGTCTCCCGGCAGGTCCTTCAGAAACGACAGAACGCGTTCGAACATGTGATTCCTGCTTCCCATCCGCCAAAACTTTCAAGCTCAGCCAAACTTTTCAAGCTCAGCCAAATCAAAACAATCGAAACCTGCGTGGTGATTTTTGCTCTTCGTCGTCCGGATCGACGCCGGGATCGTCGGGCAGCCGGGCCATTTCCTCCGCCGGTTCGGCAGCGTCGCCATCCGGCGGCACCGCGGCAGACGCCGTGGCGGTGACCGGCGCAACATCGTCTTCGCCAGTTTCCGATGCCGCCGCGGTGGTCGGCCTTTCGGCTGAACCAGCGGGGTTCAGCTCGATCACATTTTCCTTTTCCGGCTTCGTTGGCGCTGCAATTGTCGGCACCGCGGCGTCCGGCGCATCCTCGTCACTGTCGATGAGCTGGCCGAGCCGCTCCATCGGCGCACGCCACTCGAAGGCGTCGAGCTTGCCGGTGATCGGCGACACCGGCGCCCAGCGTTCGGAAACGACGCCGTCGGCGACCCAGGCCGGATCGCGCGGTGCACGCACTGCCTTGGACAAAAGCTGCCGCACCCTGCCCTGATCGCCGGTCTCGGCCTCCTCGATGTCGGCCAGAAGCAGATAGGCGCCTTCGCGGCGATCCATGCGGATAGCCGCCTCGGCCTCTTTGCGGGCGGTTGAAAAGTCCTGCGCGTCGAGCGCGGCGCGCGCCACCGCCAGCGACGATTCGGCGTGGTTCTTCTTCATCTCCTGCAGCTTCTTCGCCCGGTTCAGCCGGTCGAGTACGGCATCGCCTGGCCGGGCGTGGGTGTAAAGCTCGGCGATCTCTGGATGCGGCTCGGCTTTCCACGCCGTTTCGAGGATCTTCGCGCCCTTGCGCACATCATTCTGTCTGAACAGCAGTTTGGCTGCGATCCCCGCCGCCGGCGCGAAATCCGGCCGCAGCCGGTTGGCCTCCAGAGCAGCGGTTTTGGCGGCATTGGGATCGCTGTCGATCAGCGCCTGCGCCTTGGCGGTGAGCAGCACGGCGCGACGCCGGTTGGCCGCATCGCGCTCGATCTGCCGCGTCGATTTCTGCGCCTCGACCAGTTTCAGCGCGCCGTCCCAGTCGCCGCGCCCGGTCAGGTCTTCCAGCGTCGATTCGGCGGCCCAGGCCAGCTGCGGCGCCATCGCCGCGGCGCGGCCGGCGTAGTGCCGCGCCGCGTTGCGGTCGCCGAGGCGTTCGGCCTCGAGATAGAGCCCGCGCAGGCCGAGCAGCCGCATTTCGGGATCGTCGAGCATGGCCTCGAATTTTTCGCGGGCACCCTCATGGTCGCCTTCGAGCAGCGAGGCTTGCGCCTCCAGCAATTGGATCAGCGGCTCCTGGTCGGAGCGGATCAGCTTTGCCGCTTCCTTGGTCTTCTTGCGGGCGAGCGCTCCGTCACCGGCGCCGGCGGCAATCATGCCGGTCGACAGCGCCTGATAGCCACGATCGCGACGGCGCACGCGGAAATAGCGCGAGATGGTGTAGGGGCTGTTCCACAGCGCCTTGAGCAGCCACCAGGCGATCATCACCGCGGCAACCACGGCAACGACCGCCACCGCAGCCACCATCAGGCTGACCTGGTATTGGTAGCCGCTGAAGGTGACGACCATCTCGCCCGGCCGGTCGGCCAGCCAGGCGAAACCCAGCCCGAGCGCGAAAACCACGACGAGGAAAAGCAGAATGCGAATCATCGGGTTGTCCTCACGCCTTCATCGCACTGGCGATCAGCGCGTCGACCTGCTTCTCGACCTCGATTCGCGCCTTCAGTTTGCCGGCAAATTCGGCGCCGGCAGCCTTCACAGCCTCGGGCAGCATATCGTATTCGCTTAGCGCCTTGGCGTAATCGCCCTGATTGACCGCTACCTCCATGCGGGCGACGGCTTCCGGTGCGCCAGCGCCTTCGACGGCACCAATCGGCCTGACCTTGACCAGCGATTGCGCGCTCGACAGCAGGCTTTGCAGGAAGCCGGCATTCTGGTCGACGGGCTCGGAGGCAGCGACCATGGCATTGGCGGCGGCAGGCATTTCGGTTGCGATCTCCGACCGGGTCGGAACGCCCTTTTCGGCGTAGGCACGCAAGGCTGCGATCTCTGGAGCATCCGGCGAAATCGCCGTAAAGGTTTCGAGTTCGGCGGCGAATGGCGCACCACGGTCGAGTGCTGCCTTCAGCGCCGATGCGGCGATGGCGAGCGCAACCTTGGGCTGCCCGGCCTGTGCCTCGACCTTGTCGGAAAGCTGCGACACCGACTGTTCCAGCGCCGCAAGCCGGCCGTCCTGTGCCTTCGCCGTCTCGCCGGCGGATTTCACCGCCGCGTCGAGCCCGGCCAGCTTTTCGTTGAGCGGTCCGAGATCGACCGGCGCCGTGTTGCCGGTCTGGCCAAGCGCCGCAACCGCCGTCTCGATCTGCCTGACCTTGTCGCCGAGGGCTGCAAGCCCGGCTGTGTCGCCTGCTCCGCCCTGCTCGATGGCCGATTTCAGCGCCGCGACATCCGTCTTGACCTGATCCAGCGCTGACGACAGCCCGTCCACCTTGGCCGTGGCGTCATTGTTGCCGGCTGTTTCCTTGAGTCCGGCAATCTCGCTCTTCAGCGCAGCGATTTCGCTATTGACGCCATCGAGCGACACGCCGCCCGAGGACAAATCGCCAGCCCCTGGCGCGCCGAGCAGGCCGGCATACTGCAGCCCTCCGGCGGCAGCCAGCGCGATGACGCCGCCGATAATGCCGGCGGCGATGCCGTTGATGCCGCCACGCTTCGGCTGCGCTGCCATATCTTCAGTCCCTGCCTGGGTTTCCTTCGCCGCGTCTGCGGCGCCCGCCTTGGCCGAAGCGTCCTTGGCCGATGCGTCGTCGAAACTGTAGTCGAAGGCCCGCTTCGCCGATGCCTCCGAGCCGGCCGGATAAGTCGGTTTGGGCCCTTCAGGAGCTTTGGCGCCGCCCTCTGCCGGCTGTTCCGAGCCGGGCGGCGGGGCCGCTTCGGCATGTTCCCACGGCTCGATGTCGGTCTGGTCGGCATGGACGGGTTCTTCAGGCGCTTCCGGCTGCGACGCGCTTGCCGCCTCCTCCGCCTTCGCCTCGTCGGTCCGCCCGTTGGCGGCATCCTCGTCGGCAACGCGCGAGACAGCGCCGGGCTCGAGCTCGATGGTCACCGGCTCGCGACGGCTTTTCGAATGCCGCATCTTCGGCGTCTTGACCATGCTTGGGCTCCGCAAGTTTCGCTTCGGGATGGTTCAGAAAGGGTCTAGCACATCACCAAGCGGTGAAAAGGGGCGGCGTGATGACACGGGGTCAAGGCGACGTCCGCAAAAGCTCCAGCAGCGCCTCCTCGCTGGGCTCCGGCGCAACGCGGAGCTGTTCTGAGGCAACAGTCTCCAAGGCTGCGGCGATACGTCCGGACAGCGCAAAAAAACATGTCTTTTTAAACAGCTCACGCAGCGCCGGCCGCCCAGCCAGTGCCTGCAGCGCTGTGGCGGCCTTGGCCGAATAGAGCAGCACCGCCTCGACCGGCAGGCCGGACAAGCGCGCAAGAACGGCCTCATCGGAATAATCCAGCGCGACAGTGTCATAGGTCTCGACGGCGCGAACCTGAACGCCTGCCGGGCGCAGCCGCTGCTCGAAACCCGAATAACGCACCCGCCCGCACAGATAGACGATGGTTTGTCCAGCGTAATCGCCGGCAAGCGCATCCGCCAGCGCCTCGGCATCGCCCGGCCCTTCGCTGACCCACAGAAACCCGGCCGCACGGGCGGCCTGCGCTGTCCGTCTGCCGACGGCATGGCAAGGCAAACCGGCGAGCGCCGCGCTGATTTCTTTCGGCGCATGGCGCACGGCATTGGCGCTGGTGACGGCAACGGCCGCGGCATTGGCTGCGACCCTGTCCGGATCAACCGGCAGCGCCACCGTTTCGGTCAACGGCAGCAGGATCGGCTTGAAACCCAGTTCCTCGAGCCGCTGTGCCGTGCGCGAGGCGCCCGGCTCCGGCCTGGTCACCAGGACGCGACGCATGTCAGGCCCAGCCGTCGAAGAATTTTTCGCCGGCCTTGGCCCGCACGGTCCTGGCAGCTTCGTCGCCGATGCGCGCGGCATCCTGCGCCGGGCCTTCCGCCTTGACCTCATGCGATTGCGCGCCGTCCGGCGAGATGATCAGCCCGCCGAAGAACACCGTTTCGGCCGATATCGTCGCATGGCCGGCAATCGGCGTGCGGCAGGAACCGTCGAGCGCCGCCAGGAAAGCCCGTTCGCAGGCCAGCGCCTGCCCGGTCGGCACGTCATGGACTGCCGTCAGCATTCTTTCCACATCGAGATCGCCGATGCGGCTTTCGATGCAGATCGCGCCTTGCCCCGGCGCCGGCGGAAAGCTGTCGAGCGGCATCAGGTCGGTGATGACATCTTCGAGTCCGAGCCGCTTCAGCCCGGCATAGGCAAGGATGGTGCCGTCGGCGACGCCCTCGTCGAGCTTGCCCAGCCGCGTCTGCACATTGCCGCGGAACATCACCACGTCGAGATCCGGCCGCATCCGCCGGATCAGCGCCTGGCGTCGGAGCGACGACGAACCGACCTTCGCGCCGTGCGGCAATCCGGCGATCGTTTTGGCCGCCTTGCCGACGAAGGCGTCGCGGGCATCCTCGCGCGGCAGGAAGGCAGACAGTTCCAGCCCGTCGGGCAACACCGTCGGCATGTCCTTCGACGAATGCACGGCGATGTCGATGCGGCGCGCCAGCAGCGCCTCCTCGATTTCCTTGGTGAACAGCCCCTTGCCGCCGGCTTCCGACAGCGGCCGGTCCTGGATGCGATCGCCGCTGGTCGAGATGACGACCACCTCGAATGCCTCAACCGGCATGCCGTGAGCGGCCATCAGCCGCGCCTGCGTTTCATGCGCCTGTGCCAGCGCCAGCGGGCTGCCGCGTGTTCCGATTTTCAAGGTTGTTTGCATGGCGCGCTGTCCGTGATAACCGGCAGATAGAGGTCTGTTGAGATTCAGGTCAGGCCGAGCCGAAAATGGTGGTTTCCGAGAACCGGAGCGGAGCGTACTTTGAGTACGTGAGCACCGGAAGCGCAGGAACCCGCCATTTGCAGGCCGGTATCACCTGAATATCAACAGACCTTGGGCTTTCTCCTAACGGGGAAAGCCTGGTTGCACAATCTCCAGGGATGGCAACGGATTGATCCGCGTTCTGGGCATTGAGACGAGTTGTGACGAGACCGCCGCCAGCGTCGTAGCGCTGGACCGCGGCGGCGCGCCGAAAATCCTGTCTGATATCGTGCTCAGCCAGATCGAAGAGCATGCCGCCTTCGGCGGCGTCGTCCCGGAAATCGCCGCGCGCGCCCATGTCGAGGCGCTGGACGGCATCATCGAGGCCGCGCTTGCCGATTCGGGCGTCGATCTCGCCGATATCGACGCGATCGCTGCGACCGCCGGCCCCGGCCTCGTCGGCGGGCTGATCGTCGGGCTGATGACGGCCAAGGCGATCGCAGCCGCGGCGAACAAGCCGCTGATTGCCATCAACCACCTCGAAGGCCATGCGCTGACCGCGCGGCTGACCGACGGGCTCGGCTTTCCCTATCTGTTGCTGCTGGTGTCCGGCGGCCACACGCAGATCGTTGCGGTGCGCGGCGTTGGCGACTACCAGCGCTGGGCGACGACCATCGACGATGCGCTCGGCGAAGCTTTTGACAAGACGGCCAAGATGCTCGGCCTGCCCTATCCAGGCGGGCCGAATGTCGAGAAGGCGGCGGCGACCGGCGACGCCGCGCGCTTCGCCTTCCCGCGACCGATGAAGGGCTCGGCGCAGCCCGATTTTTCCTTTTCCGGGCTGAAGACCGCCGTGCGCCAGGCAGCGACGGCCATTGCCCCTTTGAGCGACCAGGACGTCGCCGACATCTGCGCCTCGTTCCAGGCGGCGGTTGCGGATGCGCTGGATGACCGTGTTTCGAGGGCGCTGAACCGTTTCCGCCAGGAGTTTCCGAGCGAGCTGAAGCCTGCGCTCGTCGTTGCAGGCGGTGTCGCCGCCAACCGGACGATCAAGACCACACTCGAAGCCCTGTGCGAGAAGGCCGGCTTTGCCTTCGTCGCGCCGCCGCTCAAGCTCTGCACCGACAATGCGGCGATGATCGCCTGGGCCGGCATCGAGCGGCTGCGCGCCGGCATATCGGGTGAAAACACCGCTGATTTCGTGCCGCGTTCGCGCTGGCCGCTGGACAACATCTCGGCTCCGATGGTCGGCTCGGGCCGGCGCGGAGCCAAGGCATGAGCGGCAGCGGGCACAAGGTACCAAGCGGCTGGCGCGTTGCCGTGCTCGGCGGCGGTGCCTGGGGCACGGCGCTGGCGCTGGCCATGTTGCGCGCCGGCCATTTCGTCCGCCTCTATGCGCGCGACTTGGAGACCGTCGCCGCGATCGACCGTGGCGAAAATCCGCGCTATCTGCCTGGCATCGCGCTCCAGGCCGGCATCGTGGCAACGAGTGATATCGAGGCTGCGCTCGATGGCGCCGACTGCGTGCTGGCGGTGGCGCCGGCGCAGTCGCTGCGTGCCATGCTCGCCACCGCGAAAGCCCATATGCCGAAAGACGTCCCGCTGGTCCTCTGCGCCAAGGGCATCGAGCGCGACACCGGCGCATTGCTGTCGGCGATCGCTGGAGAGATCCTGCCTGAAAATCCGGTCGCCGCCCTGTCCGGGCCGAGCTTCGCCACTGACGTCGCCAGGGGGCTACCGACGGCCGTGGTGGTCGCCGCCGGCAATGAGGGTCTGGCGGCCGACCTGGCCGCGCGCTTTTCGGCGCAGAATCTGCGCTGCTATTCGAGCGACGACCTCATCGGCGTCGAGATCGGCGGCGCGCTGAAGAACGTCTTCGCCATTGCCGCCGGTGCGGTCACCGGCGCCGAACTCGGCGCCAGCGCCCAGGCCGCCATGGTGACACGCGGCTTTGTCGAATTACGCCGCATCGGCGCCGCTTTCGGCGCCAGGCCGGAAACGCTGATGGGACTTTCCGGTCTCGGCGACCTGTTGCTCACCTGCTCGTCCGCCCAGTCGCGCAATTTCGCCTACGGGCTGGCGCTGGGGCAAGGCAAGCCGCTTGCCGGGCTGCCACTGGCCGAAGGGGTGCCGACGGCGGCGATCGCCGCCCGCATCGCCACCGAGCGCAACATCGACGCGCCGATCATCACCGCCGTCGCCGCCATACTGGACGGCACGATCACCATCCGCCAGGCTGTGTCGGCGCTGATGACAAGGCCGTTGAAGACCGAAGCCGACGTGTAATGTTGAACAATCCGGAGATGGAAAGATGCTGTTTGCGCTGATTTGCAAGGACAAACCTGGAAGCCTGCAGGTGCGGCTCGATACGCGGCCCGAGCATGTTGCCTTTTTGGAGGGACTGAACGGCGAGAACAAGCTGGCCTTCGCCGGTCCGTTCCTCGACGCCGACGGCAAGCCGAACGGCAGCCTCGTCGTGGTTGAGGCGCCCGATCTGGAGGCGGCAGAAGCGCTATCGGCGGCAGACCCCTTTGCCAGGGCAGGGCTGTTCGAAAGCGTCGAAATCCGGCAATGGAATTGGACCTTCAACAAGCCAGTGAGTGCATGACTCCGAAAATCGGAATCGATTTTCGGAAAGGATCATGCGCAAAATCAAAGTGCTACAGCGTCCTTTGCGCGTCTGAAAGACGCGCGGCGCTGTAGCTGATCTCCAGCCGCGGAGGAGCAAAAAAATGAACTACTGGCTGTTCAAATCCGAACCCTCGGTCTTCTCCTTCGAGGACCTCAAGGCGAAGGGCAAGGCCGGCACGCAATGGGACGGCGTGCGCAACTATGCGGCGCGCAACAACATGAAGGCGATGCAGATCGGCGATCTCGGCTTCTTCTACCATTCCAACGACGGGCTCGACGTGGTCGGCATCGTCGAGGTCTGCGCGCTGGCCCATCAGGACACCACTACTGACGATCCGCGCTGGGAATGTGTCGATATCCGCGCCGTTAAGGATGTGCCGAAGCCGGTGACGCTGGAGCAGGTCAAGGCCAACCCCAAGCTTGCCGAGATGGCGCTGGTCCGACTCGGACGGCTTTCCGTGCAGCCGGTGACCCCGGCCGAATGGAAAGAGGTCTGCCGCATGGGCGACCTGACGCCGGCGCCGTGACGGCGCTGACGCCAAACAGCGCGAGAAACTTCATCCTCGACAACACGGCGCTGATGGCACCGCCGCATGTGCCGGAGATGCTGCTGCATCTGGCCGACGAGGCGCATGGTCTGTGGCAGCGGACAGAGGACGAACTGGCCGAAATCGGTCTGCCGCCGCCTTTCTGGGCCTTCGCCTGGGCCGGCGGCCAGGGCCTTGCCCGCTACATCCTCGACAATCCGTCTGATGTGCAGGGCAAGCGCGTGCTCGACTTTGCCTCCGGTTCCGGCCTTGTCGCCATTGCGGCAGTGAAGGCCGGCGCGGCAGAGGTGATCGCCGCCGACATCGACCCGTTCTGCGCGACCGCGATCCGCCTCAACGCCGAGGCCAATGGCGTCGGGATAATGTTTCTTGGCACCGACTGCATCGGAACCGATGCGGGCTGGGATGTGGTCCTGGCCGGTGACGTCTTCTACGACAAATCCTTCGCCGACCGGCTGAAGCCATGGTTCGCGACGCTCAGGGCGCGTGGCGCCGACATCCTCGTTGGCGATCCCGGCCGCTCCTATCTGCCGAAAGCTGGACTGGAGCCGCTCGCCGTCTACGAGGTGGCGGTAACCCGGGCGCTGGAAGACGCGCTGGTCAAACGCACCACCGTCTGGCGGTTTTCTTGACGGCATCGCCGAACAGGCGTTCCATCACGCTTCGATTTTGAGAATACGCATGCCGTTGTCCCAAAACCGCTGGGCACCCCCGGCTCGGGCCTGGGGGCATGCTTTTGAGCGACATGCTTCCGGGGAGGAAATCATGGATTTTTCAGCAGTGAACTGGCTGGCGGTGATCGTCGCCGCGGTGGTGGCGTGGTTGTTCGGCGCTGCCTGGTACATGGGCCTGAGCAAGCCGTGGCTAAAGGCCACCAGGCATGATCCGGCGACCATGAGTAAATCGCCGCTGCCCTTCGTAATCAGCTTCGTCGCGGAAATTGTCATGGCGCTCGTCATGTCTATGATCGTCGGAGCGATGACCGGTGGCGAACCGAGCCTCGTTGCCGGGCTCGTCTTCGTCTTCGTTCTCTGGTTCGGATTCGTCGCCACGACGCTATCCGTCAATCATCGTTACCAAGGGTTCGGCTGGGACCTGACCATCATCGACTGCGGCCACTGGCTCGGCGTGCTGCTTATCATCGGCGCGGTGATCGGTTGGTTCGGCGCGGCGGATGTCGCGGGCTGACGCTGCCGCCATGAAAATAGGTCGACGACTGCCGGCTGATCACTCAGGGCGACCTGAAGCTCATCCAAGCGTCGGCTCCGACTGCGCGTTGTGAACTTCGTTGAGGAGCCAATCCCTGAACGCCACGATCCTGGGGTCGTTGGCGGATGCGACGGGATAGACCAGGAAGTAGGCGAAGTCGGGCGGAACCTTGATGCCAAGTTCGAAGGGCCGGATCAGCCGGCCCTCGGAAAGGTCATTCGCCACCATGGCAAAATCGGCGAGCGCAACGGCATTGCCGTCGAGCGCGGCCTGAACGGCGTCGGTCGAGGTGCCGAACACGATCGTCCGGCTGTCGTCGAAATCGTCGACGCCGGCCGCCGCCATCCACATCCGCCAGTTTGGCCAGGTCACGCCCTGTCGCGCCCACTCGATATGGGCGAGCGTGTGATGGAAGAGATCGCGTGGCTCGCGCAGCGGCGGGCCGGAGGCCAGCAGGCTGGGGCTGCACACAGGGATGATGATGTTGTCGAACAGCCGGTGGGTGCAAAGGCCGGAATATTTTCCCGCGCCGAAACGGATGCCGACATCGACGTCGTCCAGGTCGAAATCGCGCAATTCAGAGGCAATGTCGAAGCGGAGCTCGATGCCCGGTCGCTGCTTGCGAAAATCATCGACGCGTCGCATCAGCCATTTTGTCGCAAACTGGGCGTCGAGTGTCACTTTCAGCAACGCCGTTCCACGCGCCAGCTTGTGCGCCCGTGAGACGGCGCGGCCAAGCAGGTCGAGCGCGTCGGTCGAGGCCTCGAACAGCACCGCGCCCGCCTCGGTCAGCCGGATGGTGCGGCTGGTGCGCGTGAACAGCACGATGCCGAGCTGATCCTCGATTTCCTTGATCTGGTGGCTGACAGCGGCCGGGGTCAGGCCAAGTTCGTCCGCGGCGCGGGTGAAATTGAGGTGCCGGGCGGCTGCTTCCAGCGTCCTCAGTGCACGGGTTCCTGGCAGCAGGCGCGCCATCAGAATAGGACGAGGAGAGGCCGGTCGAGCATTTTCAATCCTCAAACAAAACTTGAAGATGCAGAGAAAACTACTCGTTTCTCGTTTTAATTTCAATCCGTCATGATGTGACCATCGAACAAACATCAAACCGGACTTGATGTCCGGAGAGCCGGATTGCACCATGTCTCACATCGTCTTGAGTCCTGTAACCATCCGCCCGGCCTGGCTGCGCGCGGTGTCTGATTGGTTCCGCCATGCAAAAATGGCGGTCAACCTCCCGCCCGAGAACGTCGACGACCTTTCGGACCGGCAATTGCGCGACATCGGCGCCGAACGCAAGGATGTCGCGCGCGCGATGGATCGGGAACTCGGCCGGTTGGGTCTGCTCGATATCGGCTGGCAGCGGCCGCGGACGTAGGGGAGTAGGGGAGTAGGGGAGTAGGAAAACGAAAAGGAAGCGGCGCGCCTGCGCAATCCTACTGACACTTTCTTCCTCCCCTATTCCCCTATTCCCCTATTC
>NZ_JBVVQS010000078.1:0-97384 GCF_055811575.1 Mesorhizobium sp. WSM4815 | reverse complement strand
CCCCCCCCCCCCCCCCCCCCCCCCCCCCCCCCCCCCCCCCCCCCCCCCCCCCCCCCCCCCCCCCACCCCCCCCCCCCACCCCCCCCCCCCCCCCCCCCCCCCCACTGTGGGGGGCGCCTCGCACAAACCTGTCTCATCTGCCGCATTCCCCCACGCGGCCTCTACCGCAGCGATGGCCGCCGGCGGCAATTCCTTCGACAAGGTCAGATAATCCTCCAACCTCAACCTTCCGCCACCACGCTCCAGCATCTCCAGCAGTTCACGTGGGGTTTGCGGAATCCCTTCAACGACGTAGCCCTGTTCGCTCAGGTCGTGCAGCATCGCCAGCACGCTGGACGGCACGTCGAGGCCGACGGCGTAGCCGGTGCGGCCGGGGGCGCTCGGATAGTCGGGTATCAGGATGGCGAGCTTGCGCTTTTCGCGCGGCGTGCGCTGCAGGCGCACGAACGCCTCGACACGGTTCGCCACCTGCGCGACCCGGTCCAGCTCCGGCCGGTTGGCGAAGGCGCGGAAGGCCAATGCGGGATCGACCTCGCTTTCGCCCTTGAAGGAAACGGCGCCGGCAAGGATGCGGCCGTCGAGTTCCGGCAGGACGACATGCATGGCGAGGTCGGCGGGCGCCAGGCCGCGCTGGTTGTCTTGCCAGATATCGCGGCGTGTCGTCGCGACGATGACCTGAAAAACAGGAACGCCGGCGCGGTCGAACAGGGTTTCGACGCCGGGCTCGGCACCCGAGGCGAAGGCGGTCGCGGTGATGATGGCGGCCGGCTTCAGCGCGGCAAGCGCGGTCTCGACAAAGGCGAGCGAGGCCGGGTCCTTGAGGCTGGAGACGAAGATCGGCACGGGGGCCATGCCGCGCTGCCGCAGCGCTTCAAAAAGCGCTTCGATCGGCGCGACATCGGCGGCGAGCAGCATCGAGCGGTAGAAGAGAATGGGGATGATTGGGGCGGATTCTATGGCTGCAAGGCGCGAAGGAACGCCAGCATTTGAAAAGTCCGGTCTTTCTACGACCCCCAATCCCGGCTCATAAAATCCCGCCTTCGGCACGACAACCGGCTCCGCGACTGCCACATCTGATCCCGCGAGACTTGCCAGCCTCTGCACCAGCGCCGTCATATTCTCCGGGCCGCCTTCGCGGAAATAGCCGAGCAGGCCGTCGAGCTCCTGGCGCGGCAGCGTCGAGCCTTCGATCAGCCGGAGATCCTCGTCGCGGCATTCGCCGGGCAGCAGCGCCAGTTTTATGCCGTGCGCGCGGGCGGTCGAGGCGAGCTGGTCGCAGCCGTAGCGCCACCAGTCGTAGCCGCCGAGGATGCGAACCAGAACAACCCTGGCGTGCCGGGCGACACTGTCGATCCACAGGTCGACGGACATCGGATGGCGCAGATCGCGCAAGGCGGCCAGCCGCATCGACGGCAGCCGATCCGCATCTGCCTGCCATGCCGCCGCCAGCCCGGCCAGATCGCTGTCGGTGAAGGACAGCGCCACGACATCCGCAGGCGTCTGCCTGAGATCGACAGGCTCGGCAAGATCGTCGAGCGAGGCGGATGTGGTGGTGAGGATGTGCATCGCGGCTCGTGCCTGAGGTCAGCCGGCGAGAATACGCTCGATGGCCGGGCGGTTCAGCCCTTTCAGGCCGATGACGACGAGGCGGGAGCGGCGATCGTCGGCGGCGGTCCAGGCGCGATCGTAGTAGTGGTTGACGCGCGGCCCGACTGCCTGCAGCAACAGCCGCATCGGCTTGCCGCCGACCTCGACGAAGCCTTTTACGCGCAGCACGTTTTCTTCCTCCGCCGCCGTGGCGACACGCAACGCCAGCTCATCGGGATTGGCAATCGACGGAATGTCGATGACGAACGAGTCGAAATCGTCATGCTCGTGATCGAGCTCGTCGTCGTGGTGCGTCTTGCGGTTCTCGATGTCGTCCTCGACGGCAAGGCCGAGGCCGAGCAGCACGGACGGATCGACCTTGCCCTGCGAGGCCGGCACGATCTTCACCGCGCGGGCGGCGTGCTTCCCGATGACGGCATTGGCGCGGGCCGAGCCGGCGGCGTCCATCAGGTCGCTCTTTGACAATATGATCAGGTCGGCGCAGGCGAGCTGGTCCTCGAACACCTCCTCGACCGGATCGTCGTGGTCGAGCGTCTCGTCCTGCGCGCGCTGCGCCTGCAGGGCGTCCATGTCGTTGGCAACGCGGCCTTCGGCCAGCGCCGGTCCGTCGACCACGGCAATGACGCCGTCGACCGTCACCCGGCTCTTCACCGTCGGCCACTGGAAGGCCTGGACCAGCGGCTTGGGCAGCGCCAGCCCGGAGGTTTCGATCAGGATATGGTCGACCCTGGGCGTCAGCGACAGGATCTGGTCGAGCGCCGGGACGAAATCGTCGGCGACGGTGCAGCAGATGCAGCCATTGGCCAGTTCGACGATGTTTTCCTCAGGGCAGGTGTCGATGCCGCATCCCTTAAGAATCTCGCCATCGATGCCGATGTCGCCGAACTCGTTGACGATGATGGCCAGCCGCTTGCCGCCGGCGTTTTCGAGCAGATGGCGGATCAGCGTCGTCTTGCCGGCGCCGAGGAAGCCGGTGACGACGGTGCAGGGCACACGCGAGACGGAAGTGGTCATATCTGGTCCTTCAAAAGGTCGAGGGGTGGGATGCGGGCAACGAGGCCGCGCTTCAGGCAATCGGGGCGGCCGCGCCATGGGATGAGGCCGTCGGTCGAGGTGGCGAAGAGTTTTGCGCCGGTGATGAGATCGGCGCCGCTGGTCGCGGTCAGGTCGCCGAAGACATAGCTCCAGCAGCCGTCGCGCAGGATAGCGGCGCTGAGGCGGCGCTTGCAGTTGCCGAGGCATTCGACGCTGCGGATACGGATATTTTCGCCAGAGGCGGCGCGGCGCGTGTCTTCGGCCAACAATTCGCCGGCGCGAGGATGGCCGTCGGAGCCGGTCTCGTCACGGCAGGAGGCGCAGACGATCACGGTGACGTCGGCCAGAGCATCATCATCGCCGGACAATACGCCCGCTGTCTCAGCCGAAAAACTGCTGTCGCGTTCCAAATCAGGCTCCTTGCCCGGAAAACCCGCCAGGCGATCGGATTCTTTTGTCCTAGACGGCAGGTCTCCTGGCTCGCGGGTCATCGCCTTGGTGCCGCCTTCCCGGGATTTTCCCAGTGGTTATCGGCCTTGGCTCGTCGCTTACAGTTGCGGGGACAGCCGCGGATTTGAAATCGGATTTCGCACCGCATTCCCTCTTGGCTCCTCCCTTTGCCGAGAGGAGACCGTCTGAACCGGATTTAGGCTTGTGGAGGCAGTCGTGTCAACGCACGTCTACGACGCGGCGAGGGAAACGCTGCGGGGCAATTTTCGCGTCGGCGCTGTCCCTCATTGCCCTGCCGGGCATTTCTCCCCGTATAGTGACGGGGAGAAAGAGCTGGCCGCAACGGCGGCGCCTGCAACGCTGGCGATTGGCGAAACCATCGATGACAGCATCCCTCTCCCCGTCTCTATACGGGGAGAGGACGCCGGCAGGCAGGTGAGGGGCAGCGCCCACATCGACCTCACGAAACCGCGACATCCGCCAGCGCATGGCCCAGATCCCCCGCAGGCGTCACCTCGATGCGTTCGAGCCCGAGCCAGCCCTGCATCAGCTTCAATTCCTCAAAAAGTTCGGCGGCGGTTTGCGGCGGCGCGCCGGGTTCGGCATAGGCGGCATGGACGCGCAGCACGCCGGCCGGGCGGTCGGCCTTAAGGTCGATGCGCGCCACGATCCTTTCGCCGAGCAGGAACGGCAGCACATAATAGCCGTATTGGCGCTTTTCGGCAGGGGTGTAGATCTCGATGCGATAGCGGAAGTCGAACAGTCTTTCCGTACGCGCCCGCTCGAAGACTACCGGATCGAAGGGAGCGAGCAAGGCGCGCGCCTCGATCTTGCGCGGAAAACGGGCATTCCTGTGAAGATAGGCGGGCTTGCTCCAGCCTTCGACGGTCACCGGCAAGAGGTCGCCGGCCTCGACCAGTTCCTCGATGCGGCCTTTGATGTCGGCGGGGGAGAGGCGGAAATAGTCGCGCAGGTCGCCTGCTGTCGCGACGCCGTGGGCGCGGGCGGAAATGCGCAGCAATTCGCGGTGCGCATCCTCAGGCGAGGGCACAGGCAAGGCAAGTACTGCCGGCGGCAGCACGCGCTGCGGCAGGTCATAAAGCCGCTCGAAGCCACGACGTGACGCCGTGGTGATGCGGCCGGCCCAGAACAGCCATTCGAAAGCGTGCTTGGCGTCGCTCCAGCCCCACCAGCCGCCTGAGCCTTTCTGGCCTTCCAGGGCGGAAGCGGCGATCGGGCCGCGTTCGACGACCTCGCGAAAGATGTCTTCAATGTAGGCGGTGCGCTCGCGGCCCCACTTGGCCAGCCCGTTATACATTTCCTCGCCACGTTCGGCCCGTTCCATGCGCCAGCGCATCAGCGGATAGGTTTCGACCGGCAGAAAGGAGGCTTCGTGCGCCCAATATTCGAAGAGTTTGCGCTTGCGCGTCACGGCGGCGTTGTCGAGCAGGGCGAGCGGGTAGGGGCCAAGCCGCGAATAGAGCGGCATATAATGGGCACGCACCACCGCGCTGACGGAATCGATCTGCAGCAGACCGGTCCGGCCAAGCACACGGGCCAGATGGCGGCGATCGGGCGTGCCGTTAGGGCGAGGATCGGCAAACCCCTGTGCGGCAAGCGCGATGCGCCGGGCCATGGCGAGCGAGATTTTTTCCTTCATACAGGCGGCACTCTGTCGGCGTTTGACCAAAGGTGGGAGAGATGATTCCGCACCATGCTAGCAGGGTTCTGGCGGCATCCATGTCAGGAGAGAAAAGTGGAGTAAAAAGCGAAGGAAATCAAACAGGAGCGGATTGGACCAGTTTATCCGGATATGCCGTCGAGCACCGTGTTTTGAACAAGGTTTGACTTGCTTCGCCGAAAGCCCTGCGCTAACCCTCGCCGCGTTGCAGCATAGAGCCCCCTAAAACGGTTCAGTGGTTAAACTGTCACGCTTCCGCAAGTGGGTCCGGTGCTGTAATCAGAGTGGATTGGCCGCCAACGGAAAGCTGCAGCATGAACGCATTGTTGAGTTCGTACCTGCCCATCGTCCTGTTCATCGGCGTGGCGCTGGTCGTCGGCCTGGCGCTGCTTGCCGCACCCTTTCTGGTGGCCTACCGCAATCCCGATCCGGAAAAGCTTTCCGCCTATGAATGCGGCTTCAACTCCTTTGACGATGCCCGCATGAAGTTCGACATCCGCTTCTACCTAGTGTCGATCCTGTTCATCATCTTCGATCTGGAAGTGGCCTTCCTGTTTCCGTGGGCAGTGTCTTTCAGCCAGATCGGCATGCTCGGATTCTGGTCGATGATGGTGTTTCTGGCGGTGCTGACCATCGGCTTTGCCTATGAATGGAAGAAAGGAGCGCTGGAATGGGATTGAGCGACAATTCCGGCACGCTCGTCGCGCCGAAGCCAAAAGGCATTCTCGACCCCAGCACCGGAAAGCCGGTGGGGGCGAATGATCCCTTCTTCCTCGAGATCAACAACGAGCTTGCCGACAAGGGCTTTCTCGTCACCTCGACCGAGGCGCTGATCACCTGGGCGCGCAGCGGCTCGCTGATGTTCATGACCTTCGGTCTTGCCTGCTGTGCGGTCGAGATGATCCACACCTCGATGCCGCGCTATGACTCGGAGAGGTTCGGCGTTGCGCCGCGCGCCTCGCCGCGCCAGTCCGACATCATGATCGTCGCCGGCACGCTGACCAACAAGATGGCGCCGGCGCTGCGCAAGGTCTACGACCAGATGCCGGAGCCGCGCTACGTCATCTCGATGGGCTCCTGCGCCAATGGCGGCGGCTACTATCACTATTCCTATTCGGTGGTGCGCGGCTGCGATCGCGTCGTGCCTGTCGACATCTATGTGCCCGGCTGTCCGCCGAGCGCGGAAGCGCTGCTCTACGGCATCCTTCTGTTGCAAAAGAAGATCCGCCGCACGGGCACGATCGAGCGGTGAGCGCGATGATGAGCCTGAATGAACTCTCGACCTATCTCGGCGAGAAGCTGAGCGGCCGGATAGGCGATGCGGTGCTTGCCTATGGCGAACTCACGATCTCGCTCGAGCCGCACGATCTGATCGAGGTGGTGAGCTTCCTGCGCGACGATCCAAAATGCCAGTTCATCTCGATCATCGACGTCTGCGGCGCCGATTATCCGTCGCGGGCCAAGCGCTTCGACGTCGTCTATCACCTGCTGTCGCCGAAGCAGAATATTCGCATCCGCATCAAGGTGCAGGCCGACGAGGAGACGGTGGTGCCGTCTATCACCGGTGTGTTTCCGGGCGCCGACTGGTTCGAGCGCGAAACCTACGATCTCTACGGCGTGCTGTTCTCGGGCCACCCCGATCTCAGGCGAATCCTGACCGATTACGGCTTCGAAGGCCATCCGCTGCGCAAGGATTTCCCGCTGACCGGTTTCGTCGAGGTGCGCTACGACGACGAGGCCAAGCGGGTCATCTACGAGCCGGTGGAATTGAAACAGGAATTCCGCAATTTCGATTTTCTCAGCCCTTGGGAGGGGACGGATTACGTCCTTCCAGGCGACGAAAAAGCCAAGACGAATTGAGACGCCAGAATGGCTGAAACCTCCGTCCGCAATTTTAACATCAACTTTGGACCTCAACACCCTGCAGCGCATGGTGTTTTGAGGCTGGTTCTTGAGTTGGACGGCGAAGTCGTCGATCGCGTCGATCCGCATATCGGGCTGTTGCATCGCGGCACCGAGAAGCTGATCGAAGCCAAGACCTATTTGCAGGCCGTGCCCTATCTCGACCGGCTCGACTACTGCGCGCCGATGAACCAGGAGCATGCCTTTGCGCTGGCCGCCGAGCGGTTGCTCGGCATCGAGGTGCCGAAGCGCGGCCAGCTGATCCGCGTGCTCTATTGCGAGATCGGCCGCATCATGTCGCACATCCTCAACGTGACGACGCAGGCAATGGATGTCGGCGCGCTGACGCCGCCGCTGTGGGGTTTTGTCGAGCGCGAAAAGCTGATGGTGTTCTATGAGCGGGCCAGCGGCTCGCGCATGCATGCAGCCTATTTCCGGCCCGGCGGCGTCCACCAGGACCTGCCGCAGCAGCTGGTCGAGGACATCGGCAACTGGATCGATCCGTTCCTGAAATCGCTCGACGACCTCGACGCACTGCTCACCGGCAACCGCATCTTCAAGCAGCGCAACGTCGACATCGGCACCGTCTCGCTGGCCGATGCCTGGGCCTGGGGTTTTTCGGGCGTCATGGTGCGTGGATCCGGCGTCGCCTGGGATCTGCGCAAGTCGCAGCCCTATGAATGCTATGCCGAGATGGATTTCGACATTCCGATCGGCAAGAACGGCGACTGCTACGACCGTTATCTCGTGCGCATGGAAGAGATGCGCCAGTCGGCGAAAATCATGCGCCAGTGCGTCGACCTGCTGCTCGGCAAGGAGGGCACGGGACCGGTGTCGAACCTCGACGGCAAGGTGGTGCCGCCGAAGCGCGCGGCGATGAAGCGCTCGATGGAAGCGCTGATCCATCACTTCAAGCTCTACACCGAGGGCTATCGCGTGCCGGCCGGCGAGGTCTATGCGGCGGTGGAAGCGCCGAAAGGCGAGTTTGGCGTCTACCTGGTCTCGGACGGCACCAACAAGCCCTATCGCTGCAAGCTGCGCGCGCCCGGCTTCGCGCATCTGCAAGCCATGGACTTTTTGTGCCGCGGCCACATGCTGGCCGACGTCACCGCCGTTCTCGGCTCCCTCGACATCGTGTTTGGTGAGGTCGATCGATAAATGTCAGTCCGCCGTCTCGCAGAAGCCAGCCTCCAGCCAGCCTCCTTCGCCTTCAACCGGGCGAATGCGGCGGCGGCGAAGCAATGGATCAACAAATATCCGAAGGGCCGCGAGCAGTCGGCGATCATCCCGTTGCTGATGCTTGCGCAGGAGCAGGAAGGCTGGGTGACCAAGGCTGCGATCGGGACGATCTCCGACATGCTCGGCATGCCCTACATCAGAGGGCTCGAAGTCGCGACCTTCTACACGCAGTACCAGCTCAATCCGGTCGGCACCCGCGCGCATATCCAGGTCTGTGGCACCACGCCCTGCATGCTGCGCGGCTCGGAAGCGCTGATGGACGTGTGCCGTTCGAAAATCCATCACGACCAGTTCCACACCAACGACAAGGGCACGCTGTCGTGGGAAGAGGTCGAATGCCTTGGCGCCTGCGTCAACGCGCCGATGGTGATGATTTTCAAGGACACTTTCGAGGATCTGACGCCGGAGCGGCTTGCCGAGATCATCGACCTCTATGATGCCGGCAAGGGCGCCTCGGTGAAGCCGGGGCCGCAGAACGGCCGCATCACCTCCGAGCCGATCACCGGCCTGACGACGCTGAAGAGCGAAAAGGCAATCCTGAAGACGACCCGCGACAAGGACGCCAAGGCAGCCGCCAAGGCCGCCAGGGAGGCAGCGCCAGCGGCAATTGTCGCGGCGCCAGCGGCTCTGGCCCAGGCATCGGCCGGCCCCGTTGCGCCGTCGAAGGCCAGCAAGCCGAAGACCGATGCGCCCGAAACCAGCCCGGCGCTGGAGACGCCTTCTCCGGCAAAGGTCGCACCGGATACGGAAAAGGCGGCGAGCGTCAGAGCGCCGCGGCATTCGGCGGCCAACGCCAACAAGGCCGCGCCGGAAGTCGAAAAGGTTTTGAAACAGCGCAGCGGTCCCAAGACCAAGGCTGAGCCGACGGCTGCTTTCAAGGCGCCGGAGTTGAAGGAAGCGCCGATCGGCGCTGCCGGCAAAAAACCCGTCAAGACGACCAGTGCCAAGACGGGCAAACCTTCGCTCGAGGACAAGAACCGTCCGGCCGGCATCGCCAGGCCGGCGCTGGTCGACGATCTCAAGCTGATCTCGGGCGTCGACCCGAAGATCGAAGGCATCCTGCATTCGCTTGGTATCTTCACCTACGCGCAAGTCGCGTCTTGGAAGAAGGCCGAGCGCGAGTGGGTCGATGGCTATCTCAGTTTCCACGGCCGCATCGAGCGCGAAGACTGGGTCAAGCAGGCCAAGGCGCTGGCCAAGGGCGGGGTCGCCGAATATATCCGCGTCTTCAGCAAGAAACCGGTCTGAGGGACGAACAATGCTTCAGGACAGAGACCGCATCTTCAACAACATCTACGGCCGCTTCGACAAGTCGCTGGCCGGTGCGATGGCGCGCGGCGCCTGGGACAACACGCCCGGCATCATCGCCAAGGGGCGCGACTGGATCGTCAACGAGATGAAGGCGTCAGGCTTGCGCGGCCGCGGCGGCGCCGGCTTCCCGACCGGGCTGAAATGGTCGTTCATGCCCAAGCAGAGCGACGGCCGGCCGAGCTATCTCGTCGTCAACGCCGATGAATCCGAGCCCGGCACCTGCAAGGACCGCGACATTTTGCGCCATGACCCGCACACGCTGGTCGAAGGCTGCCTGATCGCCGGCTTCGCCATGGGCGCGATCGCCGCCTACATCTATGTGCGCGGCGAGTTCATCCGCGAGCGCGAGGCGCTGCAGCGCGCCATCGACGAGGCCTATGCGGCCAAGCTGATCGGCAAGAACAACACGTCCGGATACGATTTCGACATCTACATGCATCATGGCGCCGGCGCCTATATCTGCGGCGAGGAAACGGCGCTGCTCGAAAGCCTCGAAGGCAAGAAGGGCCAGCCACGGCTGAAGCCGCCGTTTCCGGCCAATGTCGGCCTCTATGGCTGCCCGACGACGGTCAACAATGTGGAGTCGATCGCGGTGGCGCCGACCATTTTGCGCCGCGGCGCGGCGTGGTTCTCGTCGTTCGGCCGGCCCAACAACGTCGGCACCAAGCTGTTCTGCGTTTCGGGCCACGTCAACACGCCGTGCACCGTCGAAGAGGCGATGTCGATCCCGTTCCGCGAGCTGATCGAGACGCATTGCGGCGGCATTCGCGGCGGCTGGGACAATCTGCTGGCGGTCATTCCGGGCGGCGCTTCGGTGCCGCTGGTGCCGGCGGAGCAGATCATCGATGCGCCGATGGATTTCGATGCGCTGCGCGACCTGAAATCGGGTCTCGGCACGGCGGCTGTCATCGTCATGGACAAATCGACCGATATCGTGAAGGCGATCGCCCGGCTTTCCTACTTCTACAAGCACGAGAGCTGCGGCCAGTGCACACCGTGCCGCGAAGGCACCGGCTGGATGTGGCGGGTGATGGAGCGGCTGGTGCGCGGCGAGGCGCAGAAGCGCGAGATCGACATGCTGCTCGACGTGACCAAACAGGTCGAGGGCCACACGATCTGCGCGCTGGGCGATGCGGCGGCGTGGCCGATCCAGGGCCTGATGCGGCATTTCCGCGGCGAGGTGGAGCGGCGTATCGACGAGTTTTCGCGCAATGCGCACCGGGCAGAGCCGGTGATGGTGGCGGCGGAATAGACGAGAGTTGAAAGATGGGCGAATGCCCGATTTGAGATACGGGCAAAAGTGCCCGATCTGAAATACGGGCAAGAGCCCGATCTGAAATCCGGGCAAGTGCCCGATTTGAGATACGGGCGAGGGCCCGATCTGAAATACGGGCAAGTGCCCGATTTGAGGAAACAGGCCGGGGCATACGGAAGAAACGACCAGGAGACTACCTATGTCGCTGAATTCGAGACCCGAACATTTGATGCCAGATTTGGACCCGTTCGAGAAGATGAACCAGGACCTGACCAGGATGATGCCGAAGGAGATGGCCAGCGCCGTCAATCTCCTGGCGCACCCTGTCGCGAGTGCGGCAGCGATGTCGGCGCTCGGCATCGGGCTTGCCAATCATGCCTTTGGGGTGTGGATGGGCGTGCTCTCGGGAGCCGCCGAGGCCTCGCAGCGCCTCTTCCAGCCGATCGTCGACGATTTCGATGCCAGGGTCGAACGTTTTTCGCAGACAGGGACAAGCTCCTCGACCAAGGCGCGCGCGGCGACAAAAACCTTGATCGCCGAGGCGCAGTCCTTCGCCAGGAACGTGAATGACATAGCCGCCAACAGCATGGATGATGCGCGCAGCGTGGTGGATGCGGCTGCCGCACCGGCCGGGTTGATGCCGGAGGATTTCAAGCAGCCCAAGGCAATGGATCGTCCGGAAAACCCGGCAGACCTCAAGGCGATATCGGGGATCGGGCCGAAGCTGGAACAGGTGCTGAACGGCCTGGGCATCTGGACCTACGGCCAGATCGCGGCGTGGACGCCGGAAGAGATCGCCTGGGTCGACGATTATCTGTCGTTCAAGGGCCGCATCGGTCGCGACAACTGGCTTGGCCAAGCAGCGGCGCTGGCCGCCAAGGCCGAGAGGTAGGCGACGCGATGGAGGTCCACGACAGGCGCGATGTTCTCGACGTGCGCAACGCCATCGTCAGCAATTCCAGTTTCGATGACGTCAACATGTCGAACACCCGGTTTCACGACGTCAACCTGTCGGCGGCCAGGATCCACCGCACCAACCTGAGCAACACCAAGGTGGAAGACGCCAATCTTTCGAACGCGTATTTCACCAACGTGAACATGAGCAACGTGAAGATAGACGCGCAGGTTGCGGGCATGATGATCAACGGGATCAGCCTTGAAGACCTGTTCCAGGCATATGAGACGGCGAAGACCGCCGGGGGCAATTGATGGCAAAGCTCAAGGTCGACGGGAAAGAAATTACTGTACCCGACCACTACACGCTGCTGCAGGCAGCCGAGGACGCCGGCGCCGAAGTGCCGCGCTTCTGCTTCCATGAGCGGCTGTCGATCGCCGGCAATTGCCGCATGTGCCTGATCGAGGTGAAGGGCGGGCCGCCCAAGCCGCAGGCGTCCTGCGCCATGGGCGTGCGCGATCTGCGTCCGGGACCAAATGGCGAAACGCCGGAAATTTTCACCAACACGCCGATGGTCAAGAAGGCCCGGGAAGGCGTGATGGAATTCCTGCTGATCAACCATCCGCTCGATTGCCCGATCTGCGACCAGGGCGGCGAGTGCGACCTGCAGGACCAGGCGATGGCGTTCGGCGTCGATTCCTCGCGCTATCACGAGAACAAGCGGGCGGTCGAAGACAAATATATCGGGCCGTTGGTCAAGACGATCATGAACCGCTGCATCCATTGCACGCGCTGCGTCCGCTTCACCACCGAAATTGCCGGCATTTCCGAGCTCGGCCTGATCGGCCGCGGTGAGGACGCCGAAATTACCACCTATCTCGAAAGCGCGATGACATCGGAACTGCAGGGCAACGTCATCGACCTTTGCCCGGTCGGCGCGCTGACCTCCAAGCCCTACGCCTTCCAGGCGCGGCCGTGGGAACTGACCAAGACCGAATCCATCGACGTGATGGACGCAGTCGGCTCGGCGATCCGCGTCGATTCAAGAGGCCGCGAGGTGATGCGCATCCTGCCGCGCACCAACGAGGCGGTGAACGAGGAGTGGATTTCCGACAAGACCCGCTTCATCTGGGACGGCTTGCGCACCCAGCGCCTCGACCGGCCATATGTCCGCAAGAACGGCAAGCTGGCCCCGGCAAGCTGGGCCGAGGCTTTTTCCGCGATCAAGGAAGCGGTGTCGCGAACCGCGCCCGACAAGATCGGCGCCATATCAGGCGATCTCGCCGCCGTCGAGGAGATCTATGCGCTGAAGCTGCTGATGGCCTCGCTCGGCTCGAAGAACACCGATTGTCGTCAGGACGGTGCGGCGCTCGATCCGTCGCTCGGCCGGGCAAGCTATCTCTTCAACCCGACCATCGAGGGCATCGAGCAGGCCGACGCGGTGCTGATCATCGGCGCCAATCCGCGCTTCGAGGCTTCCTTGCTCAACGCCCGCATCCGCAAGCGCTGGCGGCTCGGCAACCTGCCGGTCGGCGTCATCGGCGATGTCGGCGATACGCGCTACGACTATGAGCAGCTCGGCGCCGGACCGGAATCGCTGAAGGATTTGGCCGACGGCAACGGCAAATTCTTCCAGGTGCTGAAGCAGGCGACGCATCCGCTTGTCATCGTCGGTCAGGGCGCGCTGTCGCGCTCGGACGGCGCGGCCGTGCTCGGCCATGCGGCGAAGCTCAGCCTGGCCGTCAATGCCGCGAGAGCCGACTGGAACGGCTTTGCCGTGCTGCACACTGCGGCGGCGCGTGTCGGCGGTCTCGATGCCGGCTTCGTGCCGGGCGAGGGCGGCAAGAACGTCGCCGGCATGCTGGGCGATATGGAGGTGCTGTTCCTGCTCGGCGCCGACGAGATCGACATGACCAGGACCGGCGGCGCCTTCGTCGTCTATATCGGCACGCATGGCGACCACGGCGCGCACCGCGCCGACGTCATCCTGCCGGGCGCCGCCTATACCGAAAAATCGGGCACCTACGTCAACACCGAGGGCCGGGTGCAACAGACCAACCGCGCCGGCTTCGCGCCGGGCGATGCGCGCGAGGACTGGGCGATCCTGCGGGCGCTGTCGGATGTGCTGGGCAAGAGATTGTCGTTCGATTCGCTGCCGCAGCTGCGCGCAAAACTCTATGGCGAATACCCGCATCTTGCCCGCATCGACCAGGTCGCGGCCGGCAATGCCGACGATATCGCTGAGGTGGCGAAGCTCGGCGGGCGGCTTGGCAAGGGCGCCTTCACCTCGCCGGTCAAGGATTTCTACCTGACCAACCCGATCGCGCGGGCTTCCGCAGTGATGGCGGAGTGCTCGGCGCTGGCGAAAAACGGTTTTAGGCAGGCGGCGGAATAGCATGGACACCTTCTTCTCCTTCTACGTGCTGCCGGCGCTTCTCATCCTGCTGAAGTCAGTCGTGCTGATCGTCGTGCTGCTGATCTTCGTCGCCTACATCCTGTACGCGGACCGCAAGATCTGGGCGGCGGTGCAGTTGCGCCGCGGCCCAAACGTCGTCGGCCCATGGGGCACGCTGCAGGCTTTCGCCGACCTTCTGAAGTTCGTGTTCAAGGAGCCGGTGATTCCGTCCGGCGCCAACAAGGGCGTTTTTCTGCTGGCGCCCTTGGTTTCGGCGGTTCTGGCGATCTCGGCCTGGGCGGTGATCCCGGTCAATGAGGGCTGGGCGATCGCCAACGTCAATGTCGGCATCCTCTATGTCTTCGCCATCTCCTCGCTCGAGGTCTATGGCGTGATCATGGGCGGCTGGGCGTCCAACTCGAAATATCCGTTCCTCGGCGCGCTGCGCTCGGCGGCGCAGATGGTGTCCTACGAGGTCTCGATCGGCTTCGTCATCGTCACCGTGCTGCTTTGCGTCGGCTCGCTCAACCTGTCCGACATCGTGCTGTCGCAGCAGGATGGGCTGGGCACAAGGGTTGGGCTGCCCAACACCTTCCTCGACTGGCATTGGCTGTCGCTGTTCCCGATGTTCGTCATCTTTTTCATCTCGGCGCTGGCCGAAACCAACCGCCCGCCCTTCGACCTGGTGGAAGCCGAATCGGAACTCGTCGCCGGCCATATGGTCGAATATTCGTCGACGCCGTTCCTGCTGTTCTTCCTCGGCGAATATGTCGCCATCGTCTTGATGTGCGCGCTGGCCACGATCCTGTTCCTCGGCGGCTGGCTGCCGCCCTTCGATTTCGCTCCCTTCACCTGGGTGCCGGGTCTGATCTGGTTCGTGCTCAAGGTCTGCCTGGTGTTCTTCATGATCTCGATGGTGAAGGCCTTCGTGCCGCGCTACCGCTACGACCAGCTGATGCGGCTCGGCTGGAAGGTCTTCCTGCCGATCTCGCTGGCGATGGTGGTGATCGTCGCCGCGTTCCTCAAGATCACGGGGTTTGCGTGATGACTGCTCTAGCCCAAGCCGCAAAATCCCTGCTGCTGCAGGATTTCGTCAGCGCTTTCTTCCTGTCGATGCGCCAGTTCTTCGCGCCGAAGGAGACGATCAACTATCCGCACGAAAAGGGGCCGACCAGCCCGCGCTTCCGCGGCGAGCATGCGCTGCGCCGCTACCCGAACGGCGAGGAGCGCTGCATCGCCTGCAAATTGTGCGAGGCGATCTGTCCGGCGCAGGCGATCACCATCGAGGCCGGCCCGCGCCGCAACGACGGCACCCGCCGCACCGTGCGCTACGACATCGATATGGTGAAGTGCATCTATTGCGGCTTCTGCCAGGAGGCCTGCCCGGTCGACGCCATCGTCGAGGGGCCGAACTTCGAATTCGCGACCGAGACGCGCGAGGAACTTTATTACGACAAGGACAAGCTCTTGGCCAATGGCGACCGCTGGGAGCGCGAACTGGCGCGCAACATCTCGCTGGACGCGCCGTACCGCTGACATTTGACGCATGGACGGGGCGAAGGGCCTCGTCTAAGGAACACGAAACTTGCCGACCGGAGGCGGTGGCAAACATCGAACAGGACGAACGTCCTGTTCGGACAGGAACCCGGGGGAACCCATGCTGAATGGACTAGAGGCGGCCTTTTTCTACCTCTTCGCCTTTGTCGCGGTGGCGTCGGCGTTCATGGTCATTTCGGCGCGCAATCCCGTGCATTCGGTGCTGTTCCTGATCCTGACCTTCTTCAATGCCGCGGGCCTGTTCATGCTGACCGGCGCCGAGTTCCTGGCGATGATCCTGCTCGTCGTCTATGTCGGCGCGGTCATGGTGCTGTTCCTCTTCGTCGTCATGATGCTCGACGTCGATTTCGCCGAGATGAAGGAAGGCGCCCTGCAATACGCGCCGATCGGCGCGCTGGTCGGGCTGATCCTGGCGGCTGAGCTGATCGTCGTGCTCGGCGGCTATACGTTCGCGCCGCAACTGGCGGCAACGGTTGCAAAACCCATTCCGGACCTTGCCGCGCGCTCGAACACGGCAGCGCTCGGCGACATCCTCTACACCGACTACCTCTACTATTTCCAGATTGCCGGCCTTGTGCTGCTGGTCGCCATGATCGGCGCCATCGTGCTGACGCTGCGCCACAAGCCGGGCATCAAGCGGCAGTCGATCGCCGCCCAGGTCGGCCGCACGCCGGCAACGGGAATGGAAATCCGCAAGGTCAAGACGGGCGAAGGAATCTGAGATGGTCGTCGGCATCGCACATTATCTGACCGTATCGGCGATCCTGTTCACGCTCGGCGTGTTCGGCATCTTTCTCAACCGCAGGAACATCATCGTCATCCTGATGTCGATCGAGCTGATCCTGCTTGCGGTCAACATCAATTTCGTCGCCTTCTCGGCAGCGCTCGGCGATCTCGTCGGACAGGTGTTCGCGCTGTTCGTGCTGACGGTCGCAGCGGCTGAAGCGGCGATCGGCCTCGCCATTCTCGTCGTCTTCTTCCGCAACCGCGGCTCGATCGCGGTCGAAGACGTGAACATGATGAAGGGTTGACGGAAACCACCATGTATCAGGCCATCGTCTTCCTTCCTCTGCTCGGCTTCCTGATCGTCGGCCTGTTCGGCACGTCGCTCGGCGCCAAGGCGTCCGAATACATCACCTCCGGCTTCCTGGTGATATCAGCCGTGCTGTCGTGGGTCGCCTTCTTCGCCGTCGGGTTCGGCGAGGGCGAGGTGTTCACTGTGCCGGTGCTGCGCTGGATCCAGTCGGGCGGGCTGGAGGCCGCATGGGCACTGCGCATCGACACGCTGACGGTGGTGATGCTGGTCGTCGTCAACACGGTGTCGGCGCTGGTCCACATCTACTCCATCGGCTACATGCATCACGACCCGAACCGGCCGCGCTTCTTCGCCTATCTGTCGCTGTTCACCTTCGCCATGCTGATGCTGGTGACGGCCGACAACCTCGTGCAGATGTTCTTCGGCTGGGAAGGCGTCGGCCTCGCCTCCTATCTGCTGATCGGCTTCTGGTACAAGAAACCGTCGGCCAATGCCGCCGCGATCAAGGCCTTCGTCGTCAACCGCGTCGGCGATTTCGGTTTCGCGCTCGGCATCTTCGGCGTGTTCGTGCTGTTCGGCTCGGTCAATCTCGGCACCATCTTCGCCAATGCGGCGACGTTCATTCCGGCCGAAGGCGCGCCGGAGGGCGCAGCCGTATTGACCTTCCTCGGCTATGCCCTCGACAAGCAGGCTGCGATGACCGTCGTCTGTCTCTTGCTGTTCATGGGCGCCATGGGCAAGTCGGCGCAGGTGCCGCTGCACACCTGGCTGCCGGACGCCATGGAAGGCCCGACGCCGGTCTCGGCGCTCATCCATGCCGCCACCATGGTGACGGCCGGCGTGTTCATGCTGGCGCGGCTGTCGCCGCTGTTCGAACTGTCGCATTCGGCGCTGATCGTGGTCACCTTCATCGGCGCCTTCACCGCCTTCTTCGCGGCGACCGTCGGCCTTGTCCAGAACGACATCAAGCGCGTCATCGCCTATTCGACCTGCTCGCAGCTCGGCTACATGTTCGTGGCGCTCGGCGTCGGCGCCTATGGCGCGGCCATCTTCCATCTGTTCACGCATGCCTTCTTCAAGGCGCTGCTGTTCCTCGGCTCGGGCTCGGTGATCCACGCCGTCTCCGATGAACAGGACATGCGCAGGATGGGCGGCCTCAGGACGCTCATTCCGAAGACCTATTGGATGATGGTGATCGGCACGCTGGCGCTGACGGGCGTCGGCATTCCGGTGACGGTCATCGGCACCGCCGGCTTCTTTTCCAAGGACGCGATCATCGAAAGCGCCTTTGCCGCGCACAATCCGGTCGCCGGCCTTGCCTTCGTGCTGCTGGTCGTCGCCGCCTGCTTCACCAGCTTCTATTCCTGGCGGCTGATCTTCATGACCTTCCACGGCCAGCCGCGGGCGAGCCACGACGTCATGCACCACGTCCATGAATCGCCGCCGGTCATGCTGGTGCCGCTGTACATCCTGGCGGCTGGCGCGCTGTTCGCCGGCGTGATCTTCCATGGCGCCTTCATCGGCGAGGGCTATGCCGAGTTCTGGAAGGCGTCGCTGTTCACGCTGCCGGAAAACCACATCCTGCACGACATCCACGAAGTGCCGTTTTGGGTGAAGCTGTCGCCGTTCGTCGCCATGCTGATCGGCTTTGCGATTGCCTGGCAATTCTACATCCGCGCGCCGGAGATGCCGAAGAACCTGGCGGCGCAGCATCGCGGGCTCTACGCCTTCCTGCTCAACAAGTGGTATTTCGACGAACTCTTCGACTTCCTGTTCGTGCGGCCGGCAAAACGCCTCGGCCACTTCCTGTGGAAGACCGGCGACGGCACCGTGATCGACGGACTTGGTCCTGACGGGGTTTCGGCGCGCGTCGTCGACGTCACCAACCGGGTTGTCAAGCTGCAGACCGGCTACCTCTATCATTATGCCTTCGCCATGCTGATCGGCGTTGCCGCATTCGTCACCTGGATGATGCTCTGATGACCGCCTGGCCGATCCTCTCGCTGGTCACCTTCCTGCCGCTGGTTGGTGTGCTGTTCATTCTGCTGATCAATGACGACAGCGAGAATGCCCGCCGCAACATCCGCGCCATCGCGTTGTGGACGACTGGTATCACCTTCATCATCTCGCTGTTCATCTGGACCGGCTTCGACAATGCGGAGCCCGGCTTCCAGTTCGTCGAGAAGTTTGCCTGGCTGGATTCCGGCATCTCCTACCATATGGGCGTCGACGGTATCTCCATGCTGTTCGTCATCCTGACCACCTTCCTGATGCCGCTCTGCATCCTGGCTTCGTGGGAATCGATCGAGAAGCGCGTCAAGGCCTACATGATCGCTTTCCTGCTGCTGGAGACGCTGATGATCGGCGTGTTCTGCGCGCTCGACATCGTCTTGTTCTACGTTTTCTTCGAGGCCGGCCTGATCCCGATGTTCATCATCATCGGCGTGTGGGGCGGCAAGCGGCGCGTCTACGCCTCGTTCAAGTTCTTCCTCTACACGCTGGCCGGCTCGGTGCTGATGCTGCTCGCCATCATGGCGATGTTCTTCCAGTCCGGCACCACCGACATCCCGACGCTGCTGACGCACAACTTCCCGGCCTCCATGCAGACCTGGCTATGGCTCGCCTTCTTCGCCTCCTTCGCCGTGAAGATGCCGATGTGGCCGGTGCACACCTGGCTGCCGGACGCCCATGTCGAGGCGCCGACGGCCGGTTCGGTGATCCTGGCCGCCATCCTGCTGAAGATGGGCGGATACGGCTTCCTGCGCTTCTCCCTGCCGATGTTTCCGATCGCCTCGGAGATGTTTGCGCCGCTGGTCTTCGCGCTGTCCGTCGTCGCCATCATCTACACCTCGCTGGTGGCGTTGATGCAGGAGGACATGAAGAAGCTGATCGCCTATTCGTCGGTCGCCCATATGGGCTTCGTCACCATGGGCATCTTCGCGATGAACCAGGAAGGCGTCCAGGGGGCAATCTTCCAGATGCTGTCGCACGGCCTGGTCTCCGGCGCGCTGTTCCTCTGCGTCGGCGTCATCTACGACCGCATGCACACGCGCGACATCGACGCCTATGGCGGGTTGGTCAACAACATGCCGAAATACGCCACCGTGTTCATGATCTTCACCATGGCCAATGTCGGCCTGCCCGGCACCAGCGGCTTCGTCGGCGAGTTCCTGACCATGCTCGGCGTGTTCCGGGTCAACACCTGGGTGGCGTTCTTCGCCGCCACCGGCGTCATCCTGTCGGCGGCCTATGCGCTGTGGCTGTATCGCCGGGTGATCTTCGGCGCGCTGACCAAGGACAGCCTGAAAGGCCTGCTCGACCTGTCGACGCGCGAGAAGGTGATCATCTACCCGCTGGCCGTGCTGGTCATCTTCTTCGGCGTCTACCCGGCGCCGGTCTTCGACGCGACCGCCGCATCGGTCAAGGCGCTCGTCACCAATGTCACCGCATCCATCGACACCGCGCAGACCGCGGCGGCGAACTGACCCGAGAGGTTTGCGAACCATGACGCCGGACCTTCTCTCCAGCCTGTCGCTGTCGACGCCAGAGCTGATCCTCGCCGTCGGCGCCCTGGCGCTGCTGATGCTCGGCGCCTATTCGCGCGCCAACACCACCACCACGGTCAGCGGCCTTGCCGTCGCCGTCCTGGTCGTTGCCGGCGTCTGGACGATCCTTTCCACCGGGCAGGGCAACGCTTACGGCGAAGCCTTCGTCCAGGATCCCTTCGCCCGCTTCATGAAGGTGCTGGCGCTGATCGGGTCGGCGGTGACGCTGGTCATGTCGATGCGCTTCGCCAAGGCGGAGCATTTCGACAAGTTCGAGTATCCGGTGCTGATCCTGCTGTGCACGCTCGGCATGATGCTGATGATCTCGGCCAACGGCATGATCGGGCTTTATCTCGGCCTCGAACTGCAGTCGCTGGCAATCTACGTGCTGGCGGCGATCAACCGGGACAATCTGCGCTCGACCGAGGCGGGACTCAAGTACTTCGTACTTGGGGCGCTGTCGTCGGGCATGCTGCTCTACGGCATCAGCCTCGTCTACGGCTACACCGGCAACACCGGCTTCCAGGAGATCGCCGCAGCACTTGGCGGCGGCGAGCGGCAGCTTGGCCTGGTCTTCGGCCTGGTCTTCGTGCTGGCCGGCCTCGCCTTCAAGATATCGGCGGTGCCGTTCCACATGTGGACGCCCGACGTCTATGAAGGCGCGCCGACGCCGGTGACGGCCTTCCTCGCGGCGGCGCCGAAGATGGCGGCGATGGCGCTGATCGTGCGCGTCACGATGGACGCCTTCCAGCCGATCGCCGCCGACTGGCAGCAGATCATCGTCTTCATCTCGATCGCCTCGATGCTGCTCGGCGCCTTTGCGGCGATCGGCCAGACCAACATCAAGCGGCTGATGGCCTATTCCTCGATCGGCCATATGGGCTACGCCCTGGTCGGCCTCGCCGCCAACAGCCAGGCCGGCGTTCGCGGTGTCGCCATCTACATGCTGATCTATCTGGTGATGACGCTCGGCACCTTCGCCTTCATCCTCGCCATGCGGCGCAAGGAAGGCAATGTCGAACAGATCAGCGATCTCGCCGGGTTGTCATCGACCAATCCGATCATGGCGACGATCCTGACCATCCTGATGTTCTCGCTGGCCGGCATTCCGCCGCTCGCCGGCTTCTGGGGGAAATGGTACGTGTTCCTTGCCGCCATCAACGCCAACCTCTACGCGCTGGCGATCATCGGCGTGCTGGCCTCGGTGGTGGGCGCTTATTATTATCTGCGGATCATCAAGATCATGTGGTTCGACGAAGCGGTCGGCGGCTTCGTGCCGATGGCGACCGAGCTTCGCGTCGTGCTTGGCGTCTGCGGCGCCTTCGTGCTGTTCTATGTGCTGATCGGCGGGCCGATCGGCACCTATGCCGAAGCCGCCGCCAAGACATTCTTCTGACGGGATGGCATTTCGGCTGGCTCCAACAGCGGCCTCGGAAGGGTTCCGGCTCGAGGCACATGACACGGTCGGTTCCACCAATGCGCTGGCGCTCGACCGTGCGCGGGCGGGAGATTCGGGCAAGCTCTGGGTCGTTTCGAAAAAACAGGAAAGCGGGCGTGGCCGGCGCGGCCGGGTCTGGGCGACGCCCGAGGGCAATCTGGCGGCGACGCTGCTGGTGGTCACCAATGCCGAGCTTCGCCTGGCCGCGACGCTCGGTTTCGTCGCCGGGCTGGCGCTGGCCGATGCGCTCGAGGCCGTCGTGCCGAAGGGCAGGATCGCAATCGGCATCGACGGCGGCAGCGATGGAAAAAACCGTTTCGAGCTGAAATGGCCGAACGATGTGCTCGCCTCCGGCGCCAAGCTTGCCGGCATCCTGCTGGAATCGGCGATACTCGAAGGCGATCGCTTTGCGGTGGCGGTGGGCATCGGCGTCAATGTTGTGGCATACCCCAAGGATTTGCCTTATCCGGCGACATCGCTTAGCGCGCTGGGCGCTGCTTGCGATGCCGAGACATTGTTTCTGGCGCTGTCGGATGCCTGGAGCGAGAATGCGCGGCTGTGGAACGATGGGCGCGGGCTGGCCGCCGTCAGGCGGCGCTGGCTAGCGCGCGCGGCAGGGCTTGGCGGGCAGGTTGCTGTCAGAATTGACGGTAATGTGGTGCGCGGCACGTTCGAGACCATTGACGAGGACTGCCGTTTCGTGATCCGCGACGATGAGGGTTCGGTTCTGACGATCGCCGCCGGCGACGTGCATTTCGGTGCGGTCGCGTCGGCCCAGGTTTGACAGGCCCCCAGGTTTGGCAGGCCAAGGTTTTGACAGGCCAAGTTTTTTACGGGCTCAGGTTTGACTGGCCCCAGATTTTGACGGGCTTGGGTTGACCGGCCAGGAAAGGAATGATCATGGCGACAGCGGAAAACGCCGAACTCGTCTTCGTGCCGCTTGGCGGCGTCGGCGAGATCGGCATGAACTTCGCCCTCTATGGCTACGGGCCGGCCAATGCGCGCGAATGGATCGTCGTCGATGTCGGCGTGACCTTTCCCGATGCCAGCCTGCCTGGCGTCGACCTGGTGCTGCCCGACACGCGCTTCATCGAGGAGAACATCGCCAATCTGCGTGGCATCGTCATCACGCACGCGCATGAGGACCACTACGGCGCGCTGCTCGACACATGGCCGAAGCTCAAGGCGCCGGTCTGGATGACGCCGTTCGGCGCCGGATTGCTGGAAGCCAAGCGGCAGGGCGAGCAGGGCGCACCAAAGATCCCGGTGACGATCTACCGCGCCGGTGAAAAGTTCAGCGTCGGCCCGTTCGAGATCGAGGCCATCCCGGTCGCGCATTCGATCCCCGAGCCGATGTCGCTGGCGATCACCTCGCCGGCCGGCACCGTCATCCACACCGGTGATTGGAAGATCGATCCGGCGCCGACGATCGGTCCGCTGACCGACGCGGCGCGCTTTCGCGCCTATGGCGACAAGGGCGTGCTGGCGTTGATCTGCGATTCCACCAATGCGCTGCGGGAAGGGGTGTCGCCGTCGGAAGTCGCGGTTGGCGAAGGCCTCAAGGGCGTCATCCAGAGCGCCAAGGGCCGCGTTGCGGTCACCACCTTCTCCTCCAATGTCGGACGCATCGTCTCCATTGCCAAGGCGGCACGCGATGCCGGCCGGCAGTGCCTGGTGCTCGGCCGCTCGCTGAAGCGGGTCATCGATGTTGCCGGCGAGCTCGGCTATATGGATGGGCTGCCCGAATTCATCGCCGAGGAGGATTTTGGCTTCATCCCGCGCGAAAACCTCGTCATCATCTGCACCGGCAGCCAGGGCGAGCCGCTTGCGGCACTGGCGAAACTGTCGCGCGAGGAGATGAAATCGGTGTCGCTGACGGCAGGCGACACGGTGGTGTTTTCCTCGCGCACTATTCCCGGCAACGAGAAGGGTATCCTTGAGATCAAGAACCGTCTGATCGATCTCGGCATCAAGATCATCGAGGACGGCGATGCGCTGGTGCATGTCTCGGGCCATCCGCGCCGTAGCGAGTTGCGCAAGATGTATGAATGGGTGCGGCCGCAGATCGGCGTTCCGGTGCATGGCGAGGCGGCGCATCTGGTGGCGCAGGGATCGCTGATGTCGGTGTCCGGCATCGGCCAGGTGGCGCAGGTGCGCAACGGCGACATGCTGCGGCTCTATCCCGGTGCGGCGACGATCATCGACCAGGTGCCGTTCGGCCGCATCTACAAGGACGGCAGGCTGATCGGCACCGACCAGGCGATGGGCATTCGCGACCGGCGCAAGCTGTCTTTCGCCGGCCATGTCGCGGTCAATGTCGTGCTCGACGACAAATATGAGCTCGCCGGCGATCCCGATCTGGTCGCCATCGGCGTCGCCGAGGCCGATGCCCGCGGCGAGAGCCTGGAAGACCTGATGATCGATGCGGCAATCGGCGCCGTGGACTCCATCCCCCGTCAGCGCCGAAGAGATCTCGATCTCGTGCAGGAGGCAGTGCGCCGCGCCGTCCGCGGCGCCGCCAATGAAGCCTGGGGCAAGAAGCCGCTGGTGACGGTGTTCGTCACAAGGTGACGAACAAGGGAGTAGGGCAGTAGGGCAGTAGGGCAGTAGGGGAGTAGGGAAAGACAGGCGAAGAAGTGCAAACGATCTCCTCCCTATTCCCCTATTCCCCTACTGCCCTACTCCCCTAACTTTTGGAGTTCCAATGCTTGGACGCCTGAACCATGTCGCGCTTGCCGTGCCGGATCTGGCTGCGGCGACAGCGGCTTATCGCGACACGCTCGGCGCTCGGGTGACGGCGCCGCAGGCGCTGCCGGAGCATGGCGTGACGGTGGTGTTCGTCGATGTCGGCAATACCAAGATCGAATTGCTGGAGCCGCTTGGTGAGGGTTCGCCGATCGCGGCATTCCTCGAGAAGAACCCCTCGGGCGGCATGCATCATCTGTGCTATGAGGTCGACGACATTCTTGCCGCGCGTGATCACCTCATCGCCAGCGGCGCCCGCGTCCTCGGCGACGGCAACCCGAAGACCGGCGCGCACGGCAAGCCGGTGCTGTTCCTGCATCCCAAGGATTTCTTCGGCACGCTGGTCGAACTGGAGCAAGCATGAGCTGGGTTTCATTTCTCGCCCTGTTCTTCATCACATGGTGGGTGGTGCTGTTCGCCATCCTGCCGTTCAGCCTGAGAACGCAGGACGAGGATGAGGACGTGACGCTGGGCACGGTATCCAGCGCGCCGCGCGGACCGCATATGCTGCGTGCGGTGCTGCGGACGACGATCGTCACGCTGGTTCTGCTTGGCATCTTTTATGGCATGACGCGGGGGCTCGGCCTCGGCATCGACGACATCCCGCACATCGTGCCGGATTTCAGCCGGAGTCCCGAAAACTAGACCGCCGGTACGGCTGGCCACATCTTGCATGCGAGCACCAATCCGGGCAGGAAGCCGATGCAGGTTTCGAACCGGCTGTGCTGACGCAAGGTAAAGCGGTTTAGCAATTTGTCGTGCTAACCAAATGATTGCACAAAAAAAATGCAAGGCACGAGGCCTTGCAATTTAAACGCGTCCGATCTGTTTCCGGTATTCGGCGGCAGCGAGTAACCGCGCCTAGATCGCATCCTCCCAAGACTTTGACCGCGTAGGAGAGCAGATTTCTTTCCGCCCTCTCGTTTATCGGCGCACATTAGACCAAGCCGGGTGAAAATGTCACGCAGAATTTTGCCCGGAAATAAGCAATCTCGTGCTGCACTGCACAATAGTATGGCACGCGTTGCTTGCAAAACGACCAGCAAGGCGAACGCGGCACTGCGGCGCCTTTGCGACGCCCCATCGGGCGCCCAGTTGGCTGCCAGTTGGCTTTGGGGGGCGGGTTTCCATTCCGTCATGAAATGGCTATGAAGCCGGGGCAAGCAAGCCTGCGCTGCGCCGATTCCGGTGCGGCAATCCTCTCTCTCACGGACCGGTCCATGCGTTTGTCGCGCTATTTCCTGCCTATCCTTAAAGAAAATCCGCGCGAGGCCGAAATCGTCTCGCACCGGCTGATGCTGCGCGCCGGCATGATCCGCCAGCAGGGGCAAGGCAGTTTTTCCTGGCTGCCGCTCGGCAAGAGGGTGCTGGACAAGGTCTGCCGGATCGTTCGCGAGGAGCAGGACCGGGCCGGCGCGCTTGAGATCCTGATGCCGACCATCCAGTCGGCCGAGCTGTGGCGCGAAAGCGGCCGCTATGACGACTATGGCAAGGAGATGCTGCGCATCAAGGACCGGCAGAATCGGGACATGCTCTATGGGCCGACCAACGAGGAGGTGGTCACCGAGATTTTCCGCGCCTATGTGAAGTCCTACAAGGATCTGCCGCTCAATCTCTATCACATCCAGTGGAAGTTCCGCGACGAGGTGCGGCCGCGCTTCGGCGTCATGCGCAGCAGAGAGTTCCTGATGAAGGACGCCTATTCCTTCGATCTCGATTTCGAAGGCGCCAGGGCGGCCTATAACAGGATGTTCGTGTCCTATCTCAGGACGTTCACGCGCATGGGGCTGCAGGCAATCCCGATGCGTGCCGACACCGGGCCGATCGGCGGCGATCTCAGCCACGAATTCATCATCCTGGCCGACACCGGCGAGAGCCAGGTCTATTGCCATCGCGACTATCTCGCGCTTGACGTGCCGGGGGCAGACACGGACTTCTCCAACGATGCCGAGATCGGCGACATCGTCAAGAAATGGACGACGCCCTATGCGGCGACCGACGAGATGCACGACGAGGCGGCGTGGGAGAAGGTCGCGACAAGCGATCGCGTCTCGGCGCGCGGCATCGAGGTCGGCCACATCTTCCATTTCGGCGACAAATATTCGAAGCCGATGGGCGCCAAGGTGACCGGGCCCGACGGCAAGGATCATTTTGCCTCCGGAGGTTCCTACGGCATCGGCCCGACGCGGCTGGTCGCGGCGATCATCGAGGCCAGCCACGACGACAACGGCATCATCTGGCCGGAGGCGGTGGCGCCTTTCGACATCGGCCTGATCAATATGAAAGCCGGCGACGCCGACTGCGACCGCATCTGCGATGAACTCCATGCGGCGTTTGTCGCCGTCGGCAAGGACGTGCTCTACGACGACACCGATCAGCGGCCGGGCGGCAAGTTCGCCACAGCCGACCTGATCGGACTGCCGTGGCAGGTGATCGTCGGGCCGCGCGGCGTGGCCGCCGGCGAGGTCGAGATCAAGAACCGCAGGAACGGCGAGCGTGAGACGCTGCCGATCGAAGACGTGAAGAAACGCTTCGGTTTTGCCGGATGAGTGGAGCGGCAGCAGCTAAACCCATGGCCGCCGGAGCTTTTTCCGTGTTCGAACGCATGGTCGCGTGGCGCTATCTGCGCTCGCGCCGCAAGGAGACGGTGATCTCCGTCATTGCCTCGATCTCGTTCCTCGGCATCATGCTGGGCGTCGCCACGCTGATCGTCGTGATGGCTGTCATGAACGGCTTTCGCGCCGAGCTCCTGACGCGCATCCTCGGCGTCAACGGCCATCTGATCGTGCAGCCGCTCGACATGCCGCTGGAGGACTATGCGCAGGTCGCCGGCCGCATCAACGGCGTGCCCGGCGTCCAATACGCCATTCCGCTGATCGACGGGCAGGTGCTGGCGCAAGGCAATGTCGGCGGCGGATCAGGGGCGCTGGTGCGCGGCATACGCGGCGAGGATCTGGGCAAGATTTCAATCGTCGCCAACAATATCAAGCAGGGCTCGATCGCCGGCTTCGACACAGGCGAGGGCGTCGCCATCGGCAGCCGCATGGCCGACAATCTCGGGCTTGTGCTCGGCGACACCATCACGCTGATCGCGCCCGACGGCGATGTGACGCCGCTCGGCACGACACCGCGCATGAAGGGTTACCCGATCACGGCGATCTTCGAGGTCGGCATGTCGGAATATGACAGCTCCATTGTCTACATGCCGTTTTCGGAAGCGCAGCTCTATTTCAACATGGATGGCCGGGCCCAGGCGATCGAGATCTATGTCGACAATCCCGACAATGTCGACGCGCTGAAGCCCAAGGTCGAGGAGGCATCGCAGCGGCCGATCACCATGGTCGACTGGCGAGAACGAAACCGGACATTCTTCGATGCGCTGCAAGTGGAGCGCAACGTCATGTTCATGATCCTGACGCTGATCGTGCTGGTCGCGGCGCTCAACATCATTTCGGGGCTGATAATGCTGGTCAAGGACAAGGGCCACGATATCGCCATCCTGCGCACCATGGGCGCCACGCGCGGCGCGATCCTGCGCATCTTCCTGATGACGGGGGCGGCGATCGGCGTGGTGGGCACCCTTGCCGGCGTCCTGCTCGGCGTTGTAATCTGCCTGAACGTCGAGCGCATTCGCCAGTTCTTCTCCTGGCTGGCCGGCGAAAGGCTGTTCAATCCCGAGCTCTACTTCCTGAGCCAGTTGCCTGCCCGCATGGACGCCAGCGAGACGATCTCGGTGGTACTGATGGCGCTGGTACTGTCGTTCCTGGCGACCCTGTTTCCGGCATGGCGCGCGGCCAGGCTCGATCCGGTCGAAGCGCTGAGGTACGAATGATGGCCGAGGCCATTATCGAACTGAAGAGCGTCGAGCGGCATTATGTCCAGGGGCCGCGCAAGCTGACCATCCTCAACGGCGCCGATTTTTCGTTGAAGCGCGGTGAGATCGTGGCGCTGGTGGCGCCTTCGGGCACCGGCAAATCGACGCTGTTGCACACCGCCGGACTGCTGGAGCGGCCGGACGCCGGCGATGTCATTCTGGCCGGCCGCGCCTGCGGGCGGCTTTCCGACGACGAGCGCACGGCGATCCGCCGCAACGATGTCGGCTTCGTCTATCAGTTCCATCACCTGCTGCCGGAGTTCACGGCGCTGGAAAACATCATGATGCCGCAACTGATAAAAGGGCTGACGCGCAAGGAGGCTGCCGAGCGGTCGGCGCAACTGCTCGACTACATGCAGATTGGCAAGCGCGCGCAGCACCGGCCGTCCGAACTGTCCGGCGGCGAGCAACAGCGCGTCGCCATCGCGCGCGCCGTCGCCAATGCGCCGCTGGTGCTGCTGGCCGACGAGCCGACCGGCAACCTCGACCCGGTCACCGCCTCCTATGTGTTCGAGGCACTGGGGGCGCTGGTCCGGCAGTCGGGCCTGGCGGCGCTGATCGCCACCCACAATCACGAACTTGCCTCGCGCATGGACCGTCGCGTCACGCTCGCCGACGGCAAGGTTGTTCCGCTTTAGGTGTGCTGTCTGGCTGCATCTCCCCACGCGCAGCCAGCGCGGAAACAGTGAAATCCGTTCTCAACCTTTCCTTAACCGTGCCGAACTGAGCGCCCGAATTTCACGACACGCTTTGACTGAGGCCGTTGACATTCGAACAGAATCAGAACAAAATGCGAACATACTGAAAACAGGAGAGCGTTATGACCGGTCTTGTTCAGGATGTCGTGTCACTGGTGTGCATGAGCACGTTTCTCATTTCCATGGCGATCTGGATCGGAGCGATGTGAGGATTTCTGAAGATGTGGCTCGACGCTGACGCCCCCCTCTCCCCGTTCCTTCACGGGGAGAGGGTAAGGGTGAGGGGCAGCGCATGCGTGGACCAGAATTCGAGACGACGAGCCGAGCGAGATGCTTGCGTCAATCGGACAATGACGCCGAAACCGCGCTCTGGATGGAACTGCGTGACCGCAGGCTGAACGGCCACAAATTCGTGCGGCAGTTTCCGATAGGCTTCTATTTCGCCGACTTCGCCTGCAGGGAGTGCCAGCTTGTCGTCGAAGTTGACGGGAGTCAGCATGTCGGCAGCAATCATGATCGAATCCGGGATCGCTTCATCGTCTCGAATGGCTGGTCCATGCTGCGCTTTTGGAACGTCGACGTACTGAAGGACCGCGAAGAAGTTCTTGAAACAATATTGGCTGCGATCGAAGGACGCCTCGAACGCCGTATCGAAACGCATGATCTTCGATTTGTTGCCGCCAAAGGCTATGGAGAGACATGTCCTTGATCGTTCGCGCCGCCCCTTACCCTTACCCTCTCCCCGTGAAGAACGGGGAGAGGGGGCGTCAGCGTCGAGCCAGATTCCCACTCGTCGTCCCGTAAGCCTTGTCGCCGCCATTGCGTGAGATGGGGGGCGGTGCGCCTGCATTGAGGCTGGCACAGGCGTTGGGCTAACGAAATGCTTCAGCCGGCCTTGCGGGCCGTTTCGACAAGCAGAGCTGCGGTGGGTCCGAAGACATCCTCGAAGGCGGATTTCAGCGCGACATCGAGATCGGCCATTGCCAGGGGGAGGCCGAGGTCGACGAGGCTGGTGACGCCGTGGTCCTGCACACCGCACGGCACGATGCCGCTGAAGTGGCTGAGATCCGGCTCGACATTGATGGCGATGCCGTGAAAGCTCACCCAGCGCCTCAGCCTGATGCCGATGGCGGCGATCTTGTCCTCGGCGAGCGATCCGTCGGGCAGGGCGGGGCGATCCGGCCGCACCACCCAGACGCCGACACGGTTCTCGCGCCGTTCGCCGCGCACGTTGAAAGCGGCCAGCGTGCCGATGATCCATTGTTCAAGTGCCGCGACGAAGGCGCGGACGTCCTCGCGCCGCCGCTTCAGGTCGAGCATCACATAGGCGACCCGCTGGCCTGGCCCATGATAGGTGTATTCGCCGCCGCGCCCAGCTGCAAACACCGGGAAACGGTCGGGCTCGATCAGGTCCTCGATGCGGGCGCTGGTGCCGGCGGTGTAGAGCGGCGGGTGCTCGACCAGCCAGACCATCTCGCCGGCGGCGCCGCCTCGGATCGCTTCGGCACGCGCCTCCATCACGGTAAGCGCATCCGGATAGGCGGTGAGGCCGGGTTCGATCCGCCATTCGACCGGCGCCGAACCGGGCAGGGGCAGGAACGACGTGGCGATCTGGCTGCGTTCTGTCATGGTGTGTCTCGTCTAAAGCGCGCCGCGTTTGAAGGGAACCGTGGCGCGCTTTAGATTCTTGATTTGTGCATGTCGTTGTCCCAAAACCGCTGCGCACTTTTGGGCGACATGCATTAGCCCCACATATGGCGGCAATCGGCTGAAACGTCCAGTTGCGAGCGCGTTTCAGCTCTTTGGAGGGTTATGCCGAAGCCCGGGCAATTATTGCGCGACGCGCCCTTGTTTCGCCGGAAACGATTTGCTACACGCCGCGAGCCGGTTCGTTCCGGCTCCTACCACGTGCGGTCGTGGCGGAATTGGTAGACGCGCAGCGTTGAGGTCGCTGTGGGGCAACCCGTGGAAGTTCGAGTCTTCTCGACCGCACCAGCTTTATCCAACAAGCTGTTATTTTTATTGTGCGATTTTCTGTTTCGCCGTAGTTCTTCCAAAACTGTTTGTGCAAGCTGAAACCTGCACGAACCCGCTGCTGGTTGGTGCGGATGCCGCGCACTGACCGAGTGGTTTGACCCGCCGTTACTTGCCAGCCGCTTCAAAGACCGAACCGTGCCGCGAAACGGATACTTGGCAATGCGCGGCGAAAAATGCGCTTTCCAGGCGAGCGGCTATTGATGTGATTGCGCGGCAAATCGCCCGCTAGTGCGTTATCTCAAGGCTTGTTTGCGGACGCGATTTTCCAGCCGCATGAGCAAATAGTCGACCTCTTGTCTGGCCGCCGCCGACAATGCACTGCCCGGCTTGCGCTGGGCGTCCGACGCGATGGCGCCGCGCTTCATCATCACATATTTTCGTACCGCAAGCCCCACGCCGGGTTGCTGCTCATAGCGCAGATAGGGCAGGTGGGCGTCGAAAAGATCGTGCGCCTTGTCGCGCTCGCCGGCGGCGGACAGTTTCACCATGTCGACCAGCATATCGGGGAAGGCATAGCCGGTCATCGCGCCGTCGGCACCGCGCTCCATCTCGAAGTCGAGAAAGAGGCCGCCATTACCGGTAAGGATCGACAGCGGCCGCAGCGAGCCGTCCTTCTGGAAGCCGCGCAGCGCGCTGATCTTCTCCAGGCCCGGCCAGTCCTCGTGCTTGAGCATGAAGCAGGCCGGGTTGTCAGTGACGATGCGGCGGATGACGGCCGGCGTCATGATCACCGAGAGGGTCAGCGGATAATCCTGCAGGACGAAAGGAACATCCTCGCCGACCGCTTCGGATGCGTTGCGGAAGTAGGTGACGATCTGGTCGTCGGTGCGCAGCGCCGGCGGCGGCGCGATCATCACGCCCTGCGCGCCAAGCTCCATCGCGGCGCGCGCAAGGCTGCGCATGGCTGCGAAGCCAGGGGCGGAGACGCCGACGATGACCGGCAGCCTGGTGCGCGCCACGACACGTTCGACGATCTCGATCGATTCGCCGGCGTCGAGCTTCGGGGCCTCACCCATGATGCCGAGGATTGTCATCCCATCGACGCCGCAGCGCTCGTAGAAATCGACCATCGAATCAAGCGATTCCCAGTCGATCTTGCCATCCGCCTCGAACGGCGTCGGGGCAATGGTGTAGACGCCTTTGGTGTCAGGGCCGATGGCCATGAGTTCCTCCTAAATCCAGCTTTCAATCATAGCGCAGGACCGACGGTCCGATCCAACCCGGCAGTCGGTCCGGACGGGCGGGGTCCCGTTCGTCGTTCCATCGTATGCGGACAACTGGTTGGCCGATCTGGACAATGGCCGCACAGGATTGCGCCGCGGGTCGAAACCCGCGGAAAAGAGAAGGTGTTACGCCGTCGGACAATGCAATCATGCTCTGCGAGCCGTCAACCTTCTTACGCCGCGAGTTCAGCAGTTGCAGGCGGCGATCCGTGCGGCGATTGACCTCAAGGACTGTCGATCCTGGGGAATGACTTTGCCAAAGTCAAAATCCAGCCTTAACCTTCTGCAATGCATTCCAGGTCGAGCATCCGGTTTTGCCTGGGAAAGCCGCACGCAACGGAGCCCTATTTATGAGTGACAGCCAGGTAAGGATTGCGGCCGGGAACACCATTCGAAGCCTGCATGCCGATCTGCCGGTCAACGCCACCTTCCATATCTGGCTCAAGGCGACCAGGCCGGACGTTCCAGGCTCGCTGTCGTTTTCCAACGTTCGCGGCAAGTTCGGCGAGGTGAGCGTCGCGAACGCCGAAGAGCATGAATTCAGAATTTTTCACGTCTTCGGCGGCGGCAGTGTCGAACTGGATTACGATGCGGATCAGACCTCGGTTTCGGTTGCCTACTGGTTCGCATTGGCCGACGTGCTGGAGACCGGCATTACAGTTCTCCACACCAATCCGGGAAATGCCCCGCCGAACATCCCCGACAGCTATCATTTTCGTCCGCCGTTCGGCTGGATGAACGATCCGAACGGATTTGGCCGGTTTGGAGGCCGCCCACATCTGTTCTATCAGCATTATTCGCATGGCCTTCGCTGGAACACGATGCATTGGGGGCACGCCGTCTCTTCGGATTATTTGCGGTGGCGTCACATGCCAATCTTCCTGTTTCCGTCGGAAGATCTCACCGCCAGGCCCGACAAACGGGGCGGCGCCTATTCCGGCTCGGCCATCCCGCTTGCCGATGGCCCGGGCATTCGCGTCTTTTTCACCGAGCAGGTACAGGACCGTATCCCGGAACAGCAGATCCAACTCACGGCCACTTCCAGCGACCTCATCATGGCGGGAGACGCGCACGTCATCCTGCCATACCGCCCGCTTGACCAGGGATTGACAGCGGATTTTCGTGACCCATACGTCTTCAGGGGACCGGATGGCCTTTGGAAAATGCTGCTGGGCAGCCAGAGCGATGAAGGCGGCGTTGTCCTGCTCTACGAAACCCGTGACCATACGGCCGCCACCGGATGGACGTATGTCGGCAAGCTTCTGGTCGAGAAACACTATCGGACGACGGCGATCGAATGTCCCTGTCTGCTGCCGCTCGACGGGCCTGCGACCGACCCAGCGACGCGCTGGGTCCTGATTCTCGGGCTGATGAACAGTGAAGACCAGTCGACCCGGCGCAAGAACCTGACAATGGCCATTGTCGGCTGGTTCGATGGTCGGACCTTTGCCAAGGAATTCGAACAGGAACTGGACTTCGGGACGGATAATTACGCCTTCCAGGCCTTCGCCGACGGCGATGCCATTGTCGGCATAGGCTGGCTTGCCAACTGGGCCGACACCGGGCCGGCAATCGATTTCCCCACAGCCATGACGTTGCCTCGCAATATCCATCTGTCTGCAGGCGAGTTGCACACCCCGCCCATCGGCGCTGCCGAGAGCCTGCGGAGCCATATTCTGGACCGGACACGCCTCGCAGCCGGAGAGCAGGTAAGCTTTATCAACGGCGCCGTCGAAATCCTGTTCGAGCTGGAAAAGCCGGGTGCCCATTTCCACCTGAAGCTGCAACATCCAACCGTTCGGCTCGAGGTTGTCGTCGACGACGAGGGACTTGCCATTCGTCATGGAGACGACGCAGTGGAATCCCCTCACTATATTGCCAAGGGAGCCCGTCCAAAACGGCTGCGGATATTCCTCGACTACGGATCGATCGAGGTTTTTGCGGATCGCGGTCGTTGGGCCGGCACGAAGCGGATCAGCGGTTTTGAGCCGGTGCAATCGGCACGTCTCATCGCCGAAACTGGCGCCATTCTACACGCGACGGTGTGGGCCCTCAAACCGTGACAACGAGAATATTTCCAGCTCAGGATCGGGCGTCCGCAAACACCGACCAATGAACGAGGCCTTCGACGACGCCAAGGGCGAACTGTCCCTTGGCGCTGTAGATCAGCGGGTTGGCCCGCGCCATGTCAAGCAGTTCGGGAAGGGCATTGGCAACGACAATCCCGCGCGCACCGGGCAGCTCGAACATGCTGCGGTCGTTGTTGGTATCGCCGGCGACGACCACCTCATCGAGGCCGATGCCGAGCTCATTGCAGAGCCAGGCCAGCGCCTGGCCCTTGTCTGCTGAGCGCGGCAGGATGTCGAGATCGCGTCCGCTCGAATAAACCATCGTCACCGACAGGTCGGCCTCGGCCAAAGCACGCTCGATGCTGGCAAGGGCTTCCGGACTTGCGTCGAGCAGGTACCAGCTCGATTTGAAGGCGTGCTGATAGCCGTCGGGTTGGCGGACGGTGTCTTTGAGCGACCCGAGCACCGCATCGATCTTTTCAAGCGACCAGCCTTCCGAAAATCTTTGGGTAAAATGCCCCAAATCAGTAAAGTGTGCGGGGCGCGAGGTGTGCCGCGGACCGGCGAGCATCGTGCCGACACCGCCGATCACATAGTCCGGCGCCGGCAGGGCTACTTCGTCGACGAAGTTCAAGATATCGTCGGCCAGGCGACCGCTGTTGTAGACGAGAACCGGCCGGTGCTCGGGATCGAGCGCCTCCCATTTCAACCGAAAGCGTGACGTCGCCGGCGCATCGCCAGCCAGGGTCCCGTCGAGATCACTCGACAAAAGCGCGATCGGTTTCAATCGCCGTCGTTCCACGGCTCGTCCCAATCATGGTCGTCGACCGCCTTCAGCACCGGACGTCCTTCGACAAGGCTGACCAGCTGCTGCGCGATGCCTGTCCAGGTGAACAGGCTGCGCGCCTTGTGCGCGCCCATGCGGCCCAGACGGCCGTAGAGGCGCTGGTGCTTCATCGGCTTGACGATGGTGATGCCGAGATCTTCCTTGTCGAAAGGATCGCCAAAAAGCGCATGCCGGCCATAGCTGATCCCGCGATAGAGGCCGCCATGGATCGTAACCACGGTCGGCGTTCCGCAAGCCATTGCCTCGATCGCGGTCATGCCGAACGGCTCGTAGCGGCTCGATAGGACGAACATGTCCGCCGCCCGATAGGTGTCGGCCAGGTCCTCGTCGGCAACATAGCCGGAGAAGACGACACGATCCTGCAAGCCTAGCTGTTCGACCTGTTGCTTGAGCTGGTTGAGGATCTTCTGTTCCTGCTCGTCCATGTTCTCGCCGCCGACAGCGAGCCTCAGGACCGCATCCGGCACACGCGGCGCCACCACGGAAAACGCATCGATCAGCAGGTCGTAGCCCTTGTTGGTGGCGAGCCGGCCGAGCGCCAGGACCGTTCGCCCTTCGAAGCCGAGCCGATGGCGGATCAACCGACGAGACGCCTCGCTGACGGGGAAGAACCGGTTGTCGTCGTAACCGGGCGGGATCATGTGCACGCGGTCGCGCTCGAGGCTGTAGTCCTCGACCAGCATGTCGACCTGCGGCGGCGTTGTTGCGATCACCATGGCGCAGCTTCGATAGATGATCGTCTCGTGCTTTATGCGCTCGCTGAAATTGAACTCGGCCTCGAACGTATCGGCCTTGTCAGGGTAGTCGGTCTTCATCTGGCGCTGCTTCCATATGCCAAGCGAATGCGGCGTATGGATGTGCGGGATATTGAGCGCTTCGGACAGCCGCTGCCCCGCCACGCCCGCATCCCAGTAGTGACTGTTGATGAAGTCGTAGGAGAGATTTTCCCGGCGAATCAGGCGCAGCGCGTTTTCACACCACTCGAGAAGGTGGCGGTGGAGATATTCCTTCGGAATAAAATCGGGTCCGCCACAGGCGACACGCAGGACGCGAACCCCGTCGGCCACTTCATCGACAGGAGGCTGGTCTTCAAATCGTCGCGTCCAGATATCGACGGCATAACCCAACTGGGCCAGCTTTTTGGCAAGTTCCAGGACATAGACCACCTGTCCGCCGGTATCGGCCGCGCCCAGTGGCGGGTTGGCTGCTACGTAGCCGTGGGTTGAAATGAGAGCAATTCGAGGTATCGCCGCATCCGAGTCCGGCATCTGTATCCTTCTCTACGATTGATCTGCGCACGCCGCAGCATGCACAAGTTGGGTTATATAAGGTTTCCAGCCGCCATCCGCAAATGTCGAAAGCGCCAGGCGGCCGCCAGGCTGGTGGCACGTCGGTGAGAATATTGACTCCGCCCGCAATGGTAGCCCCCAGAGACGCCGATAGGGAACATACCGAGGAGCCTCGGCGCGACGCTTATGGGAGAGCCGAAGACGTTGTGCGATTGGTGGATGATTGCGCCGGCTGACATCGACTTCGAAATCTGACAGACGCTGTAGCAATTTGACGCTGCTCATGATCCTTTCTGGAAATCGATTCCGATTTTCATGGTCATGCGCTAGACCTGACACGCAGCTTTTCCGGAATTCTGAATGGCGGGAGGCGCTTGTGGAAGGCCAGGACGAACAGACGACCGGCGCCAGGACCGCTGAGGACAGCGCCGACATCTATGGCGAGGACGGCGCCATTCTATCGTCGTTCCTTGCCCAGATCGGTGCCGCGATCGCCGATCGCGACACGCTGACGCTAAAGCGTGAAGTCGACGACCTGCACCAATCGGAACTCGGCGACCTGATCGAGGCGCTTCATCCAGAACAGCGCCGCGCGCTGGTCGAATTGTTGGGCGCCGACTTCGATTTTTCCGCGCTGACCGAGGTCGACGAGGCTATCCGCCGCGACATCGTCGACAGCCTGCCCAACGCCCAGATTGCCCAGGGGGTCCAGGACCTCGATTCCGACGACGCGGTCTACATTCTCGAGGATCTCGAAAAGGAAGACCAGGACGAGATCCTGTCGCAACTGCCGTTCACCGAGCGGATCAGGCTGCGCCGCTCGCTCGACTATCCCGAAGAGACTGCCGGTCGCCGCATGCAGACCGAGTTCGTCGCGGTGCCGCCATTCTGGACGATCGGCCAGACCATCGACTACATGCGCGAGGACAACAACCTTCCCGACCGCTTCAGCCAGATTTTCGTCATCGATCCGAGCTTTAAGCTGCTCGGCGCCATCGACCTCGACCAGATCCTGCGCACCAAGCGCTCGATCAAGGTCGAAGAGGTCATGCATGAGACCAGGCACGCCATTCCGGCGACGATGGACCAGGAGGAGGCGGCGCGCGAATTCGAACAATACGACCTTCTCTCCGCTGCCGTCGTCGACGAGAACGAGCGGCTGGTCGGCGTGCTGACCATCGACGACGTGGTCGACGTCATCCAGCAGGAAGCCGAGGAGGATCTGCTGCGCATGGGCGGTGTCGGCGACGAAGAATTGTCGGACAGCATCCTTTCGACCTCGCGCTCGCGCGTTCCGTGGCTGCTCGTCAACCTTTTGACGGCGTTCCTGGCGGCCTCGGTGATCGGCCTGTTCGACCGCACGATCGAGCACATCGTGGCGCTGGCCGTGCTGATGCCGATCGTGGCGGGCATGGGCGGCAATGCCGGCTCGCAGACCATGACGGTCACGGTGCGGGCGCTGGCGACGAGGGACCTCGACATCTACAATGCCGGCCGCATCATCCGCCGCGAGATGGGGGTGGGCTTCATCAACGGCATCATCTTCGCCATCCTGATCGGCATCGTCGCGGCCGCCTGGTTTCGCGATCCCAATCTGGGCGGCATCATCGCCGCGGCGATGATCATCAACATGTTCGTGGCCGCACTGGCCGGCATCCTGATCCCGCTGCTGCTCGACCGGTTCAAGATCGACCCGGCCGTGGCTTCGGCGGTTTTCGTCACGACGGTTACCGACGTCGTCGGCTTCTTTGCCTTTCTCGGCCTCGCCACATGGTGGTTCGGCGTGTGAGCGACGCCTACTCAATTGACTTTTACGTAAATGCCATGCGAGATTTTGGAACAGCCTCTGGCCGATTCTGAAACGCGTGCGGAAAGCGAGGCCGCATGGTTGGAACCCGCAGCGCGGCCGGGCATTTGGAGTGATGATGCGGGAATATTATTCGATAACCGAACTGACCCGCGAATTCGATGTTTCGACGCGGACGCTGCGCTTCTACGAGGACGAGGGGCTAGTGCAGCCGGTACGGCGCGGCCGCACGCGGCTGTTTCGCCCGTCGGACCGGCACCTGATCCGCCAGATCATGCGCGGCAAGAGGCTCGGCTTTTCGATCAACGAGATCCGCGAAATCATCCAGATGTACAAGGAGCCGCCCGGCGAGGTCGGTCAGCTCAACCTGATGATCAAGCGCATCGAGGAAAAGCGCGAGGATCTGCGCCAGAAGCGCCGCGATCTCGAAGAGACCCTGGCTGAGCTCGACCAGGCCGAAGAGTCGTGCGTCGAGCGGCTGGTGGAACTCGGCGTCAACACCTGATCGACCTTTTTGATAATTCTACTCTGGCGGCCAGCCAGAGCGAATTCTGAAAAAGACCTTGCTGCCTCAAATCCAGCGCCGCACAGTTTTCGCGTAATCCCGGTATTTCTTGCCGAATTTCGTTGCCAGAACTTTTTCCTCGGCCTCGATCGCCAATTTCTGCGTTGCGAAGGCGGCGACGATCGCCAGCGGCAGGAACCATACGTTCCCCGAGATAAGGGCGACGCCGATCATCAGCAGCGTGTTGGCCAGATAGATCGGATTGCGGCTGACGGCGAAGGGGCCCGATGTCACCAGATGGTCCGGCACGGCGTTCGGGTGGAGCGTCGTCTTTGCCCGGATCATGATGCGGATCGCCGTGAACCAGAGTGCGACGACGCCGAACAATGCCACCCAGCCGGCCGCGAACAGGATGTCGCCCAAAAGACCGCCGATCCATGGCAGCGGATAAAGCAAGCCAAGCGCGATGCTGACGGCGATGGCCGCGACATAGATCAGCGGCGGCCACGGTATAAACCCCGGTTTTTGCTGTCCCGGTTTCTGTTGGCCCGGTTTCTGCTGATGGTCGGTCATTGTGCTCCTCCCTCCATCAAAGTGCCGTCGGCCTTGGCAGTGCAGGCGCCGGCGAGCTCGTCGAGATGCGCCTTCCATTCCGCAGCCTGGTCGTTGCGGTAGAGCCGATCAAGCGTGGCCTCGCCCTCGAGCGTATCGAGCATGCAGACACAATAGCTGCTGCAGAACTCCGTGTCGCGCGATTGCTCGCACGATGCCTGGCACTCTTTCAGGAAGGTGACCTGCCTGGTTTCGACCGCTGCCGGCATGACTTGCGAAATCAGCCAGACCGAGCCGATCAGCACCGGCTGGTGGATCAGATAGAAGGCGAGGCTGTGCCGGCCGATAAAGACCAGCGGATTAGTCCAGCGGCCGGGCGTCAGGCCCGCCAGCCGCGTCAGCATGCCGGAGGCGAAGGCAAGCTTTGCCGCTGCGATGCCGGCAAGCACAGCGCCGAACCATGGAAACAGCGGGACATAATCGTTGGAGCGCGGGTTGGTTGCCGACAGGCCGACCCACCACAGGGCCGGATGATCGAAGATCTCGGACCTGAGGTAGAGCGGCGCGGTGATGACGAAAGCTGCGACAACCAGCGTCAGCAGCGCCGGCAGCCGCAGAAACGCCAGGCCGAGCAGGCTGGCCAGTGCGATCTCGTGCAGGATGCCGAAGAAGATGAAACTGTCGGGTGTGGCAAGCCTGGTGGCGGCCGATATGGCGAGCGCCGCCCCGCCGACCATGGCGAAGCGTTTCCAGAAGCCGTTCCAGCGGATTTGCTTGCCATGGGCGAGGAACAGGCTGACGCCGACCAGGAACAGGAAGGTCGAAGCGATGCAGCGCGCGTAGAATTTCCACCAGCCAAAGGCGGTCAGGCCGGGATCGGTGTAGCCGAAGAATTCGAGATCCCAGGTGAAATGGTAGCTCGCCATGGCAAGCAAAGCGATGCCGCGGGCGACGTCGATAGCGATGATGCGCCTGGATCGGTCCTGAACGGCCGGCGTAGGAATGGTCATGATCTCGCAATTCTGATTCAGTGCTGCAAGACGACTATCATGGTTGCCCCGGACAAAAGAAGACAGGGCCCGTTGATGCCCAGGGCGTCGAAGCCGGCGCCGCCCCTCATTGCCCTGCCGGGCATTTCTCCCCGTATAGTGACGGGGAGAAAGAAGCCGGCCGCAACGCCCGGCGCCATCCTTGCGACGCTGATGATTGGCGAAACCGCCGATGACAGCCCCCTTCTCCCCGTCACTATACGGGGAGAAGATGCCGGCAGGCAGATGAGGGGCAGCGCCGACGATTCAACCATCAAGATCGCGGCGAAGAGGAACCAAGCTGGTTCCCGGCACGGCGCATTCGCGCTGCTAGCTGGCGGAATTTGGTTTGCCGGGCGCGGCGATTCTGCCTATAGTCGCAGCCGTCGTCGGTTCCGTTTTGGAACCAAGAGGGAATGCGGTAGGGGCAAAATTCGCCCGATGCCGTGGCTGCCCCCGCAACTGTGTGCGGTAGTCCTCTCCATATGCCACTGAAGATTTTCTTCGGGAAGAGCTTCTTCGGGAAGGTGGGGAAGGGCGCTGATCCGCGAGCCAGGAGACCTGCCGGCGACAGGAGAACTGACTTCTATGCCCTCGGGTGGAGGGCGAAAGGACAAGACATGAATACCGCTTCCGTCTCGCTCGGCGCTTCCGTCTCCTCGCAGTCGCGCTTTGTGCAGTTGGCGCTTGCTGCATTTCTCGGCGTTTTCGTCATGGGCTTTGTCGGCTTCTCGCACATCGATGCGGTCCACAATGCCGCTCACGACTATCGCCATTCGACGGGCTTTCCCTGCCACTGACGAGGGGCTGACACCATGACACTGTTTCGCAACGTCGTGTTCATCGCGGCGATCGCAGGGCTTGTGGCCGGCGTCGTTCTCGCCTGCATGCAGGCCTACGCCACGGTGCCACTCATCCTCAAGGCGGAAGTCTACGAACAGGCCGGCGGTGGTCACACGCATGACCATGGTTTGTCGCCGGCCGCAGCAGGCAGTAATGCCATGAGCAGCGCCGTGCCGGCTGAAGCAGCCACCGCGGAAGAGGAAGGCTGGGCGCCGGCCGATGGCTTCGAGCGCTTCGCCTTTAACGTCGTTGCCAACGTCGTCACCGGCATCGGCTTTGCGCTGATCCTGGTCGCCGCTTCGGAATTCGCCGGCGGCATCGGCAATTGGCGACAGGGCCTGTTCTGGGGCCTTGCCGGCTTTGCCGTGTTCACGCTGGCCCCGAACCTTGGCCTGCCGCCCGAACTGCCGGCGATGCCGGCGGCCGATCTCGCCCAGCGCCAGATCTGGTGGACGGCAACGGTGGTGGCGACCGCGGCCGGTCTCGGCCTGCTCGCCTTTCGCAAGTCATTGCCGCTGGCGGTGATTGCCGTGGCGTTGATCGTGGCGCCGCATATTGTCGGCGCGCCGCAGCCCGACAGTTTCGAATCGCCGATCCCGGAAGGCCTGCACCACCAGTTCGTGGTGGCGGTGACGCTGACCAATCTGGTGTTCTGGCTGGTGCTCGGCGCTGTCGTCGGCGTGGTGCGCGGCCGCTTGACCGGCGCCGCAACCGGCCTGCGCGACAGCCTTGCCTGATCGCGCTGCTCCAGGCAGCAAGCTGACCCTGGTCATCGGCGGTGCACGCTCGGGCAAGAGCGCGCATGCCGAAAGCCTGGTGAAGGCCTGTCCGGCGCCGTGGACCTACATCGTCACGGCGCAAGCCTATGACGACGAGATGCGCGAACGCATCGCGCTGCACCGGGCGCGGCGCGGCTGCGGCTGGACGACCATCGACGCGCCGCTCGATCTCGTCGGCGCGATCGGGGGGCTGCCTGACGGCCGGCCCGTCCTGATCGACTGCCTGACGCTGTGGCTGTCCAACCATATGCTGGCCGAACGCGACATTGAGGCCGAATGCCGAGGGCTGGCGGATGTGCTGTCGCGGCCGCGCGGGCCGTGGTTCGTGGTTTCCAACGAGGTCGGGCAGGGCATCGTGCCCGACAATGCGCTTGCCCGCCGGTTCCGCGATGCCGCCGGCCGGCTCAACCAGCAGGTCGCCGCCGTCGCCGGCACAGTACTGCTGATGGTGGCGGGACTGCCGCTCAAGGTGAAGTGATATGACCGATATCGACGACAGGGACGAGCAACGCCACCGCGCCAAGATGGCCAAACGCAAGGCGGTGCAGGACGCCGAGGTCGCGGCCAAGACGGTCGAGAAGGGACTGCTGATCGTCAACACCGGGCCCGGCAAGGGCAAGACCACTGCCGCCTTCGGGCTGGCGCTGAGGATGCTCGGCTACGGCAGGCGCGTCGGCGTCGTCCAGTTCATCAAGGGCAAATGGCATACTGGCGAGAAGGACGCCTTTGCCGCTTTCGGCGACCGGGTCGTCTGGCACACGATGGGCGAGGGTTTTACCTGGGAAACGCAGGATCTGAAGCGCGACATCGCCGCCGCCGAGGCTGCCTGGGCCAAGGTGCTCGAGCTGATGGCCGATCCATCGATCAGCCTGCTGGTACTCGACGAGTTGAACATCGCGCTGCGCTACGACTATCTCGATCTCGACACGGTGGTGGCGGCGCTGAAGGGCCGCCGCGAAAACCTGCATATCGTCGTCACCGGCCGCAACGCCAAGCAGGCGCTGGTCGATGCCGCCGATCTGGTCACCGAGATGGGCGTCACCAAGCATCACTTTTCCGCCGGCGTGAAGGCGCAGCAAGGCATAGAGTTCTGAGGTTTCGTTCGCCTCTTCTCCCTTCTCCCCTTGTGGGAGAAGGTGGATTGGCACGTAGCGCCAAGACGGTTGAGGGCTGCTGGACGGAGCGCCGTCGGTACCAAGCTGGAACACCCCTCATCCGGCCGCTTCGCGGCCACCTTCTCCCACAAGGGGAGAAGGGGAGGCCGCAGTCACGCAACGATGACGATCACCGACAGCAAGCCGAACAGTCCCATCAGCAGAAAGTCGGCAACCCGATAGAGTCTTAGCGCTCGTCTGATGTCCACGCTCTCGACATCGCGGCGGCCGCCTTCGCCCATGAACGCGTCGTCGACCATGACGCCGTCGTAGGAGCGCGGCCCGGCCAGCGCCAGGCCGAGCGCGCCGGCCATCGCCGCCTCAGGCCAGCCGGCATTGGGCGATCGGTGCTTTTTCGCGTCGCGCCGCACGGTGCGCCAGGCGTTGCCGGCATCGGCGTCTTTGACGAGGAAGGCGGCCAGCACGATGAGCAGCGCGGTCAGCCGCGACGCCGGCAGGTTGATCAGATCGTCGAAGCGCGCCGCCGCCCGGCCGAAAGCCTCATGGCGCGGCGTGCGGTGGCCGATCATCGAATCGGCGGTGTTAGCGGCCTTGTAAGCGACGCCGCCGGCCAGCCCGCCGATGCCGATCCAGAAGACCGGCGCGACGACGCCGTCGGAAAAATTCTCGGCCAGGCTTTCGATCGCCGCACGGCAGACGCCGGCTCTGTCGAGCTTTTCCGGATCGCGGCCGACGATCTGCGAGACGGCAACACGACCGATGTCGAGTCCGCCATTGTCGAGTCCGTCGGCCACCGCCTCGACATGCTCGGCCAGGCTCTTCTGCGACAGCAGCGATGTCGCCAGGAGCGCGGTGAGGATCAATCCGGCTGGAATGCCCGCAAGCATGGTTTCCACAGCGAAAGCGATGGTGGCCGGCACAAGTACGATGATCAGCAGCGCATGAACACCGCGCCGGCGGCGCAAGGCGTCGGAATCAGTATCGCGGTTGAGCCTGCGGTCGAGAAAGGATATCAGCCTGCCGAACCAGGTGACGGGATGGCCGATGGCGCCGAGCAGCCAGCTGGGATAGCCGACAGCGAACTCAACAAGCAATGACAGGAAAGCGATCAGGATCGACATGAAGTCTCTTGATGGAGCGGCGGCAGTGGTGGATCACGGCGGAAGCCTTGGCCGGGCGAGGGCGCTTTTTCCGCATGCGCCGCAGCCCTTCGTCGACCTCTCGACCGGTATCAATCCGCACTCCTATCCGTTTTTCGAGCTGCCCGCCACCGCCCTGTCGAGATTGCCGGAAGCTGCGCGGGTCCGTGATCTGGCCGATGTCGCGGCGAGCGCCTATGGCGCACCATCGGCGGCCAATGTGGTGGCAGCGCCGGGCACGCAGATCCTGTTGCCGCGCGTCGCTTCGCTGGTCAGCCCCGGCAAGGCGCTGGTGCTCGGGCCGACCTATGCCGAACATCAGCGGGCAGCGGCAATCGCCGGCCATGCGGCGATGGAGGTCGACGATTTCGATGCCCTGGCAGGAGCCGACCTTGCCATCGTCGTCAACCCCAATAATCCGGACGGTCGCATCGTCGAACGCAAGAAGCTGCTTGCGCTTGCCGAAAGATTGCGCGCCAGAGGCGGGTTGCTGGTCGTCGACGAGGCGTTCATGGATGTCGGCCCGCTTGACGAGAGCGTGGCCGGCGATGTCGAGCATGGCGGCATCGTCGTGCTGCGCTCCTTCGGCAAGTTTTTTGGCCTTGCCGGCCTGCGGCTCGGCTTTGCATTGGCCGACGCGCTAACGGTCGAACGGCTGGAGGCGCAGTTCGGGCCGTGGGCGGTTGCCGGTCCGGCGCTCGAATATGGCATCCGTGCGCTTGCCGACAGCGGTTGGCAGTCCGAGATGCGGCGCCGTCTGGCCAGGGATGCAGCACGGCTCGATGCGCTGTTCGGCCGCTTCGGCGTTGCTGTTGCCGGCGGCACCACCCTGTTCCGCTTTATCAGACTGGCGGACGCCGCCGGTCTGTTTTCGGTGCTTGGCGAGCGCGGCATCCTGCTTCGGCATTTTTCCGGCCGGCCGGAGGTGCTGCGCGCCGGGCTGCCGGGCGGGGGCGAGGAATGGCAGCGGCTCGAATCGGCTCTTGCCGACTGGTCGCAACAGCGCGACGATAACACCAGCGAGGTCCAGCAATGATCCATGTCTGTTCGCTTTCAAAAGTCGAGGAAACCGTCGCGAAGACCGGGGCCGAGCGGTTGCTTTCGCTGCTGGCCGCCGGCACCGAGGTGACGCGGCCGGCGTCGATCGCCCAGGAAAACCATCTGCATCTGGTCATGCACGATATCGCGGTGGCGCAGGAGGGCATGACCATGCCGGGCGAGGCGCATGTTCGCAACCTGCTCGATTTCGCGCGCCGATGGGATCGCGCAAGGCCGCTGGTCGTGCATTGCTATGCCGGTATCAGCCGGTCGACGGCCTCGGCCTATATCATCGCGGCGGCACTGGCGCCGCAGCGCTGCGAGGTCGAGTTGGCTGAGACGCTGCGTGCACTGTCGCCGACGGCAACACCCAATCCGCGGCTGATCGCGGTCGCCGACGCGCTGCTCGATCGCAACGGCCGCATGACCCGTGCGATCGAGGCGATCGGGCGCGGCGCCGAGGCCTTCGAGGGCACGCCTTTCGAGTTGAAGATCGACGGCTGATTCCTAGTCTTGAGGACAGTTGCTTATCCATCAAGCCACCAAGCAACCTACTCGTGCTGTGATCGCTGCAGGTATTGGCGACGTCGGCGCTGGCGAAAAGCCTCCTAGGCCAGCCAATCTGCAAGCTTGGCCTTGCGGACGTCCTTCAACAGGCTGATGAAACCGTCGGCTTGATGGTTGGCGGTCAGCCGGCCCTTTTCGGCCGTTGCAATGCTGGCGTCGCCGACCACGCCGTTCGGGTTGAGATCGGTGGCGATCCAGGCGAAGGCGTGCGTTCCGGTGTGGCGCAGCAGCGAAAATTGCTTTTCGGCGCGGGCGACGTTGGACACGAAATTGTCGGCCTTTGCCATGTCGACCAGATCCGGCCGGAAATGCAGCATCAGCGAGGTCTCGACATCGCCGCCATGGATGCCGTGGCGGTCCTCAAGCTCGGTATACATGCCGGCCGGTCGGCCAAAGCGCTGCCAGCTCGTCTTCACCGCCAGCATCTTTGCCCGCACGCGCAGTTCGCGGGTGATGATGCCCATGATCTCCTCATTGCCGCCATGCGAGTTGACGACGATCAGCTTCCTTAACCCGGCCCGGGCGATCGACAGGCCGAGCTCGGTCCAGGCCTCGATCAAGGTCGCCGCCGGCAATGTAAGGGTTCCCGGCGCATGCAGGTGCTCGTTCGACTTGCCCACCGCCTGGACCGGCAGGATGCGGATGTCGAGATCGCCGGGCAGGCGCGCGATCACCGTTTCGAGCATGCCGTTCATGATCGAGCTGTCAGTCGAGACCGGCAGATGCGGCCCGTGCTGTTCGATCGCCGCCACCGGCAGAACGGCGATCGTCGCCTCCGGGTCGATGGTGGCGTACTCGGTGGTCCGGTAGTCGCCCCACCACACGCGTTTCGTTGCAACGGTCATTTTGAAACCTCGAGCAAACTGGCGGCGTTGGCGCTGCCCCTCACCCTTACCCTCTCCCCGCATAGAGACGGGGAGAGGGGGTCGCCAGCGTTGGAGCGCTTCCCTTCTCCCCGTCACTATACGGGGAGAAGGTGCCGGCAGGCGGATGAGGGGCAGCACCAGCCTTTGTCGTGTAACTGGAGATCAACGGCCTGTCGATTCCAGCCGGCTCCTCACCCTGCCGCGACGACCTCGATCTCAACCTTGAACTCCGGCCGCGCGAAACCGGACACGATCATCAGCGTCGAAGCCGGCGCCGGGCTGGTGAACAGGCGATCGCGAACGTCCATATAGGGTTTCAGGTGGGCGCGATCGGTGACATAGGCGTTGATGCGCACGATGTCGGAAAGTCCAAGCCCGGCGTCGCCGAGAATCGCTGCGATGCTTTGAAAACAGAGCTCGGCCTGCGCGCCGGCATCCTGCGGGATCTGATCGTCCACAGTGATGGCGACCTGGCCAGAACACAGCACCAGCCGCTTGCCGGGAGGCACCTCGACGCCATGGCTGTAGCGGGCAAAGGGCGGCTTGATCGACTTCGGCGTCAGGAACTTGAACATGAAAATCTCCAGTCTGCTGCCAGCGTAAAGCCGGATCAGGCGAGCCCTCAAGATGCAGTGCATACTATCAGGGCGATTGTGGACAGGCGTTCAAAAAATAGGCACGATGCCCCCGGTACGGCATGACCGGTCCGGCTTTCGCGCGCCACTGTTGCGCAAGGCGGGCGGTCCGGGCGATGGCATGTGTCTTGCTTCTTCGATCGATGGTGTCGAGCCCGGCGCGCGGCGCGCCGGAGCCAACTGAGGGTGGTGTGGATGGACGGAAAACTCAAGATTTCGGCTGGCGCGATCGTGCTGCTTGTAGCAAGCACGCTGAGCGCGGCAGCAAACGAGAAGATCACCTTCGGCACCAACTGGCTCGCCCAGGCCGAGCACGGTGGCTATTATCAGGCGGTCGCTGATGGCACCTATGCCGCGTGCGGGCTCGACGTGACGATCATGCAAGGTGGCCCGCAGGTCAGCGGCCGGCCGCTGCTGCTTGCCGGCAAGATCGACTTCTACATGGGCGGCAACATGCTGCAGGCCTTCGACGCCGTGCAGCAGGAGATTCCGCTGCGCGTCGTCGCCGCCTCGTTCCAGAAAGAGCCGCAGGTGATCATGAGCCATCCGGGTCAGGGGCTCGACAGATGGGAGGATCTGAAGAACGCGGACCAATACATTATCGGCGACGAAGGTGCACAGAGCTACTTCCAGTGGATGATCACGGAGTTCGGCTTCGATCCGGCCAAGCGCGTGCCGTATACGTTCAACCCAGCACCTTTCATCGCCAATCCGAAGTCGATCCAGCAGGGTTACGTGACCTCGGAGCCCTTCGCCGTCGCCAAGGAAGGCGGCTTCCAGCCCAATCTGTTCCTGCTCGCCGACTACGGCTTCGACACCTATGCGACGACGATCGAGACCATGCAGGCGACGATCGACAAGCGGCCGGAGGTGGTTCAGTGCTTCGTCGATGGCTCGGCCAAGGGCTGGTACAACTATCTCTACGGCGACAACGCTGCCGCCAACGCGGCGATCAAGACGGACAACCCCGACATCAGCGACGAGCAGATCGCGTTCTCGATCGAGCAGATGAAGAAATTCGGCATCGTCGATTCCGGCGATACGGAAAAACTCGGCATCGGCGCGATGACCGACGCGCGCATCCAGAGCTTCTACGACAAGATGGTCAAGGCCAAGGTCGTGCCGGCCGACGTCGACATCAAAAAGTCCTACACGCTGGACTTCGTCAACAAGGGCGTCGGGATCGACCTGAAGAAATAGCACCCGGGCATGATGCAGGAGAAAGTGGCGCAAACGCCGGCAAGCGCATCGGGCAAAGGTCCGATGCTGCTGGCGCTGCGTGGCGTCGGCAAAGTCTTTTCCAACGGCGTGACAGCGCTCAGCGACGTCGACCTGACGATCCGGGAAGGCGACTTCCTCAGCCTTCTCGGCCCGTCCGGCTGTGGCAAGTCAACGGCCTTGCGCCTCATCGCCGGTCTTGCAACGCCGACCTCCGGCCTGCTCGACTGGCGCGGCAGCAGCGCTGCCGATCGCTCTGACATCGGCTTCGTCTTCCAGGAACCGACGCTGCTGCCGTGGGCCGACGTCTTCGACAATGTCTGGCTGCCGCTCAGGCTGAAGGGCGTGTCGCGGGCCAAGGCTGCGCCTGTCGTGATGGAGATGCTGGCGCGGGTTCATCTGACCGGTTTCGAGAAAGCCGTGCCGCGCGAATTGTCCGGCGGCATGAAGATGCGCGTCTCGATCGCCCGCGCCATGGTGGCCAAGCCGCGCGTGCTTTTGATGGACGAGCCATTTGCGGCATTGGACGAGATCACCCGCTTCAAGCTCAACAACGATCTTCTGGAACTGTGGCAGGACGAGCGTTTTACCGTCGTCTTCGTCACCCACAGCGTTTTCGAAAGTGTTTTCCTCTCCAGCCGCGTCGTCGTCATGGCGGCGCGGCCGGGTAGGGTCTTCAAAGAACTCGCCATCGATGCGTCCTATCCGCGCAACGAAGCCTTCCGCACCTCGCCCGCCTATGCCGCGCTCTGCCGCCAGGCGTCCGATGTGCTGATCGGCGCCATCAACTCAACCGCCGGACCGCATCATGACGGCCATTAATCATACTGCCGTAACCCTGGATCCAGAGGAGGCGCGTCGCGTGCGCCAGGAGCGGCTCGAGCGGATCGGCCGCTGGCTGCTGCCGCTGGCGATCATGGTCCTGGCGATCTGGCTGTGGGATCGCATCTGCGTCTGGAACGACATCCCGAAATATATCCTGCCGCGCCCCGCTGTGGTGCTGCAAACGCTGTTCGACGATGCCGGGCTGCTGTTCTCCTCGCTGCTGGTGACGCTCAGGATTACCTTCCTCAGCCTGCTTCTGGCGGTCATCGGCGGTGTCGGGCTGGCGGTGCTGTTTACGCAATCGAAATGGGTGGAGATGTCGTTCTTCCCGTTTGCCATCGTGCTGCAGGTGACGCCGATCGTCGCGATCTTCCCGCTGATCAACATCTATGTCGACAACCAGACGACCAAGCTTCTGCTGTGTGCCTGGATCGTCGCCTTCTTCCCGATCCTGTCCAACACGACGCTCGGCCTCAACTCCGTCGACCGCAACCTGCGCGACATGTTCAAGCTCAACGGCGCAACCCGCTGGCAGCAATTGCGCTATCTGCGCCTGCCGGCGGCGATGCCGTATTTCCTCGGCGGGCTGAAGATCGCCGGCGGCCTGTCGCTGATCGGCGCGGTGGTGGCGGAGTTCGTCGCCGGGGCCACCGGGCAGTCGTCGGGGCTGGCCTCGCGCATCATCGAGGCCGGTTACCGGCTCAACGCACCGCGGCTGTTCGCGGCGCTGATCCTGATCTCGTTCACCGGCATTTTGATTTTCCTGGTGCTGTCGCTGATCTCGCACCTGATCCTGCGACGCTGGCACGAGAGTGCGCTGAAGCAGGAGCGATGATGGTGTTGGAGGAAGGCACCCCCCTCTGGCCTGCCGGCCATCTCCCCCTCAAGGGGGGAGATCGGACGTCATCTAGGATTTCGCCAATAACCAACGTTGCAAGACGAGCGCCATGGGCAAAGCTGCCAATCTCCCCCCTTGAGGGGGAGATGGCCGGCAGGCCAGAGGGGGGTGCGGCTTGATATCAGCCTCTGGTCCTTATCATCTCACCAACGCCCGGCTTCACGCATCACTTACGCCGAGACTCTCCGCTGTCTATGACAGCGATGGCTTTGCACTCGCCGACATCGCTGTTGCCGACGGCAAAATCTCCAGCATCGTCGCGAATCGCCAGTCCAATTCACCCGCAGGCGCCGTCGACCTCGGCGGCCGTATCGTCATGCCGTGCTTCGTCGACTGCCACACCCATATCGACAAAGGCCATATCTGGCCTCGAAAACCCAATCCGGACGGCACCTTCATGGGTGCGCTGAACGCCACCGGCGCCGACCGTGCTGCCCGCTGGAGCGCCGAGGACGTCGCTCGCCGCATGGATTTTTCGCTGCGTTGCGCCTACGCGCACGGCACAAGGGCTTTGCGCACCCACCTCGATAGCGTCGCACCGCAGGAGGAGATATCCTGGCCGGTGTTCGAGACGGTACGGGAGAAATGGCGTGGCCGCATTGAGCTGCAGGCCGCTTGCCTGCTCGGCATCGAAGGCGTGCGAGACAAGAAATGGTTCGAAAGCCTGGCCAAACGCGTCGCTGCGGCCAACGGCGTGCTTGGCATCGTCACCTATATGCTGCCGGACCTGGAAGAGCTTCTCGATCGAGTTTTCGCGCAGGCGATCAAGCATGGCCTCGACCTCGATTTCCATGCCGACGAGACCGACGACATCTCGGCGATCTCGCTGAAGAAAATCGCCGAGGCGGCGCTGTGGAACGGGTTTGAGGGAAACATCCTCGTCGGCCACTGCTGCTCGCTGGCACGCCAGCCCGATCTCGACGTGCTCGACACGCTGGACAAGATGGCGAAGGCGGGGCTTGCCGTGGTGTCGCTGCCGATGTGCAACCTCTATCTGCAGGACCGGCGCGGCGACCAGACCACGCCGCGCTGGCGCGGCGTGACGCTGCTGCACGAGATGAAGGCGCGCGGCATTCCCGTCGCCGTCGCCTCCGACAACACCCGCGATCCGTTCTACGCCTATGGCGATCTCGACATGCTGGAGGTCTATCGCATGGCGACGCGTACCCTGCATTTCGATCACCCGGTCGGCGACTGGCCGCAAGCGGTGACTTCGACGCCGGCCAGGGTGATGCGGCTCGACGGTTTCGGCACCCTTGCCGCCGGCGGTGGCGCCGACTTCGTCGTCTTCAGGGGGCGGAACTGGACGGAATTGCTGTCGCGACCCGAATCGGATCGCATCGTGGTGCGGGATGGTCGCGCCATCGAGCGCCAATTGCCCGACTATGCCGAACTCGACGATCTGATGGAGAAATGATGGACATTTCGGCACTGAAGCGCGACCTCGACGGTCTGAAGATCGACGACCATCCGGCGATCATCCAGCAGAAGAGCCGCGATTTCTACTGGTACAGCCCGGTGCTCAAGCAACAGCTCGACCATGTCACCGGCGACCTGATCGTGACGCCAAAGACCGAAGTCGAGGTGATCCGCGTGCTTGCCGCGTGCCACCGGCATGGCATTCCGGTGACGCCGCGCGGCAGTGGCACCGGCAATTACGGTCAGGCGATGCCCTTGTCCGGCGGCGTGGTGCTCAATCTCGCCGAGATGAACGCAATCAAGGCGATCGCGCCCGGCCGCGTCGTGACCGGTCCCGGTGCCATCCTCGCCGACATCGACAGGGCGGCGCGCGCCCATTCCGGCCAGGAGCTTCGGATGTCGCCATCGACCTATAACACCGCTTCGATCGGCGGCTTCGTCGCCGGCGGCTCGGGCGGCATCGGCTCGATCCGCTGGGGCGGGCTGCGCGACCTCGGCAACGTCATCCGGCTCAGGACCGTGACGATGGAGGCGGAGCCTCGCATCATGGATCTTGCCGGTGAGGAGGTGCTGAAGGTGATGCATGCCTACGGCACCAACGGCATCATCACCGAGGTCGAGATGCCGTTGACCGCTTCCTACGACTGGATCGACGTCATCGTCGGCTTCGACGATTTCATGGATGCGGCCGGCTTCGGCAACGATCTCGCCATTCAGGACGGCATCCTGGCGAAGCTGATCACGCCGATCGCCGCGCCGATCCCTTACGACTATTTCAAGCGGCACCAGAAATTCTTCCGGCGCGAGCAAAGCATCGTCGTCTGCATGATCGCCCCGCAGGCGATGGACGCCTTTGTCGCCCTCACGGCGCGCAGCAAGGGCGAGATCGTCTTCCGCGCCGACAAGGAGGCCGATCTCAAGGGCTTGCCGCCGGCCTATGAGCTGACCTGGAACCACACGACGCTGCGCGCCATCAGGGTCGACCCTGATATTACCTATCTGCAGACCCGCTATCCCTCGCCGGATCACCTCGCTTACGTCAAGGCGATGATCGACCGCTTCGGCGACGAGGTGCCGGTTCATCTCGAATTCATCCGCTTCGACGGCGCGATCGGCGTCGCTGGACTGCCGCTGGTCCGCTTCACCACGGCCGAGCGGCTCGACGAGATCATCCGCATCCATGAAGACAATGGCTGCTGGGTCTTCAATCCGCACCGCTACACGCTGGAAGAGGGCGGCATGAAGCAGACGGATGAGGTGCAGCTCGCCTTCAAGCGCGAAACCGATCCGCAAGGGCTGCTCAATCCCGGCAAGATGATCGCCTGGGAAAACCCTGACTACGACTTTCGCTCGGGCAAGTCGTTCCTGTTCAAGGGATTGCAGAAGGCGGGGTGAACGATGACGAGCGTGTGGCGCTGTCGCGCCGACCTGCGAGGACTTCGGTGAACATCCTCGTGCTCTACGCCCACCCGGTCGAAACCAGCTTCAACGCCGGTCTGCACCGGACGATCGTCGAGCGGCTGACGGCCGCCGGCCACGCCGTCGACGATTGCGATCTCTATGCCGAGGATTTCGACCCGCGGCTGACACGGGCCGAGCGGCTCGGTTATCACGACGAGCGCGGCGCCGGTGATCCGGCAGCGCCCTATGTCGAGCGCCTGCTGAGGGCAGAGGCGCTGGTGCTGTCGTTTCCGGTGTGGAACTACGGCTATCCGGCGATCCTGAAAGGCTTTTTCGACCGCGTCTTCCTGCCCGGCATCTCGTTCAAGCTGGTCAATGCCAAGGTGCAGCCTTCGCTGCACAACATCCGCAAGCTGGCGGCGGTCACCACCTATGGTGGCAGCCGGCTCCACGCCATGCTGATGGGCGACCCGCCGCGCAAGCTGGTCAAGCGCGTGTTGCGCGCCACCGTCGAGCCAGGCGCCTCGGTGTCCTATCTCGCGCATTATTCGATGAACCTGTCGACCGATGAGACGCGGAAGAGATTTACGGCGAAAGTCGCCGCCAGCATGGATGCCTTCTGATGCGGGTCCTGGTGGTTTATTGCCATCCGGTCCCGGAAAGCTTTTGCGCCGCGATCCGGGATAGTGCCATCGAGGTGCTGGAGGCGAGAGGCTGGGAGGTGCGGCTGCTCGACCTCTATGCGGAAAATTTCGATCCGGTCATGGGCTGCGACGAGCGACGCTTCTATAACGAGCACGCCCCGCAGGATCCGGCGCTCAAGCCGCATATCGAAAATCTCAACTGGGCCCAGGCAATCCTCTTCATCTATCCGACATGGTGGTACGGGCTGCCGGCGATGCTGAAGGGCTGGCTCGACCGGGTCTGGGCGACCGACGTCGCCTTCCGACTGCCGGCCGGCAAGGGACGGATCCAGTCACTGGTGAGGCATGTGACGAAGATCGGGGTGATCACGACCTGCGGCGCACCGACCTGGTGGAGCGTCGTCGTCGGCCAGCCGGGACGCAAGACAATCCTGCGCGGCATGCGGGCGCTCTGCGCCACCCGCTGCAGGACGTTCTTTCTGGCGCACTATTTGATGGATGCGTCGACACCGAAGACGAGGGCGGCGTTTCTGGAGAAAGTGCGAACGAAGCTGGAGCGGTTTTGAGCAGGCGGAGATCTCCTTCTCCCACAAGGGGAGAAGGGAAGGGCGCCCTACATCCGCACCCGTTCCGCTTTCGGATCATACATCGGCTTCAGCGACACTTCCGCGGCGAAGCGCTCGCCGGCGACCTCGATCTCGTAGGAAGACGACAGCACATCCGCCTCGCTCTCGCCTTGGCAAGGCACGTAGCCGAGGCCGACGGCGCCGCCGAGATGATGGCCGTAATTGCCCGAGGTGACCGGGCCGACAATCTTGCCGTCGCGCAGGATCGCTTCGTTGTGGAAGAGCAAGGGTTGCGTGTCTTTCAGGCGGAATTGCACCAGCCGCCGGTTCAATCCGGTTTCCTTCTTCCTCAGCACGGCATCGCGGCCAAGAAAATCGCCCTTGGCAGTCTTCACTGCGAATCCAAGGCCTGCCTCCAGCACATTGTCCTCGTCGGTGATGTCGTGGCCGAAATGCCGGAAGGCCTTTTCGATGCGGCAGGAATCCAGCGTGTGCAGGCCGCAAAGTTTTAGGCCGACATCGGCGCCGGCCTCAGCGATCGCCTCAAACACGTGTGCGGCCTGGTCGGTCGAGACATAAAGCTCCCAGCCGAGCTCGCCGACATAGGTGACGCGATGGGCGCGGGCCAGCCCCATGCCGATTTCAATCTCCTGAAACGTTCCGAACGGATTGGTTTCGTTGGAGAAATCGTTCGGGCTCAGCTTTTGAATGAGCTGCCTCGAATCCGGGCCCATCAGGCAGAGCACGGCTTCGGCAGCGGTGACATCGGTGATGACGACGAATTCATCGGCGAGATGCTTTTTCAGCCAGGCGAGATCACGCTGCAGCGTGGCGCCCGGTACGACGAGGAAGAACGCGGTTTCAGACAGCCGCGAGACGGTGAGATCGCTCTCGATGCCGCCGCGCTGGTTGAGCATCTGGGTGTAGACGATCTTGCCCGGCGCCACCTCCATGTCGTTGGCGCAAAGCCTCTGCAGGAAGGCGCAGGCATCGCGGCCCTCGACACGGATCTTGCCGAACGAAGTCATGTCGAACAGGCCGACGCCGTTTCGGATCGCCAGATGTTCGTCGCGCTGGTTGTCGAACCAGTTCTGCCGTTTCCAGGAATAGCGGTACTCGCGCTCCTGGTCCTCACGCGCGAACCAGTTGGCCCGCTCCCAGCCGGCAACCTCGCCGAACACCGCGCCGCGTGCCTTCAGATGTTCATGGAGCGGGGAGCGCCTGACGTTCCGAGAGGTCGCCATCTGCCGGTACGGAAAATGGTCGGCATAGAGCAGGCCGAGCGTCTCGGAGACGCGCTCTCTGAGATAGCGGCGGTTCTTCTGGAACGGCTGGGCGCGGCGGATGTCGACCTCCCACAGATCGAAGGGTGCTTCGCCATCGTTGATCCATTGCGCCAGCGCCATGCCGGCGCCGCCTGAGGAGACGATGCCGATGGAGTTGTAGCCGGTCGCCATCCAGTAGCCGGAAAGCTCCGGCGCCTCGCCGAGATAATAGCGATCATCAGGCGTAAAACTCTCGGGGCCGTTGAAGAAAGTGTGGATGCCGGCGCTGGCCAGCATCGGCATGCGGTTGACGCCCATTTCGAGGATCGGCTCGAAATGTTCGAAATCCTCGGGCAACTGGTCGAAGCAGAAATCTTCGCTTATGCCGTCCATGCCCCACGGCTTGGCCACCGGCTCGAAGGCGCCGAGCATCATCTTGCCGGCATCTTCCTTGTAGTAGGCGCACTCGTCCGGCACGCGCAGCACCGGCAGCCGGGTCAGGCCGGGGATCGGTTCGGTGACGAGATAAAAATGCTCGCAGGCATGCAGCGGGATGCTGACGCCGTTCTGGGCGCCAAGCTCGCGTGCCCACATGCCGGCGCAATTGACGACGATGTCGGCCTCGATCATGCCTTGCTCGTCGCCCTTCGCCCAGGAAACGCCGGTGACGCGGCCATTCCTGGTGTGAACCTTGGTGACCTTCACATTCTCGACGATCGTCGCACCGCGCTGGCGCGCGCCCTTGGCCAGCGCCATGGCGATATTGGCCGGGTCGCATTGGCCGTCGAGCGGCAGATGCACGGCGCCGACCACATCGGAAACATTAAGATGCGGGTACATCTGCCTGACTTCGTTTGGCGAAATCTCGCGCACGTCGATATCGAACGCGCGGGCGAGCGACGCTTGCCTATAAATCTCGTGCTTGCGTTCCTCGGTCAGCGCCACGGTGATCGAACCGACCTGGCGCATGCCGGTGCCGACATCGGTCTCGGCCTCCAGCTTGACGTAGAGGTCGGCCGAATATTTCGCCAGCCGCGTCATGTTCTGCGAGCCGCGCAACTGGCCGATCAGGCCGGCGGCATGCCATGTCGTGCCCGATGTCAGCTGCTTGCGTTCCAAAAGAACGATGTCGGTCCAGCCGAGCTTGGCCAGATGATAGGCGACCGAGCAGCCTGAAACACCGCCGCCGATGATGACGGCCCTCGCCTTGGGAGGAATGGTTTTGGGAGACGGGACGGTCATGCGGCCTCACGGCGATAGCTGGAAGCAAAGCGACGCAAGCGAAGGGTTGCTTCCAGAAGCACCGCCTCGGGCTGGCAGAGGCTGACGCGAATATGGCCGGCGGCGGCATCGCCGAAGCTCGAGCCGGGCATCACACCGACCTTTTCCTTGTCGAGCAGAGCCCAGGCGAATTTCTCGTCGTCCGGCTCGAGAGCCGAGATGTCGAGCATGACATACATGCCGCCTTCGGAGCCGCGCACGGTGACGTTGTTCATGCCGCGCATGGCATCGAGGACGACGCTGCGCCGTGCGGCATAGCGTTCGGCGATCTCCTTGACGCCGTAGCCGTTTTCCAGCGCCTCGGCGCAAGCGAGGCTGATGAAGGCCGGCAGGCCGTAGGTGGTCACCAGATTGAGGTTGGTCAGCAGCGAGATCATCTGTTCGGGCCCGCTCAGCCAGCCCATCCGCCAGCCGGTCATGCCGTGGCTCTTCGACATGGAATTGATGACCAGCGTGCGTTGCGCCATGCCGGGCAGCGAACGCGGCGAGACGTGCTCGCCGCCGCCCAGCGTCCAATAGACCTCGTCCGACAGCAGCCAGAGGTCATGCTCCCGGCAGATCTGCGCCAGCTCTTCCAGTCGCTGGCGCGAATAGACGGCACCCGTCGGATTGTTCGGCGTGTTGATGAGGATGGCGCGGGTGTTCGGCCGAAGTGCGGCGCGAATGTCGGCGGCGCGCGGCTGGAAACCATCATCGGCGGGTGTCTCGACCACGGTGAAATCGGCGCCCGCTGCACTGAAGGTGTTGGGGTAGGTCGCGTAATAGGGCGCGACCACGATGGCATGGTCGCCCTGGTCGAGAACGGCCTGCACCGCCGCGTAAAGCGCGGCCTGCCCGCCCGGCGTGGCGATGACCTGGTCGGGGTTGGTCGCAACGCCGGTGCAGGCGGTCGAGGCCGCCGCCATGGCCTGGCGCAGGCGCGGAATGCCGGGAAGCGGGGTATAGTGGTGATTGCTGGCGCGAACCGCGGTCACGCAGGCTTCGATCGTCTGCGTCGGCGTGTCGAAATCATGGTCGCCGACCGACAGCATGATGATGTCCTCGCCGGCATGCTTGCGGGTCCAGGCGGCGATATGGACCTCCCAGCCGTCCTTGCCGGAAGGCACGATGCCGGAAATGCGCGATGATGGTCTGGGCATTATGCTACTCCCGAAAGTTCGTAGCCGGCCTGTTCGAGCCGGTCGCGCAGGGCGGCGATATGGGCCGGCCCGACCTCGCAGCAGCCGCCGACGATATCGGCGCCGGCCTCGACCCAGCCGACCGCCTGGTCGGCATAGGCATCCGGATCGAGGTCGTGGCGGGCGTGCAGCACTTCCACCGTGCCGCCATGCTTGAGCGCCTCGACCGAGGTGAAGCCGTTGGCATAGGCGCCAACTGGCCCGCCGAGGCCGATCATTTCGGGCAGCGCGGCAGCGATGGCTTCGGGCCGGCAGCAATTGATCAGTCTGGCTGCGACCGGCAGGCCGTCGAGAGCTCTTGCTGCCGCCGCTATGGTTTCGCCGCTGCGCAGCCGTGGTGTGCCGTGATCGGCGAGCGTCCACGACACCCACACCGGCTTGCCGCTTTCCGACGCGGCAGTGACAGCCGCGCGCGCTTCCTCGGCCGACGCCATGGTCTCGCACAGGAACAGATCGACGCCGTCGGCCTGCTCGGCAACGATGCGGCGGTAGATGTCGAGCGTATCCTCGAAAGATATCGTCAGGGCCGGTGCGTAGCTGCCGAACAGCGGCGACAGGCAGCCGGCGATTGCCGCGTCGCCGGCCTCGTCGCGCGCTTGCCTTGCCAGTTCTATGCCGCGCTGCTGCAGCGGCTTGAACAGCTCTTGCGCGCCCTCGCGCGCCAGCCGCTCGGGGGTTGCGGAATAGGTGTTGACGGTGATGACGCGGGCGCCGGCCCGGATGAATTCCGCATGCAGGTCGCGCACCAGATCCGGTTCGTCGATCAGCACCCTGGCCGACCATAGCGGCGTCGGCTCGGACTTGCTGCGGCGGACCAGTTCCTGGCCCATGCCGCCGTCGGTGAGAATGACTGAATTCATGCGCGCAACCTCTCGTTTTTCGGATCCCACAGCGGTTCGTCCTTCTGCACGACCGCCTTGAAGCGCTCGCCGAAGATCTCGACCTCGACCGCAGTTCCCGGCTCAGTCAGGTCGGCGCGCAGCATGCCGAGCGCGATCGACTTGTCGATGCGATGACCCCAGCCGCCGGACGTCGTCTCGCCGACGATCCGGCCGTCATGCCACAGCGTCGACATGGTTGGCGCGTCGCAGTCGCCGGGGTTTTCGACGACCAGCGTGACAAAGCGCTTCTTCACGCCCTGCTGCTTCTCGTTTTGCAGCGCCGCCTTGCCACGGAAATCCGGCTTGTCCCATTTCACGAAACGCTCCAGCCCACCCTGCAGGATTGAATAGTCGGTCGACAGGTCGCCTTTCCAGGCGCGATAGGATTTTTCAAGCCGCAATGAATCCAGCGCGTACATGCCGAACGGCTTCAGGCCGTGCTTCTGCCCAGCCGCCCAGACGGCGTCGAAGACGGTGGCGGTGTCGTCGACCCTGGTGTGGATTTCCCAGCCGAGTTCGCCGGCGAAGGACACACGCACCAGCCTTGCCCAACGGCCGGCAATTGTCGTCTCCTGGTGCGTCAGCCAGGGCAGGGCAAGGTCGGCGGCGCAGACCTCGGTGAGGATTTTTCGCGAATTGGGCCCGGCGAGGATCTGCGTTGAGAACTCCTCGGTCCTGTCGACCAGCCTGAACGAAGCGCCCTTCGGCATGCGCCATTTCAGCCATTCGAAATCGTGCCATTGCGCCACCGCGGCGGTGATCAGCGTCATCAAATTCTCGTCGTGGCGAACGACAGACATTTCGGTGACGATGCGGCCCTTGTCGTCGGCGAAATAGACGAGGCCGATGCGGCCGGGTTTCGGCACCAGCCCGGTGATCTGTTGGTTCAGCCAGTCGGCCGCGCCCGGACCGTCGAGATTGAAGCGGGAAAAACCGGGCAGATCCAAAACGCCGGCGGAATCGCGCAGGGCGAGGCATTCTTCGCGCACGCGATGCTGCCACGGCCCATCGCGGCGGAAGGTCAGCGTCGCGGCTTCCGAGACATCGTCGCCGGCTTGCGCGTACCAGGTGGCGCGCTCCCAGCCATTGTAGGCGTCGAAGCAAGCGCCGAGCGCCTTGATGCGATCGTGGATCGGCGACAGTTTGCGGTCGCGCCCAGCTGGCCAGGCATGGCGCGGGAACTGGATGGCATATTCGTTGCCGTAGATTTCCATGCCCTTGGCGACGCAGTAATCCGGGGCCGAGGCAAAGCTGGTGAAGCGCCGCGGATCGCAGGACCACATGTCCCACTCGGTCTGGCCCTCAGTCACCCATTCGGCCAGCACCTTGCCGGCGCCGCCGCCCTGGGCGATGCCGAAGGTGAAGACGCAGGCCTCGAAGGCGTTCGGCAGGCCGGGCATCGGGCCGATCAGCGGGTTGCCGTCCGGCGCGTAGGGGATCGGGCCGTTGATGACCTTGGACAGGCCGGCGGTGCCGAGAATCGGCACGCGGGCGACGGCATCGGCCAGATAGTCCTCGAGCCGGTCGAGATCGTCTGGGAACAGCTGGAACGAAAAATCGGCTGGCATCGGATCGTTGTGGCCGACCCAATGGGCACGGCAATTGCGCTCATAGGGACCGAGATTCATGCCGTTCTTTTCCTGGCGCAGATAATAGGAGGTGTCGACGTCGCGCAGCAGCGGCAGTTTCTTGCCCTGCTCCTTCGACCACGCGGCCAGTTCGGGGATTTCCTCGAACAGGATATATTGATGGCTCATCACCATCATCGGCACGTCGCGGCCGAACATCCTGCCGACTTCGGCCGCACGGTAGCCGGCGGCGTTGACGACGATCTCGCAGCGGATCTCGCCCTGAGCGGTCTCGACCACCCACTCGTCCTTGTCGCGGCGCACGCCGGTGACCGGACAGAAGCGAATGATCTTCGCACCCAGGTCGCGGGCGCCCTTGGCCAGCGCCTGGGTCAACTGCGCCGGGTCGATGTCGCCGTCGCTCGGATCGTAGAGCGCGCCCTTCAATTCATGCGTTTCGATGAACGGGTAGCGGCGCTTGATCTCGTCGAGCCCGACCACATCGATGTCCATGCCCTGGTAGCGGCCCATGCCCTTGGCGCGCTGAAACTCCTGCATGCGCTCTGCCGTATGGGCCAGCCTGAGCGAGCCGGTGACATGATAGTTCATGGGATAGCCGACCGCGTCGGCCAGCCCGCGATAGAGCTCGGTCGAATAGCGCTGCATGTTCATCAGCGACCATGACGAGGAGAAGGTCGGCACGTTGCCGGCCGCATGCCAGGTCGAGCCGGAGGTGAGCTCGTTCTTTTCGAGGAGCACGCAGTCGGTCCAGCCCGCCTTGGCGAGATGGTAGAGCGCCGACGCACCCACGACACCGCCTCCGATGATCACCACACGTGCCGTAGTCGGCAAACCGGCCATACTCTTCTCCAGACCTCTAGTAGACAGGTGGCGAAACCACCCAGATGACCACCGCCGGCTCCGCACCGGGATTGCGCCAGCGGAACGGCTTGCCGTCGAAGCGAAACGAGTCACCCTCACCAAGCCGGTGCCAGACGCCTGATATCTCGATGTCGAAGCTGCCGGAAGCGACATATCCGGCTTCCTCCGTCGGCCGGCGGGCTTCGGTCTTCAGTTCAGCACCCGGCGCGAAGACCGAACGCAGCATCTCGAAACTACCGCCGAGATCGGGTGACAGAAGCTCCTCCACCAGTCCGGAATCGCTTGTGCCAAGCGTGCGGCGGCTGCCGGCGCGGACGACCACGCCGCGCTCGTTCTCGACGGGCACATCGTGGCTGAAGAACAGGCTGACCGGCACGCCGAACAATTCCGCGAAGCCTCTGAGATCGCTAAGCGACGGTATCGACAGGCCGCGCTCGACCTGACTGACCCAGCCGACCGAGCGGCCGAGCTTCAGGCCGGTCTCGGCAAGCGTCAGCCCGCGCGCCCTGCGCAGCGCCCTGATATCGCCGGCCAGCAGCCGTTCGCGGTTTTCCTGCTCCGATCTGACGGCGGTTGAGGTCAAAGCTTTTTTCTCGGTAAAAATCTGTCTGGTGAAAAGTCCCCCTTGGTGAAAAATTGAGGGCAAATTTCATCAGGGGTCAGGTTCGTGAAAAAATCAAGAGAATTTTCATGAGGCCACAAGATTTGCTTGCGCCGTTTTGACGGTTCAGGCAAAGGCTCGGCCACGAACGGCGAGTGAGGGCGTCCGGTCGAGCTTGCGTTAGAGCGCCATGCGTCAAATTGGACCGCAATGGTGCTCTCTCATTTCTAGACGGCGCATGTATCCTTTCCGGAATCGATTCCGGTTTCCGGGGCACGCGCAAAGGGACGCCCATGCTGGAAAACAGGACTAAGATTACGGATGGCGCGGCGATCGTCGACGAGGCGATCACGTCGCGCCGTTCGGTGCGGGCGTTCCTGCCCGACATGGTCGACGATGAGACGATCCGCGCCATCCTCGGCGTTGCCGCGCGGGCGCCTTCGGGCACCAACATGCAGCCCTGGCGCGTCTACGTCACCAAGGGCGAGGTCAAGCAACGGATCAGCGACGCCATCCTCAACTCCGGTATCCGTGCCGAAAAGGCCGAGTGGGACGAGTATCGCTACTATCCCGACCAGTTCTTCGAGCCCTACCTGACCCGGCGGCGGGCCAATGGCTTCGGCCTCTATAGCGTGCTCGGCATCGGCCGGCGTGAGGTCGACAGGATGCGCGCCCAGCACGACCGCAACTTCGTCTTCTTCGACGCGCCGGTCGGCATGATCTTCACCGTCGACCGGCGGCTGAACAAGGGCTCGTGGATCGACTACGGCATGTTCCTGCAGAACATCATGGTGGCGGCGCGGGGCAGGGGCCTGCATACCTGCCCGCAGGCGGCCTTTGCACCCTATCACAAGCAGATCAGGCCGGTGCTCAACATTCCCGACGAGGAGATCGTCGTCTGCGGCATGGCGCTTGGCCGTGAGGACACATCCAAGCCCGCAAACGCGTTCCGCACCGACCGCGCGCCGCTGGAAGAGTGGGTGACTTTCGCCAGTTGAGGTGACAACGCGCCGTCTCGGTCTACTGAACTTCGTAGCCGACTTCCTCGCTGGCGTGGCAGAGCGCCTTCCAGAACGAGCGCGCAAACGAGCGGAACACATAGATGTCGAACTGGTCGGCGCCGGTGCGCTGGATCTGGGCGAAGATGTCATGATGCATGGTCGAGCGGCCGGCACCGACCGGGAAGGCCGGCAGCGCGAAGTCGATGGCGAAGAACTTTGCCAGCACCCATTCGGCCTTCGGTCCGGCGATGCGGATCGCGGTGCGGCCATGCGACAGGTCGGTCACCGTGCCGATATCAGGGGTGACGACATTGGCAAAGGCCGATGCCAGGCCCTCGGCCTCGTCGACCACGGTGAATTTGCCCGGCGCAAAACCGAACACCGACCTCACGCCGTTGGTGCTGCCGGCGCCGGCGCCGTCGGGCAGCGCAAGGCCGGTAACGGTGCGAATGCCTGCTATCAACGCCTTCTCCTGGCCCGGCCAGGCAGCGAGCTGCAGGATCGATCCCGGCCTGGTTTCGGAGAGGATGACCTCGATGCCGTGTTCGAAATCGCCATGCGAGCCGGTGCGCAGCTCCAGCTCAAGCGGGGATTGGCGCTCAACCATGCATGCGGCTCCCGTCCGGATCAAAGAAGTGATTGGAGACGATCTCGACCGGGCCGAACCGGTTGCGCAGAGGATCGGAGATATGGGCGCGCGTGCCGCGCCGTGCCTTGCCGTCCTTGACCAGAGCGAGCGCGATGTACTTGCCGAGCGCCGGCGAATAACAGCAAGCGGTGATGTGGCCGATGGAATCGTGCGGATTGGCTTCGTCAAGCGCTTCAACGATGTGGGCGCCGCCGTTGAGCGGCTGGTTGTCCAGCGAAATCAGGCCGACGAGTTCCAGGCGGCCAGGCGCGATCAGGCCCTCGCGATCCATCATCGCCGAGCCGATGAAGGGCTTCTTCCTGGACAGCATCCAGTCGAGATGCAGGTCGCGTGCGGTGGTGCGGCCGTCGATCTCGGCGCCGGTGACGTGGCCTTTCTCGATGCGCAACGTGCCAAGCGCCTCAAGCCCGTAAGTCACCAGTCCGAACGGCTTGCCGGCTTCGATCAAGGCTTCCCAGACATGGGTGCCGTAGCCGGCGCCGGAGTAGACTTCGAAGGCCATTTCGCCGGAGAAGGAAAGCCGGCAGATCATCACCGGCACGCCTGATATCTTGCCGTGCACGATGCCCATGAAAGGCAGGGTTGCGTTGTCGACGGCGGTGCCGGTGACGCAAGCAGCAAGGATCTCTCTCGCCCTAGGCCCGCCGATCGCCGCACCCGCCCATTCGTCGGTCACCGAGGTGACATGGACCTTAAGCCCCGGCCAGATGACGTCGAGGACATACTCCAGTTGCTGCATCACCTTGCCGGCATTGGCGGTCGTGGTGGTCATCAGGAAGTCCTGTTCGCCGAGCCGCCACGTCGTGCCGTCGTCGAAGGCGAGGCCGTCCTCGCGCAGCATTAACCCGTAGCGGGCCTTGCCGACGGCCAATGTCGAGAACATGTTGGTGTAAACCTGGTCGAGGAATTCCGCCGCGTCCGGGCCCTGCACGGCGATCTTGCCCAGCGTCGAGACATCGACGATGCCGGCGCTCTCGCGCGTCGCCCTGGCTTCGCGCACATAGGCCTGCTCGATCGTCTCGCCGGGATGGCCATAGATCATCGGGCGATACCAGAGGCCGGCCGAATACATGGTCGCGCCGTTGGCGACGTGCCAGTCATGCATCGGCGTCAACCGTTGGGGCCTCAGGTCGCTGAAACGCTCGGCGGCGAGTGACCCGATCGACACGGCCGAAAAAGGTGGGCGAAAGCGTGTCGTGCCGACTTCGGGAATCGGCTTGCCCAACGCCTCGGCCATGATGGCGAGGCCGGGTATGTTGGAGCTCTTGCCCTGGTCGGTCGCCATGCCGAGCGTGGTGTAGCGCTTCAAATGCTCGACCGAGACAAAGCCTTCGCGATGTGCAAGCCGTACATCCTCCGCGGTCACGTCGTGCTGGAAATCGACGAAGCTTTTTCCATTGGCCCTGATCTCGAACACCGGCGCCGGGTCGGGACCGCCGGGTGCGGCTTCGACGACCGGCAGGGCCGTTGGCGCACCTGTTCCACCCGCCGCCGAAAGCCCGGCGGCGCGGCCTTCGGCGATTGCCTCGGCGGTGGAAAAGCTGCCGGTGAAAGCGCCGGCGCCAATCCATCTCTGACTTGGCCATCGCTGGGTTGGCTTCGGTGGCAGGAAGGCTTGTCGAGCAGCATTCCATTCCGCCTTGGCGCCGGCCTGGCTGGCCAGATGGATGATCGGCGACCAGCCTCCCGATATCAGCAGGCAGTCGGCTTGAATGCTGCGCGCCTCGCCGGCAAGCGCGCCGTTGACCATGTCGAAGCGCTGCACCTTGACGCCGGACAGCGCCTTGCCGCCTTCGGTGGCGACCACGGCGTGACCGAAAAGGATCTTGGCTTCCGCTTCATCGGCGAACTCGCGCATCTCGCTCGAAAGCTCCGGCCGCACGTCGACGATCGCGACAATCGCCGCGCCGGCCTTCTTCAGCGCCAGGGCGGAGCGATAGGCGCTGTCATTGTTGGTGAACAGTGCGATCCTGTTGCCCGCCAGCACGCCGTACTCGTTGGCGTAGCGCTCGGCGGCATGCGCCAGCATCACTCCCGGCCGATCGTTGCCCGGAAACACCAGCGGCCGCTCGAAGGCGCCGGTGGCCAGCACCACCGACTCGGCGCGAATGATCCAGTAGCGTTGGCGTGGTTCGCCCTTGCCGGGCCTCTCCTTGTGGTCGGCAACCCGTTCAAGCGCGGCGAGCGTGTTGCCGTCGTAATAGCCCCAGACCGTGGTGCGTGGCAGCAGGCGGACATTGTCATAGCCTTCGAGCTGGCCGGCGGCTCGCGCTGCCCAGTCGGCCCCGGGCATCCCGTCGATCGTCTCGCCCGACCAGTTGGCCGAGCCGCCGAAATGCGGTTCGAGTTCGCTGAGGATGACACGCGCGCCCTGATCGGCGGCTGCCCTGGCGGCCATCAGTCCGGCCGGACCGGAACCGACCACCAGCACATCGCAGAAGGCGTTCATGCGCTCGTAACGCGCCGTGTCGGCAGCGGTCCCGGCGCGGCCGAGACCGGCGGCGCGGCGGATGAAATGCTCGCAGAACATCCAGAAACGCGTGCTCTTCAGCGGGCCGATCGCGGGCCCCATGAAGGTCTTGTAATAGAAGCCGGCAGACAGAAGCTTGCCGCCGAGCTGGTTGGCGGCGCTGACATCCCAGGCCAGCGATGGAAAGCGGTTCTGGCTGACGGCGGTCAGCCCATCATGGATCTCGACCATGGTCGCGGCGATGTTAGGCTCGCGAACCTCGCCCCGCAACACCGTCACCAGGGCGTTCGGTTCCTCGACGCCTGCTGTCAGCACCCCGCGAGGACGGTGATATTTGAACGAGCGTCCGAACAGGGTGACGCCATTGGCCAGCAGCGCTGAGGCAAGCGTGTCGCCGGCATGGCCGGTGTGAGGCGCGCCGTCGAAGGTGAACCGGATGGTTCGCAGCCGGTCGATCCGGCCACCGGCATCGGTGCGGCGCGGGCTCATGACTTGCCCTCCGCCTTGTGCCGGGCAGCCACTTTGTGGTCGCCGCGCGTGAACACGACGCTGGAGATCTCGTGTGTCAGCGTGTTGCGCACGGCCCTGAGATGGGCGCGGCAGCCGCCGGAATGCTGCCAGATCTCGTTGTGGTCACCCGCCGGGTTCAATCGGTCGTAGACATAGGCGTTCCAGGCATCGAGGTCCTGCGAGGCAGGCTGAGGGCGCTCGCGGTTGCCGTCACCCTGATAGGTGAACTCGATGACGTCGCGCGGGCCGCAATAGGGGCAGGTAATCAGCATGCGATTGTATCTTCTCGTTTGACCATGATCTTGGCCGAAAACCGGTTTCCAATCTTTGTTACGCCAACCTGCGGTTCGGGATCATGGTTTAATGCAGCCGCGGCGTCGCGCCCTGGCCCTTGTCGTCGATCACCAGGCCGCGATGGAAGCGATCCAGGGTGAAGGGCGCGTTGATGTCGTGCGGTTCATCCTTGGCTATGGTCCACGCAAAGCACCAGCCGGAGGCCGGCGTCGCCTTGAAGCCGCCGTAGCACCAGCCGCAGTTGAGATACATGCCCAGCAGCGGGCCGGTGGTGATGATGGGCGAACCGTCCATCGACATGTCGCAGACGCCACCCCAGGAGCGCAGCATGCGAACCCGGGCGAGACCCGGAAACAGCGCCAGCATCTCGCTCATCACCTCGTCGACAACAGGCAAACTGCCGCGCTGGGCGTAGCTGTTGTAGCCGTCGAGATCTCCGCCATAGACGAGGCCGCCCTTGTCCGACTGCGACATGTAGAAATGGCCCATGCCGAAAGTCAGGACCGTGTTGATGAACGGCTTCAGCGATTCCGTCACGAAGGCCTGCAGCACCTGGCTCTCGATCGGCATCGTATCGATGCCGGCGAGCCGCATGACTTGCCCGGTGCTGCCGGCCACCGCGACCGCCACCTTCCTGGCACGAACCTCGCCGCGCGAGGTCGTGACGCCTGATATGCGGTCGCCGTCGCGCAGGAAGCCGGTGACCTCGCAATTCTCGATGATGTCGACGCCACGGCGGTCGGCGCCGCGCGCATAGCCCCAGGCGACGGCATCGTGGCGTGCGGTGCCGGCGCGCCGCTGCATCAGGCCGCCGACGATTGGGAAGCGCGCCGTGGCGGAGACGTCCAGCGCAGGCACCAGGCGCGCGATCTCGGCCGTGGTCATCAGTTCGGCGTCGACGCCGAGATGGCGCATGGCGTTGCCGCGGCGGGCAAAATCGTCGAGCTGGGCGGGCGTGTGCGCGAGGTTGAGGCAGCCGCGCTGCGAGAACATGACGTTGTAGTTGAGATCGTGCGACAGGTTCTCCCACAGCTTCATCGAATGTTCGTAGAAGCGCGTGTTGGCCGGCAGCAGGTAGTTGGAGCGGACGGCTGTCGTGTTGCGGCCGACATTGCCGGAGCCGAGCCAGCCCTTTTCCAGCACTGCCACGTTGGTGATGCCGTGCTCCTTGGCGAGATAATAGGCGGTCGACAGGCCATGGCCGCCACCGCCGATGACGATCACGTCGTAGGACGCCTTCGGGTCCGGCTTGCGCCAGGCCGGTTTCCAGTCCTTGTTGCCGGTCAGCGCATTTTTGAGAAGCGAGAAGGCCGAATATTCCGCCATTCTTTTTGTTGTCCGTTCTGGCTTTTCGTCAGCCGTTTTGGGCGATGCGGCACATTATAGAGCAGGCCGCTGCCGCAAAGCCAATATTGCGCCATCGCTTTTCGACTGGCCGACTCCGAAGGGCGGGCAGGGCGGGACGGCTTGCTCCCCGGTATCAGCGTCTTTATCAAAGGCGAGCTTTAGAACGCCTTACCGCCTGTGAGTCGCCAAACGATCATGCTTTTCCGACTGCTCCGCTTCGTTCTGGTCCTGGCGATCGTCGCCTCGGCGCCGCTGTCGCTTGATGCGGCGGCGCAGGGGCTTGAGCAGGCTGCCTCTGGAGTGGTCGCCGACCAGCAGAAAATCCTGCAGGACCTGACGACGAGGACCGACAATCTCGAAAAGAAAATCCAGGAGGACGGTGACGACGACGCCAGCCTTGTCGACATCCGCCTGCAGCTCGAGGAAATGTCGCGAGGTGCGCTGGACAGCGCGCTTGTCTTCCGCCCGCGCCTTTCGGAGATCAACGCAAGGCTCGATCAGCTCGCGGCGCCGCCGGCCGCGGGCCAGCCACCCGAACCCGACATCGTGACCAGCGAACGCCAGGCGCTGGCGTCCGAAAAGGCCGAGATCAATGCTGTCATCGCCGCGGCGCAAAACCTGTCGATCCGAATCAGCGGCCTCATCGCCAAGATCGCCAATATGCGCAGCGAGCTGTTTCGCAATCTGCTCACCAAGCGCTACGTGCTGTCCGACGCGTTGAGCCCTGAAGTCATTTCCGATGCCAATGGTGAATTTACCGGCTTCAGCAAGGCAGTGTCGTCGTGGCTGGCCTTTGTCTTCAAGTTCAAGTTCCAGGCCGTGCTGGCCGCGACCTTGACGGCGCTTTCCCTGGCGGCGGTGCTTTTTGTCGGTGGGCGGCGTTTGTTCGGGCGTATCTTCGAAGCGGACCCGTCGGTCGAAGATCCGTCCTATCTCAGCCGGTTGTCGGTGGCGTTCTGGTCGACATTGCTGCCGACGCTGGCGGTCGGCGTCTTCCTGGTCTCGACCGTGTTCTTTTTCAACTATTACAATGTGTTGCGCGGCGACATTGGCGTTTTCCTGAAGGCGCTGGTCGGGGTCATCGCGGTGGTGTTCTGCGTCAACCGACTGGCCAATGCGACGCTGGAGCCGCGGCTGCCGAACTGGCGGCTCATCCCCGTTGAATCAGGCCCGGCACGCTGGCTGGTGCGGCTGACGACCGCCATGGCGGTGGTGATCGGCGTCAACTATTTCCTGTCGGTGGTCAACGACACGATGGGCTCGCCGCTGTCTCTGACCATCGCCAGAAGTTTTGTCGCCACCGTCATCGTCGGCATCATCCTGATCCTGATGGCGCTGCTGAAGCCGTTCAAGGCCACCGACGGAAGCTGGCGCCCCTGGCCGGCGTGGCTGCGCTACACCGCTGTCGCGCTAGGCCTTTTCACCATTGCCACGGCGCTGCTCGGCTATATCGGCCTTGCCATCTTCGTCTCGCTGCAGGTCGTGGTCACCGGTACCATTCTGGTGACCGCCTATATCGGCTTCCTGTCAGCGCGGGCGATCAGCGAGGAAGGTGGCTTTGCCAACACGTCGATCGGGCGCTGGCTATCGACCAATTCCAGTTATGAGGAGTCCGCGCTCGACCAGCTCGGCCTGGTCGTCAGCGTCGCCATCAACCTGATGATCGTGCTGGTGTTCCTGCCGATGATCCTGTTGATGTGGGGCTTCCAGCCCGGCGACATCGAGGCCTGGGCCTACAAGCTGGCGACGGGCCTCACCGTCGGCTCCGTGACGATCTCGGTGACCGGCATCCTCACCGGCATCGTCGTCTTCATCATCGGCTATTTCCTGACGCGCTGGTTCCAGGGCTGGCTCGACGGCTCGGTGATGGCGCGCGGCAAGGTCGATACCGGCGTGCGCAACTCGATCCGGCTGGCGGTCGGCTATGCCGGCGTCGCGCTCGCAGCCCTCGTCGGCGTCTCGGCGGCGGGCATCGATCTCTCCAACCTGGCGCTTGTCGCCGGCGCCCTGTCGCTCGGTATCGGCTTTGGCCTGCAGAATGTCGTCTCCAACTTCGTCTCCGGCCTGATCCTCTTGGCCGAGCGGCCGTTCAAGGTCGGCGACTGGATCGTCGCCGGTGAGATCAGCGGCACGGTCAAGAAGATCAGCGTGCGCGCTACCGAGATCGAGACGTTCCAGCGGCAGTCGGTGATCCTGCCCAATTCAAACCTGATCAACAATGCGGTCGGCAACTGGACGCACCGCAACAAGCTCGGTCGCATCGACATCAAGGTCGGCGTCGCCTACGGCAGCGACGTCAAGCAGGCCCATGCTGTGCTGTTGGAGATTGCGCGCGGCCATCCGCTGGTGCTGAAAAATCCGGAACCCTTCGTGCTGTTCACCAATTTCGGGGCGGCCGCTCTCGAATTCGAAATCCGTGTGTTCCTGGCCGACGTGATGAACGGCAACATCGTGCAGAACGACATTCGGTTTGCCGTCCTCGACGAGTTCGCCGATCAGCATATCGAAATTCCGTCGGCGCCGCGCGCCGTCGTCGAGACCAAGAAGCATGAGGCGTGGCCGATCGATGACGACAAGATCGAAGTCGATTTTGCCGAACAGGAGCAAGCAAAGGCGGAAGCCGTGGCCGAGACGAAACGCCTGGCCAGATCCGGGCGCAAGACCCGCAAGCCGGATCCCGATTAGGGTTTATTGATATTCAGCCGGCCTGCGAACGGCTGATACCTGCGCTTCCGACGCAGCCAAAGCAATTGCGGCATGAATGCGGCATTCAGTTGCCGTTCAGCTGGCATCTCATATAAGCTCACATGCAAAGGGCGGGAATGCCTTGCGAAATGCAACAGAGGCGGTGGCAACACCGATACTGCAAATGTGGAAGTCTCTCGTCGCCGCCATTGCTTTTCTTGCCGTGGGCGATTCAGCCTTCGCCGCCAGCGCCACCAACAAGGACGCCGAGACCCGCACACTCGTCGTGACCGAAGGCGGTGGCAAGACGGAGCTGGCGCTGGCCGCCGGCGAAACCGCTGAATTCTGCCCGACCGGCTGTTTCGTTACCATGCCGAATGGCGACCTCGAAGCACTGACCGGTTCGGAAACAATCGAAATCTCTGGCGGCGTCGCCCGCATCAAGTAACCGCGTCAAAAAACGTTGACTAGTTTTTAGAAGGCCGGGCAAATGCCCGACCTTTGATCGTTTCGGGTTATCGAAACTTAACGATGAAAGGGAAAATACCGTCACGCAAGCCAGGCCGGGCCGGACGCCTTAACGATCGCTGCGCTGTTGCCCGCTATATCGGGCCGAAGACGCCGAAGCATGGGGTTTTGGATCGGCGCCTGATCCTTTCCGAAAGGTCGGCTTTCGGGATCATGCGCTTTTAGGCAGGGCAACGAAGAATGGATGCGCGGTCGGACAGGAACGCAATCCCGCTTGCTGTCGATCTCGACGGCACGCTGCTCGCGACGGACCTGCTGTGGGAAGGTCTGTTCATCCTTCTCAAGAAGAATCCGCTCTATGTTTTCCTGGTGCCGTTCTGGCTCGCCGGCGGGCCGGCGCGGTTGAAGCAGGCCATCGCTCAACGCATCGACATCGATCCTGCGTCGCTGCCCTACCGCGAGGCGCTGCTTCAGCGCCTTCGCACCGAACATGGCGAAGGCCGCAAGATCGTGCTGGCGACCGGGACGCCGCGTAAATTCGCCGAGGCGATCGCCGCACATCTCGGGATATTCGATCGCGTCCTGGCGACTGACGGCCCCCACAACATGACGTCAGGCAGAAAGTGCGCCTCGCTTGTCGCAGCCTATGGCGATGGCGGCTTCGACTATGCCGGCAACAGTCGGCACGACCTTAAGGTATTCGACGCCGCGCACACGGCAATCGTCGTCGCGCCCGACCGCCATGCCGCGCGCTGGCAGGCCGCGCACAGTGCTGAAATCATGCCGGCGCCGAAACCGACATTCAGAACCATCGTCAAGATGCTGCGCGTTCATCAGTGGCTGAAAAACTCGCTGATCGCAGTGCCGATGGTGCTGTCGCACGAATACTTCAACGCCGACATGATCTGGGAATGCCTGCTGGCATTCGTCTCGTTCAGCGCAGTCGCTTCCGCCATCTATATCCTCAATGATTTCTTCGATCTCGCGCTCGACCGCAAACACCCGACCAAGCGCAACCGGCCATTCGCCAGCGGCGCGCTGTCGATCCCGTTCGGCCTCGGTTCAATGATGGTGCTGCTCGCAACAGGCGTTGCTGCAGGGCTTCTGCTGCCGATCGAATTCCTCGGCGTGCTCGGTGGCTACATGGTCATCACCACAGGCTATTCGCTGTCGTTCAAGCGCATGCTTCTGATCGACGTGCTGACATTGGCCGGTCTCTACACGATCCGCGTTCTGGCGGGCGCCGCGGCAACCGGCGTCGACGTCTCTTTCTGGCTGCTGGCCTTCTCGATCTTCTTTTTCCTGTCGCTGGCGCTGGTGAAGCGGTTTGTCGAGCTGCGCACGACCGCCATTCCGGCCGGCGAGCGCATTGCCGGCCGCGGCTACCGCACCGAAGACCAGGAGATCGTCGCCCAGGCGGGCATGGCGTCGGCCTTTTCCTCGGCGCTGGTGCTGGCGCTCTATATGGACAGCGCTGCGGTGCGCGAACTTTATCCGCATCCTTGGCTGGTCTGGCCGCTGGCGCCGATCGTGCTTTACCTGACCATGCGCGTCTGGATTCTCGCCCGCCGCGACCAGATGCATGACGATCCGGTCGTCTTCATCATCCGCGACTGGCGCAGCCAGATCGTCGTGCTCATCGGCGCTGTGTTTCTGGTCGTCGGAGGCTGGTAGGCGTGGGCCAGGAGCGGTTCCAGAGCTTCGGTCTTGCCACGCCACCGGCACTCAATGTGATCCCGGCGGACGACGCTGTTGCGTTGCTGAAGAGCGGCAAGGCGACAAGAAACGCTTTGCTCGCCTACGGCAACGGCCGCTCCTATGGCGATTCCTGCCAGAATGGGGCCGGCACGATCATCGATATGCGGCCGCTGAACAGGATCCGCGCCTTCAATGCCGAGACCGGCGTGATCGAGGCCGAGGCCGGCGTGCTTCTGTCCGACATCATCGCCCATGCAGCGCCATACGGCTTCTTTCCCGCCGTCGTTCCGGGCACGCAGTTCGTCACGCTCGGCGGCGCCATCGCCAACGACGTTCACGGCAAGAACCATCACCGGCGCGGCACCTTCGGCTGCCACGTCGAATCCTTGACGCTGCTCAGATCGGACGGACAGGCCCATTACAGCTCGGCCACCGAGAATGAACGCCAGTTCGCGGCGACGATCGGCGGCATGGGGCTGACTGGCCTGATACTGTCCGCATCGATCCGGCTGATGAGGGTGCCATCGCTCGACATCATCGAGAAGGTGACGCCATTCCGTGATCTCGGCGAGTTCTTCGAACTTGCGGAAGCGGCCGATCAGGCCAACGAATACGTCGTCGCCTGGATCGACCAGCTTGCCGGCGGCCACAGTCGCGGCCGCGGGCTGCTGTTCACCGGCAATCACGCCGAGCATGGCTCCCATGTGGCCTTGCGTGCCGGTGGAAATCTTTCGGTGCCGTTCCAGCCGCCGTTCAACGTGCTCAACCGGCCGTTCCTGACTGCCTTCAATGCCGCCTACCGGTGGAAGAAAGGCCGGTCGACGGAGGCGCGTCAGGTCGGCTACCAGGGTTTCTTCTTTCCGCTCGACGGCGTCGGCAACTGGAACCGCCTCTATGGACCGAATGGGCTTTTCCAGCACCAGAGCGTGATGCCGGAAGACGTCGCGCGCCGAGTGGTGCCGGCGTTGCTTGCGGCGGCAAAACGGGCCGGGCAGGGCTCGTTCCTCACAGTCCTGAAGCGCTTCGGCGGGGTCCGCTCGCCGGCACTGCTGTCGTTCCCGCGGCCGGGTTTCACGTTGACGCTGGATTTCCCCAACCGTGGCAGGGCGACGCTGGCGCTGCTGAAGGAGCTCGACCAAATCACGGTCGAGGCCGGTGGTGCGGTCAATCCCTACAAGGATGCTCGCATGGGCGACGACGTTTTCGCAGCCTCCTTTCCGGAATGGCAACGCCTCGAAGCGATCCGCGATCCCGCCTTCATGTCGAGTTTCTGGGCGCGAACGGCGAAAAGGCTCGAGGCGCGACACGGAGCCGCCGAAGCCGCGGAATAGATAACATTCGAATAGTTCGTGGTAAACAGATCGATAATTCAAGCTTTCCTCGAACTTTTTTGTGCTTCACGAAATGTTTGGAAGTTTTCAGTAGAACGAAAAAGGTTGATGAGAAAAACATGAAATACATCGTCTCAATTCTGTTCACGGTCATGACCAACGCCGCCGCGCAACTCATGCTGAAGCAGGGCATGATGTCACTCGGTCCGATTTCCTTCGAGGGCAGCAATCCGTTGCTGAAGCTGTTGCAGATCGTCTTCAGCCCATGGGTTTTCTTCGGCCTGTGCACCTTCGTCATCTCGATGGCGGCGCACATCTATGTGCTGTCCAAGGTAGAGCTCAGCTTCGCCTATCCGTTCCTCAGCCTCGCCTATGTCGCCGTCGCGATCTTCGCCTATTTCATCTTCCGCGAAGACCTCAATGGCTGGCGTATCGCCGGCATCGCTTTCATCTGCGTCGGCACGGTGCTGATCGCCCAAAGTGGCCGGGATCTGGGTGGCCGGGATTTGGATAGCCAGGATTTGGGTGGTCGCGGGCATGACGAGGAAACCGCCTCCCTTTCGTCCGACAAGATTCACAGTGGGATCGTTCGATGAGACATGTGATCTTCGGCGGTGACGGTTTCGTCGGCCGCCACCTTGCCCCGAAACTCCTGGCCGATGGCGAGGAGGTGGTCGTCGCAGATATCGCCAAAAGCGACCTGCCGCATTACCGCTCGGTCCGATATGTCAGGTGCGACGTCACCGATCCGGCCTCGGTCGCTTCGGTTGGGCTGAAGGCCTACGACATGGTCTACAATCTGTCGGCGAAAATGCTGTCGCCGATCCAGGTGCGCGCCAGGCGCCACGAATTCTTCTTCCCGGTGAATTTCCACGGCACCGAGCATATCATGCAGGCGATGGACAGAGCCGGCGCGCCCAAGCTCGTCCATTACACGACCGACATGATCTACGGCCACACGGTCACACAACCAATGACCGAGGAGCACCCGGTCGCGCCGCTCGGCGAATATGGCTGGTCGAAGCAGAAGACCGAGGAACTGGCCGTCGAATGGCGCAAGCGCGGCATGTCGATCTCGCTGTTTCGGCCGCGCCTGATCATCGGCCCCGGCCGCCTCGGCATCCTCGAAAAGCTGTTCAAGCTGATCGACTGGAACCTCCCGGTGCCAATGATCGGCTCGGGCAAGAACCCGTATCAGTTCATCTCGGTGTTCGACTGCGCCGAGGCGGCGCGCGCTGCGTGGAAGGCCGGCGTGCCTGATGAGGCTTATAATCTCGGCTCGCTCAACCCGCCGCCGGTCCGGAAATTGCTCGGCGACCTGATCAGGCATGCCGGCTCGAAATCGATCCTGATCCCGACCCCGGGCTGGGCAGTCAAGCGAACGCTCGACCTGCTCGACCTCTTGAACATGCCGATCATGGATCCTGAGCAGTATCTGATCGCCGACGAGGACTGCGTGCTCGACGTGTCCAAGGCCGAACGCCAGCTCGGCTGGGTGCCGCAATATCGCGACGAGGACATGCTGATCGCCGCCTACAGCGAATATCGCGCCAAGAAAGACGGCCATGCCGTCGCCGCCAACCATGTGCCCGCCGAGTGAAGGGCCAGCAGGAGACTCTTGAGATGACGGTCATGACCAAGTCAGACCACACGACTGCGCGCGCCACGGTCAGCGCGCGGGCGCTTTCGCCCGCCACCACCGCCAAGCCCGATCTGATCAGCGTCGAGCAGGCCAAGGCGATGGACGTCGCGCGCATGACCGACCTGTTCAAGGCGCATCTCAACCCCGGCCAGCTGCATTTCATGAAACTGCTCGGCTTCCACAAGATCAAGATCGAGCGCGCCGAAGGCATGTTCTACATCGACCAGAACGGCCGCAAGATCCTCGATTTCTTCGGCGGCTTCGGCTCGCTGGCCTTCGGCCACAATCATCCGCGCCTTCTCGAGGCGCGCAAAAAGTTCCAGGAGGAGAAGCGGCAGGAGATCGCCATCGCCTTCATGTCGCAATATGCGGCGGCCCTGGCGCACAATCTCGCCAAATGCTCGCCCGGCGACCTCGACATGGTGTTTCTGGGCTCTTCCGGCTCGGAAGCCATGGAGGCGGCGGTGAAGCTCGCCGAGCGCGCCGCCGGCCCGAAGCGGCCGAAAATCGTCTATGCCGAGAATTCCTTCCACGGCAAGACCAAGGGCGTGCTGGCGATCACCGACGGCTCGCTCTATCGCGCCGACTTCAAGATGGCCGACAATGTCATGCGCATTCCGTTCGGCGACGTCGAAGCGGTCGAGCGCACGTTCCGCTCCGATCCCGAGGTCGGCGTCATCGTGCTCGAAACCATCCAGGGCGGCGGCGGCATCATCCAGGCGCCTGCCGAATACTGGCAGAAGCTGCGTGCGCTATGCGACCAATACGGTGTTCTGTGGGTCGCCGACGAGGTGCAGTGCGGCTATGGCCGCTCCGGCCGCTTCTATGCCTTCGAGCACTACGGCGTCGTTCCGGACGTGACGGCGCTGGCAAAGTCGCTCGGTGGCGGCAAGGCGGCGGTCGGCGCGATGATCGCCAGGCGCGAGGTCTATTTGAAGGCCTATGGCACGCCGAAGACGGCGATGATCCACGCCATGGCCACCTTCGGCGGCATGGGCGAGGCCTGCGTCACCTCGATCGAGGCGCTCAACGTGCTTTACGACGAGGGGCTGATCGACAACGCCGCGGTCACCGGCGACTATCTGCTGCAACGCCTGCAGACGTTGCGCGAAAAATACCCGAGGATCATCAAGGAGGTCCGCGGCAAAGGCCTTATGGTCGGGCTGGAATTCCACGACTTTTCGCAGACCTTGCCGATGGTGCTGCGGCCTGTGGTCAGCGTGCTTGACGACAAGCTGAAGGGATCCTTGTCCGGTTTTGTTGGTGCTTTGCTGCTGCGTGACTACGACGTGCTCGTTGCCTTCACCGAATACAACCGCAACGTCATCCGTCTCGAACCGCCGCTGATCTGCCAGCGCGAACATGTCGACCGCTTCGTCGAGGCGCTCGACAGCCTGTTGTCGCGCGGCATCGTGTCGATCGTGAAGGATTTCGTCAAAAGCCAGGTTCGTTAGCCAGGTGCGCCGAGCGAGACCATGCTGAGCAAGTCTCCGGCTCCGACGAACCTGCTCGACCGGCTAACCAAGGCCAGTCTGGCATGGGGCGAGGGCACCTATGCGCGTCTTGCCGCACCGATCGGCGCGGCTGCCTTCGCGCTCTACATCCTGCTGACCGCGGCGACGGCATGGTTCATGCCTGACGCCAATTGGGACATGCTGCCCTACCTTGCGATCGCCGAGGAGGGCACCTATCGCGATGTGCAGGCGCTGCACGATTATGCCTATGGCACGGTCAGGGACGGCCTGTCGGCGAGCGACTACAAGGCGCTGACCGATGATGGCGGCGGTTTCCGCAGTCATATGGCCGGGAATGCCGCCGATTTCCATTCGCTGCTCGGCATGTACCGGATCAAGTTCCTTTTCGCCGAGATCCTGTCGACGATGAGCTCGGCGATGTCGCCGGTCGCGGCGATGCGGCTGCTGCAGGTGTTCTCGGTGCTGCTGTTCGGCGCGATCGCGCTGCTCTGGCTGCGCTCAGAGGGCGCGCTGGCGCTGGCGCCGGTTCTCGGCGCGGTGCTGATGATGGCTGATTTCGGCGACGCGGCGCGGGCGTTGACGCCTGACCTGCTGTGCTCAGCGCTGTTCCTCGGCGGGCTCTTTGCCTATAGGCGCGGTCGTGAAGTGGCCACCGCGATCCTGCTCTTTCTCGCTTTCATGGCTCGGCCCGACAATATTGTTTTCCTTGCTATTTTTGCCGTGCTGCTGTTGGTCTTCCGGCAGAATGCGTGGGGCGCGCTGGCCGGCTTTGCCGCCTCGCTCGTCGCCTATTTCGCCATCTCCCACTGGGCGCAGCATCCCGGCTGGTGGCCGCATCTGTGGTTCTCCTCGATCGAGCAGCACTACAATATGGCCGGCTTCGATCCGCCGTTCTCGGCTGTCGCCTACCTCCGGGCTTTTGCCGCCTCCCTGATCCGTGCCGTCAGCCTGAACAACTGGGTCGGCGTCTCGGTGATGGCGCTGGCGGGGTGGTATGCCTCAAGCCGTGCCGGCTTCAAGCTCGACCGCCGCGCCGGCATTCTGTTTGCGGCATTGGTGCTCGGCGTATTGGCCAAATTCACGGTCTTCCCGATCCACGACACCCGCATCTATTTTCCCAATCTGATCCCGCCGTTCCTGCTGCTCGCCGGGCCATTTATGGCGTTGTGGGCATCAGCGAGCACCAAAGGGCGCGGCGCCGCGCCATTGCACGTCATTCCTGGAGACAAGTCATGAGTTCCGTTTCCAGCCTGGCGCGCATCGCGCTGTCGCTCGGCCTCCCCGCTGGCATCCTCGATCGCGGGCCGTCGCTGCACGGTACGAAGTTCCTGGCGAAGGCCGCGCTGAAGGCGCGCCTCAGTGGGGCAAAAAGGCGGTTCCAGATGGTCAATGTCGGCGCCTGCGATGGCGTGTTGTTCGACGATGTGACGCCGTGGCTGCACCGCATCCCGCACGCTCGCGCCGTACTGGTCGAGCCGATCCCGCACAACCAGAAGCGGTTGCGCGCCAACTATACCGATACGGGCCGCTTCATCATTGAGCCGGTTGCGGTGACGAAGAGCAAGGGAACGATCACGGTCCACACCTTCGATGCGCCGCACTCGAGGCTGGCACGCTGCCGATCGAGTTCATCGGCTGCTCGTCGGTGACCGACACCAATCTGATGTCGGGCAAGAATGCCTGGGGCCAGGCCGATGCCAACTTCAACAAATTCGCGCCGCACCTCAGGGATATCGAAGTGCCGTCGGAGACATTGCAGACGCTGCTCGACCGCAACTGCATCACCCATATCGACGCCTTCGTTGTCGATTGCGAAGGCGCCGACTGGATCGTCTTCGAGCAGCTCGACCTCGAGCGCTACCGTCCCGGCATGATCAAGGTCGAGGTTGGTGCGTTGCCGGCGGCCGAGATCGGCCAGGTCGTGGTCAAGTTGAAGACCGCCGGCTACCAGGTCGGCTTCCAGGCCGAGGACATCTGGGCCTTCGCCTGAGGGATAGCCCCGGAGCCCGATAGCACCTGATTTTTGCGGGTCGCGTCGCACTTGCAGCGTGTCGCAAACAGGCGGTAGCATGGCGGCTGTCGCCTGCATATTGTGCGCCGATCAAACGGGCGCCGGTGCCCGCTTTACCACTTTGGAGTCGCGGGCAATGGCAGGGTTTCCGGAAAAGGCGAAGGTCGTCATCGTCGGGCTGGGCGGTATTGTCGGCGCATCGGTCGCCCATCACCTGATCGAGCGCGGATGGGATGACATCGTCGGCATCGACAAGTCAGGGATTCCGACCGATATCGGCTCGACAGCGCATGCTTCCGACTTCTGCTACACCACCAGCCATGATTTCCTGTCCTGCTGGACGACGCTCTACTCCATCGATTTTTATGAAAAGATGGGTCACTACGCCCGTATCGGCGGCCTCGAGGTTGCCCGCGTCGGCGATGACGATCGCATGGCGGAGATCAAGCGCAAGATCGCCTCGGCAAAGGCTTTCGGAACGCGTGCCCGGCTGATCGAGCCGGCCGAGATCAAGCAGAAATTCCCGCTGATCGAAGAAGAGATGGTGCAGGGCGGCCTGTGGGATCCCGATGCCGGTCTCGTCATCCCGCGCTCGCAAACGGTCGCCGGCAAGCTGGTCGACCAGGCGGAAGCCTCCGGAAAACTTAAATCCTTCGCCAACACGCCGGCCCGGTCGCTTGTCGTCGAGAACGGTCGCATCAAGGGCGTGGTGACCGATCGCGGCACCATCGAAGCCGACTACGTCATCGTTTGCGCAGGTATCTGGGGCCGGTTGATCGCGGAAATGGTCGGCGAGGACCTGCCGGTCATGCCGATCGACCATCCGCTCACCTTCTTCGGGCCCTATACCGAGTTCGCCGGCACCGGCAAGGAGATCGGCTGGCCGCTGCTGCGTGACCAAGGCAACTCGGCCTACATGCGCGACACCGGCGATCCCAAGACCGCCGAAGGCGGACAGATCGAGTGGGGCTACTACGAAGAGACCAATCCGCGCCTTTGCCATCCGCGCGACCTCCTGGAGAAAGACCAGGCCCGTCTATCGCCCTCGCAGCGCGACCTCGACATGGAACAGATCCTGGCGCCGCTCGAGCGCGCCATGGAATTGACGCCGATCCTGGGCGAACTGGGCTACAATGAGAGCCATTCCTTTAACGGGCTTCTGCAGGTGACGGCAGACGGCGGCCCCTCCATGGGCGAGAGCCAGAAGGTGCGGGGCCTCTGGTATGCCGTCGCGATCTGGGTCAAGGACGGCCCCGGCATGGGCAAGCTCATCGCCGACTGGATGACGGACGGGAGGACGTCGATCGACCACCACGCCATCGACTATTCGCGCTTCTATCCGCACCAAACGCAAGAGCAGTTCATCTGGGACCGCTGCACCGAAACGGCGATGAAGGTCTACAATCCGGCCGTCCATCCGCGCGAGCCATTCTCCAAGGCTCGCGACGTGCGCCGCTCGCCCTTCTGGGAGCGCGAGAAGGAACTCGGCGGCTATTTCATGGAACTCGGCGGCTGGGAGCGCGCCCACGGCTATGCCGCCAACGAGCACCTGCTCGAGAAATACGGCAACCGGGTGCCGGTGCGCGAAAACGAGTGGGACAACCGCCATTTCTGGCGCGTCTCCAATGCCGAGCATCTCGCCATGAGCGAGGATTGCGGCATCGTCAACCTGTCGCATTTCGCGATGTACGACGTGGAAGGCCCTGATCATGTCGCGCTGATGGAGTGGCTGTGCGCGGCCAGGATCGGCGGCGACGGCAATATCGGCAAAGGCATCTACACCCATTTCCTCGACGACGAGGGCATGGTGCGCGCCGACCTGACCGTCATCCGGATGGCCGACCGCTGCCGCGTCATAGACGGCGCCGATGCCGGCCCGCGCGACTTCCACTACATGCGGCGGACGGCAGAAGACAAAGGGTTCGATGTCGCCATCACCGACGTGACCGAGAAATACGTGACCGTCGGCATCTGGGGTCCGAACGCGCGCTCGACCTTGCAGAAGGTCGTCGAGGACCCGGATGGCCTGACGCCGGAGAACTTTGCCTTTGCGGCGATCAAGCCTGTCAGGATCGCCGGCAAGGACGTGACCGCTTTCCGGATCTCGTATGTCGGCGAGCAGGGCTGGGAACTGCACATGCGCTACGAAGACGGCCTGGCCGTATGGGATGCTTTGCGTTCGACCGGCGTGATGGCTTTTGGCGTCGAGACCTATGCCAACAGCCGCCGCATGGAGAAGAGCCTGCGCCTGCAGAATGCGGATCTTTTGACCGAGTACAATCTGCTGGAGGCCGATCTTGCCCGCCCGAAGGTCAAGGAGGCCGATTTCAGCGGCAAGGCAAAGCATCTGGACTATCGCGCCCGTGCGCATCAGCCGGTTATGCTCTGCACGCTTGTCATGACGGATAATGTCGATTCCAGGGGCGTGGCCCGCTATCCCGTCGGCACGATGCCGGTGATGGACCCGCAAACGGGTGAAACGCTGGTCGACGAACTCGGCCGCCGATCGTTTACGACCTCGGTCGCCTACGGCCCGACCATCGGCAAGAACATCGCGCTTGCCTATCTGCCGTGGGCGTATTGCCAGGAGGGCCGCAAGCTGGATGTCGAATATTTCGGCGAGACATACCCGGTCGAAGTGGCCGCCGTCGGCTACAGGCCGCTTTACGACCCGGACAACCTCAAGCCACGCAGCTGAGCCTCCCACAATAGAGGGTGAGAGGCGGACTCGCAAAATGTGAGCGCAAGGACTTAAGGCGCGTCACGTTGTGTGGGGAGTCATGCGCAGCGCGTTAAGTTCTCGTTTTTATGCAAGTCGTTGCCCAAACCCGCTGCGCACCCTTGGTTCAAGCCCGAGGGCATGCTTTTGGACGACATGCATTAGCCCGGCGCTGGGCTTTTCGCTTTGTGGCGTGACGATTTTCGCTTACCTTGCGGCATGTCTGCTTTTCCCCGCGCAGGACATCTCCTCTCAGGCGCCGCCGCGCTGGTGCTGATGCTCGTCCAGGCGCCGGACTCCCGCGCTGCCGAACCCGTCGACGTCGAACTGGTGTTGGCGGTCGACGTTTCGCTGTCGATGTCGCCGGCCGAACTCGAAATCCAGCGTCGCGGCTATGTCGCGGCGCTGACGCATGACACGGTCCTGCAGGCCATCGCCGACGGCGCCTACGGCAAGATTGCCGTCACCTATGTCGAATGGGCCGGCACGACATGGCAGCACATCATCGTGCCGTGGACGGTGATCGCCAATCGTGCCGACGCCGAGCGGGTGGTCGAGCAACTCTCCGCCCATGCGCCCAACAGCGCGCGGCGCACCTCGATTTCCGGTGCCTTGCAATTCAGCAGCGATCTCTTCGCCGAAAGCGGCTTTCAAGGCGTCAAGCGAGTCATCGACATTTCAGGCGATGGCCCCAACAATCAAGGTGCTCCCGTCGACATCATCCGTGACGAACTGGTCAGGCAAGGCATCACCATCAACGGCCTGCCGCTGATGACGCGGGGCGGCTTCACCAGCGTCTACGACGTCAACTATCTCGACCGCTATTACACCGACTGCGTCATCGGCGGGCCCGGGGCGTTCATGATCCCCGTCAATGAGTGGACGCAGTTTCCCGAAGCGATCCGCCGCAAGCTGGTGCTTGAGCTTGCCGGACCTGCCTCACCGCAATGGACGGCGGAAGAAGCGGCGCATCCGCCAGTGGTGCTGGCGCAGGACAAGCCGGCCACCGATTGCCAGGTCGGCGAGAAAATGTGGCGCGACCGAAGCTGGATGTTCGATACCCGCTAGACTTCAATCGGCCATCCGCCAGACCAGAGATACGCGTGCAAAATATTGCCTTGTCTTGTCTAGTCTACGCGACCAGCAACTGCTTGCGATCGACGCGCTCCTGCTGCGGCGAGCGCGCATAGAGCTCGCGATAGCATTTGGAGAAATGCGAGGCGGAGACGAAGCCGCAAGCGACCGCCACTTCGACCACCGGCAGCGATGATTGGATCAGCAAGTGCCGGGCCCGGTCGAGGCGGATCTCCAGATAGTAGCGGGCAGGGGATCGTCCCATCTCGGTGCGGAACAGGCGCTCGATCTGCCGGCGTGACAGGTCGACATGGTCGGCGATCTCGATCAACGACAGTGGCTCGGACAGGTTTGCTTCCATCAGTTCGATGATGGTCAGCACCTTGGAGTTCTGCACGCCAAGGCGTGCGCGCAGCGGCAGGCGCTGGCGATCGGTCGGGCTGCGCACGCGGTCAGTCAAGACCTGCTCGCAGACCCGGTTAACCAGATTGTCGTCGAAATCGTCGCCGATCAGCTTCAGCATCATATCGAGCGCCGCGGTGCCGCCGGCGCAGGTGTAGATGTTCTGGTCGATCTCGAAGAGGTCGGCAAAGACATTGGCCTTCGGGAACGCTTCGGAAAAGCCCGGCAGGTTCTCCCAATGAATGGCGCAGCGCTTGTTGGACAGCAGGCCGGCGGCGGCCAGTATATGAGCGCCAGTGCACAAGCCGCCGATGGCGACGCCGCGATTGTATTCCTCGCGCAGCCAGGCGAAGGCCGATTTGTTCTGGTAGCGCTCGACATTGATGCCGCTGCAAACGACCGCCATGTTCGGCCGTTCGGAGCCGGACATCTTCTTGCGTTCGTCCTCCAGCGAGGTGTCGACGGCGCATTCGACGCCGTTCGAGGCGCGCACCGGCTTGCCGTCGATGCTGGCGAGCCGCCAGCGGTAGGCTTCGTAGCCGAGCATCCGGTTGGCCGAGCGCAACGGATCGAGCGCCGTTGCAAAGGCGATCATGGTGAAATCGGGGACCAGGAAGAATACAAACGATCGCCTGATCGGATGATTTACGACGTTCACAGGGTAACCCTCACGCTGCAATGGCGCGAACAGGATGTCGCGATCAGCATAGCGACATCAGGAAAAACTTTTCCTGTCAATCGGCTAGGCGGCAACGGAAAGACTTTATTTGCGACATGGGTCGCAAATGGGCAATCGCTATGCGATGACGGACCCGACATGCTGCCGGATTAAGCATTTGCCGCATGTGGTCGGGGCATGACCAAGCACGCCGCCTCGGCAAACCGAAGCGGCGTTGTGATCAAACTTCGAAGCAGCAGCAGCAGCAGCGAGCGCTGCTTGCGAGCTTGCAGATCAGGCGACGAAGCCGAGGCGCGCAGCGGCCACGGCGCCGGTCTGGCCCGGCATGGTGTTGGCAAGGCGCTGGCGCTCGAGCGCGGTCGTCAGGCTCATTTCACGGCGAGCAAAAAGGCGGGCAAAAAGCTTCATCATCATCTCCATTCGGTTGCTCAGACGGGTCGCCTTCGCGTGATGGAGTGGGGCAGCTCGTTGGCTGGCGCTGATATAGGCTTACGTGAAGGGAAACTAAATCGCAAAAGCGAAGCACTTGATAGGAAAAGCGACACGGAATGCGACGTATTTGGGCGTTCCGCCAGATTTATGATCACTTACAAGGCGTTAGTTCAAAATTTGAGCTGCTATGCGGCCTGTTCATAGGCACCATGCAACGACGGCATGGCTCGGAAAATGGCTGCAAATAAAACGGCCTGCCGGACATGGTCTGTGCGCCAGGCCTTCAGCTTTGAATACACACGATCTATTTTGCTCCGCCAGCCCAGGATCCAACGCCGTGGCGAGTGCCGGTCTTGGTGTCGGCGGCTTCAGGCCAACCGATATCCTTCTGCAGTTCGATCGGCAGAGAGCGGATGGCGCGTTCGGTCTGGTAGCGGGCGCGGGCCGCGCTGAATTCGGTCGCGATGCGGCCGATGGATGACAGGATGGACATTTTAACTCTCCTTAGGGTTGGGCCGGGTGCCGGTGCTCGGCGGACCAAGCGCTACATCCGGTTTGTTTCGGCTTCATTTTCGTGTCGATTGCAGATCAGTGTCATCGTCGTCTGCCTTCGATGGAGTTGACTATCCTCCCAAAGTGATGTTCAATCAAACGAAATGGAATGATAGTTTGCATCAGAAAAATTGAAGGTCGATCCCGATGAACGCCCCACTCAATCATCCGTTGCCGTTGCTCGATCTCGACGTCTTGCGCACCTTCGTGGCGATCGCCGAGACCGGCAGTTTCACCACCGCTGCCAGTGCCGTCTTCCGCACGCCGTCGGCCGTCTCCATGCAGATCAAGAAGCTTGAGGACATTCTCGGCCGCTCGGTGTTTGCGCGCGACGCGCGCTCGGTGACGCTGACCACGGATGGCGAGATGCTGCTCGGCTACGCCCGCCGGCTGTTGTCGATCAACCGCGAGGTGGTGTCGAAGTTCATCATCCCCGACATTGTCGGGGTGGTGCGGCTCGGCTCGCCTGATGACTATGGCGAGCGCGTGCTGCCGCATGTGCTGAAGCGTTTTGCACAGTCGCATCCTTCGATCGCCGTCGACGTGACCATCGACCAGAGCGTCAATCTGCGTCGGCGCATGGACGACCGGGCGCTCGACATCACGCTTCTCACCAATTCATACAAGACCAGCGCGCTCGGCGCCGAAGTGCTGCTCACCGAACCGATCGTCTGGGCCGGCGCCAAGGGCGGCTGCGCGCATCTGCGCGAACCGCTGCCGGTGTCATTGTGGGAAGAGGGCTGCGCCTGGCGGGCCGGGGCGCTCGAGGCGCTTGGGCGTGAGGGCCGCAACTATCGCGTCGCCTATATGAGTGCGCACACCGCCGGCCAGCGCGCCGCAATCATGTCCGACCTCGCGGTGGCGCCGCTGCCGAAATCGTTCCTCGGCAGCGACATGGTCGAGCTTTGCCCGAAGGACGGCATGCCCGATATCGGCACCTACAATCTGGCCATGGTCGTGGCGCCGGACGCCAGCGCGCCAGTGAAAGCCGTTGCCGATCACATCCGCGCGACCTTCGAAGTGTTCAAAGAAACCGGAAAGTTTTGATTCAGGACTTCGACGGCGTAGACAGGTTGTGAGTGGGGACTTCACGACCTGTCCTTTGCAGTGCCAATTCGCCGGCCTTGGCATGATAGCTTTCGGTGTCGCTGGCTAAAAACGTCACGATGCTGTCCCGCGCGCGCCGCGCTTCTGGCATGTCGATCAGCGGCCAAGCATGGAACATGCCTTGCTCGTGCACAACCTCTATCGCGACACCGGCGGCACGGGCCTTTTGCGCGAAGATCAGATTGTCGGGGGTCAGCATGTCGCGCGAACCGGTCAAAAGCAGCGTTTTCGGCAACACCGAGAGGTCACCGTAAAGCGGACTGATGCGCCAGTCGCTGGGATCTATGCCGGCACTGTAGAGCCGGACTGCCTCCAGCCCGCCAGGAATTCCCAGCCACGGATCGTAGCGTTCCGCCTCGAACACTTCGGGGTTGGCGAGCGACAGATCGAGCCCGGGCGAAATCAGCACATGGCGCGACGGCAATGGCAGGTCGGCTTCCGCGGCCATCATGGTCAGCACCACGGCCATGTTGCCGCCGGCGGAATCGCCAATGAAGACGATGTCCTGCGCTTCCGTTTCGTCGAGCATCTGACGGTAGACCTCGCCGACCATGCCGAACATGGCGTGGAAATCGTGTTCGGGAGCAATGGGGTAGATCGGCACGGTGATGCCGAAGCCCAGCCGGTCGGCCATATCGGCGATCAGTCCCCAGTGATAAGACGTGATTTGAAAGACATAGGCGCCGCCATGCAGGTAGAGGATCCGCTTTCGCTCGCCGGTCTTCGGCGCGATCTCGTACACGGGAAAGCCGTCCACGCTGCGCGTCGCGATCTCGAAACGCTGATGCAGCGATGCGGGCGGCTGATGGTTCTCCGTCTTGCGGGCGTAGGCGATCCAGCGCTGCAGGTTTTCCGGGCTGGAAAAGGCTTTCTTGCGGCTATACCTGAGCACGAAGGAAACGACGTGGCTTTTGATACTGGGCATGCGGACACACGGACTTCGGCTGAGCCGACTAAGAGAACCCCTCGCAATCGAAGATCGTGCCTTCGCCCAGAATGTCAAGATTTGCGCGGTCTCAACACGGCCCTGTGATCTGGCTGGCAATCAAGGCCAGCGCAGCATCGCTCAGCGCCTGGGCAGCAGTACGGCGCGCAGCCGACGGTCGCTTGCTGCCGGAGCCGGATGACGGTTCCGGCGCTTGGCCAGCAGCTTGCATTTGTCGGCGAAGGTCATCAGCGCGCCGAACCCAAAAGCAGGGCCGAGAAGGTGACCTGCGGGTCGTTGCGCGGCGACACGGGCCAGCCGATATCCTTCTGAATTTCGGGCGGCAGGCTGTTCATGGCCCGGACCGATCTGTTCCTGTTATGCGCATGCTTGATGGCCGTACCAAAGCGGCCGAGGCTTTCGAACATCGACATCTTCATCTCCCTTGGAGTGCTGCGGCGGCTGAAAGTTATTTCCTGCCTGCCGTTCGATGCCGGTTAAATGCGCCGCGTGTGTATCGGGTGAATTTCGCGAAAACAGCGCCTTGTTTCTGTTTGGGCTGATCCGGAAACATATGCATGCAAATGAGAATGAGGGTGAGTGCAGCTTTTAGCAGCGGGATGCTACCCCCGGCCGCGCCGGGCGGCGTGGCCTTCGCGCGAACGACGCCGTGGGGCGGCATCGCCGGCAATGCCGTCCTCGCTCACGGTCTTGCGCGGCGGCAGCTTCACCGCCGCCGATAGTTTTGGGAACGGGTCGATCTTGTTCGGCAGCGCCATGGCATAGACGAAATGCTCCTGGAATCTCGGCTCCAGCGCGGTCTCGATCTTCTCGATCCGGCTCACCGTTTCCTCGATCTCGCGGCGATAGCCGCGATTGAGCAGCGCCATGCGCGCACCGGCACCGGCGGCGTTGCCGACGGCCGAGACCTTGTCGAGATCGCAGTCGGGGATCAGTCCCAGCACCATGGCGTATTTCGGATCGATGAAGGAGCCGAAGGCGCCGGCGAAGTGGATGCGGTCGACATGATCGGTGTGCTGCTTTTCCATCAACAGCTTGGTGCCGGCATAGAGTGCTGCCTTGGCGAGCTGGATGGCGCGCACGTCGGTCTGTGTGATGGTGATCCTCGGCTCACCCTCCTTCAGCACGTAGGAGAAGGTGCGGCCATTGGCGGTGACGCGCGGCGAGCGGGCGCAGAGCCCACCGTCGACGACGCCGTCCTCGGAGATGATGCCGGCCAGGTACATCTCGGCGACCACCTCGATGATGCCGGAGCCGCAGATGCCGGTGACGCCGGTTGCCTGGACGCTGTCGAGGAAGCCGGGCTCGTCGGACCACAGTTCCGAGCCGATGACGCGGTATTTCGGCTCCAGCGTGTCGGGATCGATGCGGACGCGCTCGATGGCGCCGGGCGCAGCGCGCTGGCCGCCGGAGATTTCCGCGCCCTCGAAGGCCGGACCGGTGGGCGAGGAGGCCGCCACGACCCGCTGGCGATTGCCGAGCACGATCTCGGCATTGGTGCCGACATCGACGATCAGCATCATCTCGTCCTGGCGGTGCGGGCCTTCCGACAGCGTCACCGCAGCCGCGTCGGCGCCGACATGGCCGGCGATGCAAGGCAGCATGTAGAGCCTAGCGCCCTGGTTGAGCTTCAGGCCGATATCCGACGCCTTGATGTGCACGGCGCCCGAGACAGCCAGCGCGAAGGGCGCGCCGCCGAGTTCGGTCGGGTCGATGCCGAGGAACAGATGGTGCATGATCGGATTGCCGACGAAGACGCAATCCAGGATGTCGTTGCGCTGGACGTTGCCTTCCGCGCAAACCTTGTCGACGAGACCCGAGATCGCCTCGCGCACCGCGACCGTCATGCCTTCGCGGCCGTCCGGGTTCATCATCACATAGGAAACGCGGCTCATCAGATCCTCGCCGAAGCGGATCTGCGGGTTCGACGTGCCTGACGAGGCGGCGACGCGGCCCGACAGCAGCGACACCAGATGCATGGCGATGGTGGTCGAGCCGATATCGCAGGCAAGCCCGTAGGCCTCGTTCTTGAGGCCGGGCCACAACGAGATGACCCGCGCGGTCTCGCTGTCGGCATCCTTGTGGATGGCGGCGGTCGCGGTCCAGTTGCCTTTGCGCAGGATGACTTGCACCTGCGGCAGCAGATGGAAATCGAAATCGAGGCTGTTGAGCCCCCAGTCCTTCATCAGCGCGATCTTCAGGCGATCGAGATCGCCTGATGGATTGTGCATGTCGGGCTCTTCGATCTCGACATAGCACATGTGGATTGCCGAATCGCGGGCAATGACCCTGGTGTCGGCATCCTTGCGAATGGTCTGGGCGTTGATGACCGTGTCCTGCGGCACATCCACGACGAGATCGCCGAGGATCTGCGCCGAGCAGGACAGGCGGCGCCGTTCGGGAAGGCCGCGCACGCGTTCGTAGCGTTCCTCCTTGGCGCCCTTGGGCGAGATGTGGTCGTTGGAAGAGACGATCTTGTGCTTGGCGAAATTGCCTTCCTGCACCTCGACCTGGCAGCGCCCGCAGGTGGCGCGTCCACCGCACACGCTCTCGACATAGACGCCGAGCTGGCGTGCGGCATCGAGCACCGGCGTGCCGACCGGAAACCGCCCGCGCTTGCCGGACGGCATGAACAGCACGAGTGGATCGGTGATGTTGGCAGGAGAGTTCACGATTGCGCGCTTATCCTCGGGCCATACGGGCTTCACGACCCCCGCGCCGGCGACCGCCATTGCCATTACCTTCGCCCGGCGCATTGACTTGCGTAGGCGCCGCGATCGCCTGGCCGCCTTCGGCCGGCTTGTAGTCCTTGTAGGTCCTGATCCAGTTGGTGCAGTTCTCGTCGGTGCCGTTCAGCACATTGGCGCCGCGCACCGCTTCCATCTCTTGCGGACGCACCGGGTTCATGATCGCCGAGGTCATGCCGGCGCCGATCACCATCGGGATGAAGGCAGCATTGATGCCGTGGCGGTGCGGCAGGCCGAACGAGATGTTTGACAGGCCGCAAGTGGTGTTTACCTTGAGCTCTTCACGCAGCCGGCGCAGCAGGGCAAAGACCTGGCGGCCGGCGTCGCCGAGCGCGCCGATCGGCATGACCAGCGGGTCGACGACCACGTCATGCGCCGGAATGCCGAAATCGGCGCAGCGTTCGACGATCTTCTTGGCGACGGCGAAGCGCACATCCGGATCCATCGAAATGCCTGTCTCGTCGTTGGAGATGGCAACCACCGGGACATTGTATTTCTTGACCAGCGGCAGGATGGCTTCGAGCTTTTCTTCCTCGCCGGTGACGGAGTTGACCAGCGGCCGGCCCTTGGCGACCCTGAGCGCCGCCTCGATCGCCGCGGTCACCGAACTGTCGATCGACAGCGGCAGGTCGACCAGCCCCTGCACGATCTCCAGCGTCTGCACCAGCAGGCCGGGTTCGGTCTCGTTCGGGTTGACCGAGGTGACGCCGGCATTGACGTCGAGCATGGTCGCACCGCAGGCGGCCTGTTCCAGCGCGTCCCTGATGACGGTATCGAAATTGCCTGCGATCATCTCGGCCGCGAGCTTCTTGCGCCCGGTTGGATTGATGCGCTCACCGATCACGCAGAAGGGCTGGTCGAAGCCGATGATGATTTCTCGTGTCGCCGAGGCGACGATCGTCCGGGTCATGCAATCTCTCCCTCGTGATATAAAGACTTCTTTATATCGTTTCTGTTTTCGATCAAGCGAATGGTGGCGTCCGCGCCATCAATGCGCGGTCTTGACCATGTCGACCTGCGTTTCGGTGATCTCGTCGTGCAAAATGTGGTCGAGCCGGTCGGCGACGAGCTGATCGTCGCGGCGGATTTCGCGTTTCCAGGGCTGGCGCCCCTTCAGCACGCCCGATTCATCGACGATCTCGGCGACATATTCCTCCTGGCGATAGGCCATCACATGGACGCCGCAGACGCCGGGAATTTCTTTCACCTCGTTGATGATATCGATGCAGAGCTGCTTGCCTTCCTTCTTCTGGTCCTGGGCGCCTTCCAGCCGCTTGACGATCGAATCGGGGATATGAATGCCCGGGACGTTAGAGCGGATCCATTTGGCGGTCTTGGCCGAGGCCAGCGGTCCGACCCCGCACAGGATGAAGCATTTTTCCGTAAAACCGAGATCGCGGACCTGCTGCATGTAGGTGCGGAACATCGGCACGTCGAAGCAGTACTGGCTCTGCACGAATTGCGCGCCGGCGGCGATTTTCTTGCCCAGCCGGTAGGGGCGGAAATCGATCGGCGGCGCGAAAGGGTTGATCGCCGCGCCGAGGAAAAGCTGCGGCGGCGTCGTCAGCTTGCGGCCGGAGAGGAACTTGCCGTTGTCGCGCATGATGCGGCAGGTTTCCAGCAGTGACATGCAGTCGAGATCGAATACCGGCTTGGCGCCTGGCTGGTCGCCGGCCTGCACGCCGTCGCCGGTCAGGCACAGCATGTTGGCGACGCCCATCGCCGCCCCGCCCAGCACGTCGCCCTGGATGGCGATGCGGTTCCTGTCGCGGCAGGCGATCTGCATGATCGGGGCATAACCCATGCGGGTCAGCAACGCACAGATGCCGACCGACGACATGTGGCAGTTGGCGCCCGAGGCGTCGACGGCGTTGATGGCGTCGACCCAGCCGTCGAAGATTTTGGCGCGGTTGTAGACGTCTTCCGGATCGGCGCTGTCCGGCGGGTTGAGCTCGGTGGTCACCGCGAATTCGCCGCGCCTCAGGACGCGCTCCAGCCGGCCGCGCGAGGTGTGGCCGGGCAGGGGGTCGAGCGGCAGATGGATGCCGGCCGGGTTCTCGTCGGGCTGGCGGCCGATCATGCCGGTGCCCCAGGTTTTGGAACGTTGCGCGCGGCTTCGCGGGCGGCGGCGGCCTGTGCGGTCACCCGCAGCCATGCCGAGGTCTCGCGCAGCGACTGGTCGACCGGCTTCTGCACGTCGAGGATCTTGTCGCCATGCACCATATTGCGTGAACCTTCCCAGGCTTTGACCCAGACGCACGGCATATCAGGCTCGACCTCGCAATTGCCGTTGGCGCGCACACCGCCGCAAGGGCCGTTGCGCAATTGCTTGGGGCAATTCATCGGGCACGACATGCCGGTAGAAGAAAGGACGCACTGGCCGCACATGCGGCAGTCGAACATAAAACCCTTGACGCGTTTTTCGACGAATTTGATCGGACCTTCGACGCGGCCGTAACCGATGCGCTTCCACAGCGGATGGAGGAGCAAAAACATGTCGGAGAACCTGGCGTAGAACCATTCGAGCAGTCGCGAGTGGCGGACGGACCACAGCCTGACAGCGAAGGAGCGCTGCACGCGCCGCTGCGGCGACACGTCGGCCGGCTTGTAGTCGGATTTCGGCGCTGCCTTCTTGACCAGAGTGGCCTGGGTAATCGCCGGGGTCGTTTCAGACATCTTCTTTTCCGCCCGCCTTGACCAGAGCGACCAGCCGCTCGCGGTCGTATTTCGCGTCGATGTCCTGAAAGGCTTTTTCCGCCTCGCCTTCAAGATCGTCGCTGACCGGCATGGGGTCGGCCTTGCGCCATTCGGCAAGGTAGTCGTCGGTGCCGCCGGCGCCGGTGCGCATCGCGCACATGTCGATCGCCTCGGTAAAGCGCAGCGGCAGTTCGCGCTTGGCGTTCTGCCGGCCCTTCTTGACGATGACCTGGGCGGGGATGTCGCGCCAGTAGACGACGATCAGATCGGCCATGAATTTCTTACTCCTCGCGCATGACCCCGAAAATCGGCATCGATTTTGGAAAGGATCATGCGCCGACTCAAAGTGCTACAGCGTCCTTTGCGCGTCCAATGGGACGCGCGGCGCTGTAGTGAGTGCGAGCATTGCCGGAAGCGCTGTCGGGCTGCTTGTTATGGGACGACGCGCGCGCATTCAAAAGCGACGCAATTGGCAGCCGCAACGGAAACGCGAAAATATTCGATGCTTGGCCTGGTTTTGATCAGCCGGCGCGACGATCGAAGCTGCCGACAAGCTTCCTGTGGAAGCGGACATAGCCTCGCTCGGTCGTGCGCAGATGTTCGGCGACAATTTGGTGGAAACGCGGCAGGCGGTGAAAGGGAACGGCCGGATAAGAATGGTGCTCGGAGTGGTAAGGCATGTTCCACGCCACGAAGCGTACCAGCCTTGTGGTAAAGGTGGTGCGGGTGTTTTCGAGCATGTTGGCGACATGCGGGCAGAGCGCGTGCTCGGCCAACAGATAGGCCCGCAAGAAGGGCTGGCCGACGAGCACCGGCACGATCCACACCCACAGCAGAAGCGCCGACTGCACGGCCAGCGAGGCCGCCAGCAGCACTGCATAGACGAACAGGAACCAACGCGCTTGCGAAATCACCTTGTCGCGGCCTTTTTCCGGCACGAAGCCGTCGCGGTTGCGGCCGGCGGCGTTGACAACGATCACGCGCGCCATGCCGCTCCAATAGGGGATTCCGGAGAGATAGCGCACGTACTGGCCGATGGTCTCCGGTTTCGGAGCCATCAGTTCGGGGTCGTTGTCCGGATCGTGCGTGTGGCGATGGTGCGCGAAATGGAAATAACGGAACCATGCCGGCGGCAGCAGGATCAGGAAACCGGTCACGGCGGCGATGGCGCGATTGAGCCACGGCGTCCTGAAGGCCGTTTCGTGGATCGTCTCGTGCAACAGCGTGAAGGAAAAGACGATCAGGATCCCCTGCGGCAGCACGAGAACCGGCCAGAACGGGATGCGGGCGGCGATCAGCGCACCCAGCACGACAACCAGCCCGCCGTGAACGGCCAGCCGGACAATGCCAGGCCTGTCCAGTTTGGCGGTGAGGTCGCGACGATCATGGACCGAAAGGCTGGCGATGATGGTGCGGTGGTCGATTTCGCTCATAACGGCGCAAGCTTATCGCCAGGGCGCTGTCCGGTAAATCGGCGCTCGTTGCCAGACGCCGGTTTTTGCGCCGGTCCAGAGATGGAACCAGATCGTCGGATGGTACCATTGTTTCCAAGGCAGGCCGCGGCGCGGCGCCCGCAAAGACATAGTGCTAGTGCGTGGGTTTAGACCGTCGGGTTAACCCTGATGATCGGCCTCTGGACAGCGGGCTCAGCGCTTGAATTCAAGGATGTCGAGCTTCGATTCGTAATAGGGGGCCGGGAATTCGATGCGCCATTCGTTGGCGCTGTTGCGAAAGGCATAGCCGACCTGGTCGCCTTGCGGGCCGCTGCCATAGGGTTTTGCGGGATCGTTGTTGACAAAGATGGAGCCGAGATAGATCGCGCGCTTTTCGCCGTCGTCGAAGAAGCGGCCCTTGGTACGCTGCGAACCGGTGAGTTTTTCCAGTATCCAGCCCGAACCATCGTCGCTCACCTTGCACTTGAACCAGCCATAGATGACGAGCGGGCTCAGCCCGCCGGCCTTGATGGTGCGGCATTGCCAGTTGCCGGTCAGGTCCTTGCCGGAAAACGCGACCAGCGGCTTTGCCAGCAAGGCGTCGAGTTGCTTGACCTCGGCGGCTTCGCCGGCCCTGGCTTCATCAAGGGCTGCCTTGCGCGTCTCGTCATATTTGTCGAGCCGCACCTTGTCGGCGGGCGTGATCAGCTTCTGCACCTCGCCTTCGGCGAGCGCGGGCAGGGCGAAGCAGAAAACGCCTGCGGCAATCAAGAGGCGTGCGATCATCGGTGCGTTTCCTGGTCGAAAGCTGGAACAGCCTGTTTTCTCGTTTGGCATACAACTTACCCGTTCGCGGCGGCCTGTCATCCGTGCTTAACAGCAGTCAGCTTAAAACTCGTGGTTTCACCGATGCGGATCTTGCTTACGGGGTCGTCAGGCTGGCTGGGCAGCGCGCTCGCGCTGCGCCTGCGGGCGCTTGGCCATGACGTCATCGGGCTGGATCCGGTCCCGTCGGCGCCAACGCAGGTGATCGGCTCGGTCGCCGACCGTGATCTGGTGATGCGGACGGTCGGGGAAAACCGCATCGAGGCGATCGTCCACAGCGGCGCACTGCACAAGCCTGATATCGAACACCACCGCAATGAGGATTTCATCGAGACGAATGTGCGCGGCACGCTCAACCTGCTCGACGCGGCGGTGTTATCGGGCGTTCAGCGCTTCGTCTTCACGTCGACGACCTCGCTGATGATCTCGAAAGCCATACGCGCCGGCCTCACCGGCGGTGCGCGCAAGGCCGCCTGGCTGACGGAAGACATGTCGCCCGAGCCGCGCAACATCTACGGCGTAACCAAGCTCTCGGCCGAACATCTTTGCCGCCTCTATCACATCCAGTCCGGACTGCCGGCGATCGTGCTGCGCACCGCCCGGTTCTTTCCCGAAGCAGACGACATGGCGCATGCGATCGACCAGTCGGACGCCAACACCAAGGCCAATGAGCTGTTGTTCCGTCGTCTGACCGTGGAAGATGCCGCCGAGGCCCATGTCGCGGCGCTGGAGAAGGCTCCACAGCTAGGCTTCGACGTCTTCATCATCTCGGCGCCAACGCCGTTCCGGCCTGATGATTGCGAGGCATTGATCGCTGACGCGCCGCCAGTCGTGGCGCGTTATTTTCCGGAGTTTCCGGCGCTTTATGCGCGAAAAGGCTGGACGATGTTTTCCTCGATCGACCGTGTCTACGACGCGTCGCGGGCGCGGGACAGGCTGGGCTTCGTCTGCAAGACGAGCTTTGCCGCTGTGCTCGCCGCGCTTGCAGCGGAAGAAGACCGCGCCTGATCGAACGTCAGCCGTGTGCCGCGGCGCTGGCCAGCTCCGTCGTCAGGTCGCCATAGCCGGTGGAACGGCGCTCATAGGCGAGGCCGAGCATTTTCGCGGCTTTCTCGGCGACCTTGTCGAGTTCCGGATCGTCGGTCTGGGCGATATAGACTAGCTTCTCGTAATTGCCGAAATAGTCCTTGATCAGCTCCGGATGCCTGTCGAGGCCGAGCGGCTTCATGAAGAAGGCATCGAACTGCCGGCACAGGAAATCGGTCATGTAGAACGACATCATGTCGTCGTCGGCGATTTTCGCATAGGCTTCCATGCCCTGGTAGAAGGCAAAGCAATGCGGACCGGCCATGCGCTCGACGCCATGCTTCTCGCAGACGCGGTCGAGCAGGCCGCCGGTGCCGCAATCGGCATAGCCGACGAAAATATTGGTGTAGCCGTCCGCCTTGGCCTTCTCGATTGCCTTGTCCATGGCAGGCGCGATGCGGTCCGGGTAGAAATGGAACTCCGCCGGCAGGCAGGTCAGGTCGAGATGGTCGAGCCCCAGCTGCTCCTTAACGGCCAGAACTTCGCGCGCAATCATCCCGCAGGCGATGACAAGCAGCCTGTCACCTTGATCGGGTTGTAGTTTTCGCGCAATGCTCATGGAACCAGTCTAACCGATTTTCGTTGCTGTCCCACGAATCTATCTGTTGAGGGAGATACCATTCATGAAACCGCTACGCATTGCGCCGATCGCCATCCTCGCTTGCGCCCTGGCTCTTTCGGCCTGCGCCAACACCGTCCGCGGCGTCGGCAGGGATGTCAAATCGACAGCCAACGCGGTCGAGGATACGGTCCAAAATCCCTGATCCCGCGGATATCAACAAGGCGCATCGCTATCGAGAAAGTTCAAGCGATGCGCGTTAAGTCATTGTAACATCTGGGAACAACAAAGTCGCGTTGCAAGGCTTGGCTCGGTCTGTTGTCCATGCGCGTTGGCGGAGATGAGGCCGAAGCGCAGGCTTGGGTGTCCACCTCTCCGCAATTCCCTATCGTCACGGCAGGCACAAAAAGTTGACTTTTCGAATGCGGGACATGCCGGTAGTCTTTCCCTGTACCTCAACAACGAAGCTAGGAGCATAGAATGAAGACCGCTCTCTTGGTTGTCGCCGCTCTGGGCCTTTCGGTATCCGGCGCCGCAGCGGAATGTGTCGGCCACAACAAAACGACGGCTTCCGTAGATCAGCAGACCAAAGCTGCAAGCGTAGATCAGCAAACCACAGTCGCAAGCGTCGCGAATACAACCGCCGACACGCCGATCCTGAAAAAGGAAGAGGCGAAAGAGTCTGAATAGGCGATTCGATCCGCTGCGCGGATCGCTGTTGCTTGTTGAAGTCTTGACATGCCGGCGCTACGCGGCGCCTCGTCTGCAAGAGCATAAGTACGGGCTCCGTACTTATGTTCTTGTGTTCTCCTCGTCAGCTCAGGCCGAAGCGCGGACGTTGTGCTTGCGCTTCATAAAATCCTTGGCGGTTTCGACTGCCACGGCCGCGTCGCGGCAATAGGCGTCGGCGCCGAC
>NZ_JBVVQS010000077.1:0-96822 GCF_055811575.1 Mesorhizobium sp. WSM4815 | reverse complement strand
GGCCGCCTGAGACGCGGCCGCCATGTCCGCCGCTCCGCTAAACACGGGGGCTGCGCGGCGGACACGCCAACGTCACCACTGAATGCCACGCCATTTTTGCAGAACTTGACGCACACAACTCGAAATAGCTCGTGTCGCAGTGGCGTAAATTTCAGACGTATCTGCTCAACGCCGCTACCGGCCCATTGCCGTCATGTCCGAAGTGTGTCTGATTGGCCGCTTCTGGCGCTGGTTGCTCGTTCTAATTGCGAAGGTACCTTCAATCGAACGATCGGAGAGCAACACGCCTCCGATCTTTCGGCGACAGATGAACCGCCGGCCTATTCGCTTTTCCAGACACCCCATACATGGGGGTTTGCCGCGGGCCATACCGAATAGCCCTTTACTTTCGGCGACACGGCATCGAGGGACGGCTCGTAATAGAGGCCAAGGATCGGCACATCCTTTGACATGAGTGCATGGAGCTGCTTGAACAGTGCCTTGCGTTGCCCGGCGTCGGTCGTGGCCATCGACTTCGTGTAGAGATCGAGGGCCTCCTTGCTGTCCCACTTCGCCGTCGGGTCGGTCGCCTTGTCGCCATGTTACTCAGCCCGCTTGGGCGCGGTGAACGTCCATAGGGGGCGATGCTGACGTCGCGACTTTGCCAAGCTGGAAGACCTCCGTCGCCTCGCCGCGGCCGCGCAGCCGGTGCTTGCCCGCCGGAATCCTTTCGAACCTTTCGTCGAGCCGCGACGCGGTCTCGCCGGAAATGGCGATTGCGGCGGTGGCGCCCGGTTCGAGCTGCTTGCCGAGGTCCTGCAGCCGCTGGCTGACGTTCACGGTATCGCCGACGATCGTATAGTTGACGCGGTCGGATGCGCCGATATTGCCGACGATGACGGAGCCCGTGTGGATGCCGATGCGGACATGAAGCGGAGGCCGGCCTTCGCCAGCCGCTTCCAGATTGTCCTTGTCCAGTTCCTCGCGGATGGCCGCGGCTGCGCGGACGGCCGCGGCGGCATGGCCCTTCAGACGATCCGGCGCGCCGAAGAACGCCAGCATGCCGTCGCCCAGGAACTTGTCGACAGTACCGCCATGTGCATCGACCGCGCCGCACAGGATCGCGAAGTGGTGGTTCAGCAGCCTGGCCGCGGCGGCGGCGTCCATCTGCTCCGACAGCGTGGTGAAGCCGGCGATGTCGGTGAACATGACGGTGACGACCGCTTCGCGCGGTTCGGCGATGCCGATCTCTCCGGTGCGCACCAGCTTGGCCACCAGCGAGCGCGGAATATAGGTCGAGAATGCACGCAGACCGATCAGCATGGCATTGAAGGCCGAAGCCTGGTTGTCCAACTCCAGCACCCTGCTGCGCGGCAGGGGGGTCACGCCGTCGAGATCGAAATCGGCGACGCGCGTGGCCTGGCCGGCAATCGCCTGGATCGGGCGCGACAGGCGCTTGCCGAGAAGAATCGCGACGATGACCGCCACCGCCATCGCGCCAAGTCCAAGCATGGCCGATCCCATGACGCGCTCGATTTCGTCACCGATCTGACTGGTCTTGAAATATGCGCCGAGCGTCCAGGGCCGGTCGCCATAGCCGGTGATCTCACGGGTAATAGCGACGTAAGTGTTCTCTCCGTCCCATGACGTCGAACCGTCCTTGTCGTCAACCTGGATTTCGGCAACCTCGATATCGCGGGTACGCTGCGTGCTGAACTCCGCTTCCGGTTTGCGCGCCTCATATCCGGCGAGAACCGGATCGCCGAAATTGGCGAGCGGCGTCAGCGGCAGGATGCCGTTCTTCAGCGCATCCGGGGAAGCCAGCCGCTGGTCCGCCAGGATGGATCCGTCGCCATCCAGAATGAAGGCATGCGTGCCGAAGCGCGACGACAGTTCCTGCGTGATTTTAGACAAGTTCTGCAGTTCCACCGCGGCGATCACCCAGGCCTTCGTGGCGCCGTCGCGTGACAGCGGCGCCGAGACGTTGGCGAACAAGCCATACTCGTTGGCCACGAAGGCGCCCCACCGGCGTCCGTCGACCTGTTGGCGCTGTTCAAGAACGGCGCGCACTTGCGGGGATTTCTCGGTTTCGGCGGGGAGTTTCCGGATCGTTCCGGCAGGATATTTGGCGTCGTTGTCCCCGGTCACCGCCGCCCCCCTGCAAATCAGGTCGGGTGTGCAGATCAACATTGCGTTCACCCCCGGCGCTGCCGCCAGCGCACTGGCAAGTGCCGCCGACATCGCCTCGTCGTCGATCTGGAACTCGCCCTGCTTGTAGAGCTGCGCGACGCCGTCCACGGCGCTCTCGGCGCGCCCCATCTCGGCGCGCAGCAAATCCTCCATCGCATCGATCAGGAGCGTCGACTGGGCGCCGAGCAGGTCGAAAGTGTTGCGAAGGTTGGCGCCGACCGACAATGCGAGCACGCCGCCGACCGACAGGAACACGAGGCTGCCGAAACTCATCGCCATGATGACTGCAATGGGTATGCGACGCCGCTTCTTTTCGGGGCGGACCAGACGCACTGGTTGTGCGGACGTGCTCATGCAGCCAATGTCATAATGCGCCACCGCATTGCAAGCCCGGTGACGGCTTTAAGGAGAGGACGCGCCGAAGCATTCGCACCAATGTGGCGCCGATGTTTCCAGCGCCGATGATTCCGATCCTCATAGGGGTGTTCCTTTCGTAAATATGGAAGAGCGCCCGCCTCAGTCGCGGACGCGGGCGCCTCGAAGATGCGCCCCTTTCTCGCGCAGTGTCGAGAGTGTCAACTCCCGGAAAGGCGCATGCACGACATGATCGTCGCCGCCATGCAGGAGAGGCGATCATCAAGTCGCATATCGAGCGAATGGTGACGATCTTTGAGCCGATCATTCGCGAGGGACCGAGGCGGGCGAACTCAAGGTCGAGGACCGGCAGAAGCGGCCTGTGCGGTCAACACCGCGTTCACGCCGTTCTTCCACCCGATTCTGATCGAGCACTGCGTTCAACACGGCGAGGACACCGACGCGGCCCTGCGTGAGCAGATTCGGTTTATCCTGAAAAGCTCTCGGCAAGTCGGCCTAAGGCGCAGCGCGCCATATATGCAGGCACTGTGGTTCCGGAGAAGGGCGCGCGAACACAAGGTTTGCGTCGAAGGCCAACTCATCTTCAAAACCACGGCGCAAACGTTGCACGCGGCGCTGGCCGAACAGGGAATAACCTATGTGCAGGAAGAGATGGCAAAACCCTACCTCGTGCATATGATCTGACCAGGTGGATCCGGGCAGCCATACCGTCCGACAGTCGGCTCAGGATCGCCGGCAGCCGTAGCGCGAACGTCAGGTTTGGAGAAGGGCTACGAATGACTGGAATTGGCGCTGGTTGCTCGTTCTAATTGCGAACGTGAACGCAAAATCCTACCCAGAGAGGTCTTCCATGACGGGTACCAACCGTCAGGTTTTCACCACCAGGTACCTTCAAACGAAAGATCGGAGGGCAATACGCCTCCGATCTTTCGGCGACAGGAGAACCGCCGGCCTATTCGCTTTTCCAGACACCCCATACATGGGGGTTTGCCGCGGGCCATACCGAATAGCCCTTTACTTTCGGCGACACGGCATCGAGGGACGGCTCGTAATAGAGGCCAAGGATCGGCACATCCTTTGACATGAGTGCATGGAGCTGCTTGAACAGTGCCTTGCGTTGCCCGGCGTCGGTCGTGGCCATCGACTTCGTGTAGAGATCGAGGGCCTCCTTGCTGTCCCACTGCGCCGTCGGGTCGGTCGCCTTGTCGCCAAGGATGACGCCATACATCAGCGACGGATCGAGACGAGCCGAATAGCCAAAGGACTGGATCTGGAATTTGCCGACAAGGTAGTTGTCGAGCTGTGCCGCCCAATCCAGCACTTCGAGCTGGGCGTTGAAGCCCGCGGCCGTCAACATCGCCTGCAGCAGCACGGCGTTCTCGTACATGCCCTGGTAGCGGGTGTTGGTCTGGATCTTGATCGGCTCGCCCTTGTAACCGGCTTCGTCCAGCAGGGCCTTGGCCTTGGCCGGGTCGTATTCCGGCCATTTGAGGAAGTCGTCGTCGAAGAACGAGCTCGCCTGGGCGACGGCCGAGGGACCTCCCGTGGCGGCACCGCTGGTGCTGGCGGCGGCGATCTGGTTGATGTCGGCGGCATGCGCCAGCGCCTCGCGTATTTTGACGTTCGACAGCAGCGGGTCCTTGGTCTGCAGCAGGATCACCGTCCACGACAGGCCTTGCGTCGACAGCACCGTCATGCCGCGCGACTTGGCTTCCTCGGCACGCGACGATTCAAGATCGGGCAGGACATCGAGTTCGCCGGCAAACAGCGCGGTTTCCGCCGCCGCCGTGTCGGGGACGACCATGAAGCGCACCTCGTCGACATAGGCCTCACGGCTGCCGGCAAAGCCGCTCGGCGCCTCCTTCACCGGCTTGTAGTCGGCAAAGCGCTCGAGCGCCAAATACTGGCCCTTGACCCACTCCTTCAGCGTGAACGGGCCGCTGCCGATGGCGGAATCGGCGAGCCACTTGCCGTCGGCGCCGACATTCTTCGGGCTGGCGACCCAGCCATTGCATTGGACACTGGCGAGTTGCGCCAGAAAGAGCGCATTCGGCGCCTTGAGCGTGAAGACCACGGTGCGTGGATCAGGCGTCGCCACTTGCTCGACCTTGAGGCCCTGGCTGCCGTCGAAGAAGGGAATGCAGAACCACTGATTGGCCGGGTCCATGCGGCGGTCCCAGTTCCATTTGACGTCGGACGAGGTCACGGCGTCGCCATTGTGGAAAACCGCGCCGTCGCGCAACGTGAAGGCATAGGTCTTGCCGTCGTCCGATACCGTCCAGGATTCGGCCAATGCCGGGCCCACGTGAGATCGGCGCGATAAGCCACCAGCGTCTCAAAGATATGGTGCAGCACGGTGTCGGTGTTTGCGTCGCGATTAAGACCGTCGGTGGCGCGGATGTCTGCGTTGATGCGGACCTTGAGCGTGCCGCCGGTTTTCGGCTGCTCCTGCGCCATCGCCGGCAGTGCACAAATCATCACCGCGATTGGCGCCAGCACCTGGAGCAATCGTCTTCCCATCATCAATCCTGTTCCCATTTTTAATCTCCAGTTTGACGGCAGTTTTTCAGGCGGGCGCCGCATTCAATGTCCGCGCAAAGAACTCCTTGACCTTGGCGATGAGCGCGCCGTCGTTGTGAGCGATGCCAGGCACGACATCCAACTGCACCTCGACGCCATGTCTCTCCAGGCTGCCCTTCAACGATCTGATCCGGTCGTTGCGGGTCGCGCCGGCGAGATCGGCGCCGGGCATCCACCAGTCATCCTCCGGTTTGATGGTGATCTCCCAGGTTTGGAGATCGTCACCACCGATCACCATCTGCACGGCGACCTTGCGCATGGCGTCGAGGTCGATGGCCTTGCCGAACACTTTCTCGAAGTCGCGGACCCCGACCCAGAAATCGTGCTCGAAATCGAGCAGGGTCACGACGCCCGGCGCACCGATCGATGCCGCCAGCAGACGTTCGGGATGGAGGAACAGGAAACGATGGGTGAAATGGCCGCCGCCGGAGAAGCCGTACATCAGCACGCGGTCGCCGCGGATGCGATAGCGCTCGCGCATCTCCTCGACCATGTCGAGCAGCACGGCATCGTAATGCAGGTCGCCCTGGCGCAGCATCTTGTAAGAGGAAAGATCGCCCGGAAAACAGATATTCGCCGGGAACAGCGGGGCGAGCACGATCACGCCGTTCTGTTCGGCGAAGTCGGCGAAGGCGTCCCGGTAGGCGAGCATGCCTCGCTCGGTGCCATGCACGATCACCGCCAGCGGATAGGTCTTGTCGCCGTCCTCGTCATAGTCGTCGGGGACATAGGCGCAATAGGGGAAGCGCTGGTCGAAGCGGGAGGCGTACACCGTCGTGTGCCCGAAATCGTAATAGGACAGGCGCTTGCCATGTCCGCTGACGTTGCGCATCGAATTTTCCCCGATCTCAATTTCATTGTTTCATCATTTTGTGTGACTGAAAAGCATTAGTTTATCCACATCGTCAGGAAAGTACGTATTTTACATCGCGTAACGCCTGACATCATCGGGCAAGCGTGAGCAGCTATCCGGGCCGTCGGATGTCAAGCCCAGCCGAGCGGCACGACCAACGACATCGTGAAGTTGTGCAGGTTGACTCGGTTGTCTGCTCGCCTAACTTCGCGGTCACATGATATTTTCCCGCATCCGCAAGCTTGTCCCTCTTGTTCTCCTGGCCGGCAGTTCGATCGTGTCCTCCTGCGTCGCCCCTGACGACACGTCGAACCTCCCGAAGGAAGACGCCACAACGTCGGCAGCCCGCAAAGAGATGGTTGGTCTCAGCGAGGCGGACGTTCGAATGTGCGCCGGCTTTCCGACTGCCACCGCTGATGCGGGGGGAAGCCAGATCTGGACCTATCAGCGTACCGTTCAACGCGGCAATCTCAACGTGGTGATTCCAACCTTGGCCGTGGGTGCGATCCCGACGATTGGAGGATCGCTCAATGTCGATCCTGGCGGCTATTGCAACACGCAAATCCGAATGGTCGATGGCCGTGTTGCCGAGGTTGCCTACGCCGGCGACAACAACACGCCGAACCACCGCGATGCGCTCTGCGTCAGCACGGTAGACGGCTGCGTGGCCTATGCCCGCCAGCGCCATCAAGTCAGGACAGGAGCCAGCCCCAGGTAACCGGCCAGGTAATCGGCCAGCTAATCGGGTTCCAGGTAATCGGGCTGGCTGGCGCAACCCAGGCCCTGCAGCATTCGTTCCTGTTTCAGGCAGACGTTCCATATCCGAACCGTCGCCAGGGACCGACCGCCGGCTCCCTGCCGATCGGCCTTGCGAAAAGCGGTCGGCCGGAACCATTCTTTGGGTCGGGAGTACAAGAGGTCGAAAGGACAGGGATGGCAGACGATGATCATCACCCGCAGGACATTCGTGAAGACTGCCGCCGCTTCCGGAGCGGCTCTGGTGTTGCCGGCAGCCGCACCCGGCGCGCCACCCGCGCCGGCGATGCGCGCCGTGCCCTCCTCGGGAGAAATGCTTCCCGCTGTCGGCCTGGGCACCTGGATCACCTTCAATGTCGGCGACGATCCGGTGCTGCGCGACGAGTGCGCCGAGGTGATGGCGGCCTTCTTCGCGGCAGGCGGCCGCATGATCGATTCCTCGCCGATGTACGGCTCCTCGCAGCCCGTGATCGGCTATGGGCTCGAAAAGCTCGGTCGGCCCGAAGCGCTGTTTTCCGCCGAGAAGGTCTGGACCTCCTCCGCCGCCGACGGGCCCGCGCAGATCGAGCAGTCGCGCCGCTTCTGGGGTGTGCCGCGCTTCGACCTCGTGCAGGTCCACAACCTCGTCGCCTGGGAGACGCATCTCGAAACCCTGTTCGCCATGAAGGCGGACGGGCGGATCCGCTATGTCGGCATCACAACGTCCGAAGGACGGCGGCACGATTTGTTCGAACAGATCATGCGCGCGCATCCACTCGACTTCGTGCAGTTCACCTACAACGTCGTCGACCGTGAAGCGGAGGAACGGCTGCTGCCGCTGGCGGCCGAGCGCGGCATGGCTGTCATCGTCAACCGGCCGTTTCGGCAAGGCGCGCTGACGCGCCAGCTCCAGGGCGAGACGCTGCCGGACTGGGCGGCCGGGATCGGTGCCGCGACCTGGGCGCAGTTCATACTGAAATTCATCGTTTCACATCCCGCCGTCACCGTCGCCATCCCCGCCACCACCCGCGTCGACCACGTGCGCGAGAACCTGTTGGCAGCGACCGGACCCCTCCCCGACGCGGCCATGCGCGAGCGGATGGCGGCCTACGTCCGGGACCTCTAGGCAGGCATTCGTCGGCTGGCCACGAATGCCTGCCTGGATTCTGTTGTTTGTCGCAGGTTCTTGTCGCAAAACCGTGGGAGGCTTTTGTGGAACCTGCTTGGATGTCGGAATGGTGGACCTACCGGCTGGAGGATTTCCTGCTCTTCTCGCCGCGCGTCTACTGGCGCATGTTCGAGTTGGCCAATGCCGCGTTCTGGCCGCTGCATCTCCTGACGCTCGCCGTCGGCCTCGCCATTGTCCTGCTCGTGCTTAGGCAGCCGCGTCGCCATGGTCTGTGGATTGCGCTCGTCCTCGCCGCGCTCTTTGCCTTCGTCGGCTGGTCCTTCCTGTGGAGCCGCTATGCCGCGATCAACTGGGCGATCGCCTATGTCGCGCCGGCCTTCGGCCTGCAGGCGCTGCTGCTGGCGATCGGCGGTGCCGCGCGCGGCGGCCTCGCCTTTGACCGGCGGGACATCGCAGGGCGGCTCGGGCTGCTGATCGCGGGCGTTGGCCTCGTTTATCCCCTGCTGCCGCCGCTCTTCGGGCGGCCATGGGCGAGCGCCGAGGTCTTCGGCATCGCGCCGGACCCGACGGCGATCGCAGCGCTCGGCGTCCTGCTTGCCGCGAGCGGCGGGCTTGTGCCGCTGCTGTTGGCGATCCCGCTGCTGTGGCTGCTGCTCAGCGGCCTGACGCTGCATGCCATGGGCGATCCGCAAGCCTGGCTGCCGCTTCTGGCAGCGGCCACCATTTTAGCTGCCTTGACCCTGCGCCGCATCGCCCGGTGATGCCGGCACGATCGAGAAAGCCAGCCGGCTCCGGCCTAATGATACAAGTTTCAGATGTAACCGAATTTTCTCCTTCTGAAATCGTCGCGTAACGCCGCACCGCCAGATTCGCACTTCAGCAGACCGCAGCCACACGCTCGCCGCGTGGATTGTCACAAGCCAGCCGGTTGCGCCAGACGGTTGCGGATGTGACTTGCTCTGAAAGAGGAGGTGATCATGGCCAGTCAACTTTCGCGGGCACCGCCTCCGGCCAAGCATGCAACCGTCCACCCGATTGCCGTCACGCCGGAGCTTCCTTCCGCCGTCCCGCTGATGGCGCTTTCGACCGGTTTCTGGGCCTTCAAGACTCTGGCTGCAGCACATGAGCTGGACCTGTTCAGCCGCCTTGCCGGCGGCGCCGGCACCACGGTTGCGGAGCTGGCGGAAGCGCTCGGCCTGCACCAACGGCCGGCCGAGATGCTGTTGACCGGCTGCGCTGCACTAGGGCTCCTGGAGAAAACCGGCGGCCGCTATCGCAACACGCCGTTAAGCGAAACCTATCTCGTGCGCGGAAAACCGTATTACTTCGGCGCCTTTGTGCAGATGCTCGACAAGCGGCTCTATCCCGGCTGGGGCAGGCTTACCGAGGCGCTGCGCACGAACCGGCCGACCACGTGGGACCCGGCTGTGCGATCCTCGGCGTTCGACGGCGAAGATCCGATGATGCTGGCGCTGTTCTGGGAGGCGATGCATTCGGTCTCCACGATGACCGCGCGCAAGCTCGGCGAAGCCCTGGATTTCGGACATTTCCGCCGCCTCCTGGACATCGGCGGCGGATCGGGGGCGTACGACATCGAGCTTTGCAAACAGTATGGGGCGCTGCGTGCGACCGTGTTCGACTTGCCGCATGTGGCCGCGATCGCCGCGGGAAAGATTGCCGAGGCCGGCTTGACCGACCGGATCGAGACCGCAGGCGGCAACTTCTTCGAGCAGCTTCCCGGGAGTCACGATTTGCATCTCCTGTCGATGATCCTGCACGATTGGGACGAGGCGAAGAACCGCGCCCTGCTGCGCCGGTCGTTCGGGGCTTTGCCGAGCGGCGGCGCAGTCGTCATCAGCGAGCTTCTCGTCAATGACGAAAAGACCGGACCGGCGTCGGCGGCGCTGATGAGCCTCAACATGCTGATCGAGACGGAAGGACGAAACTACACGCAGGCCGAATATTCGGCGTGGCTCGAGGAAGCCGGATTCCGGCACATCGAGACGGTCTGGTTCGAGGCACCCGGCGCGAACGGCGCCGTGATCGGCCGCAAGCCGTAAGGCGCAAAGCGCAGTGGAACAGGCGCCCCGCGGTTCAACCTGCCGACAATGATGATGGAGGCCGAAAATGGCTCACACGCAAACTCGCGTCGATCGTCACCGTCTGCTTGGACTTGTGCTGAAAACCACAGCAACCGCAATCGCGGCTCTCAAGACCTGGCAGCGGACCGTCTCAAGACGTCGGGCAATCGCTGGTTTGACCCCCGATCGGTTGCGGGACATCGGTCATGCCGAGGCGCCCGCGCCGGTGCTTGAGGTCAAGGCAGGTCTGGTCACGAACTTAATGTCGATGAGGTAAGCGAATTCGGCCGTCATCGCAGGTCCCGCCAGGCAGCGGCCGTCATGCATTTTTGCTCCTTCTCACAAGCTCAGGCAACCGGACGCCTTGCCAGCAGCAGCCCGCATCCAAGCATGATCATGGCACCGCCCGAGCCTTCACGAAGACGGCGAACGAGATTCCCACGCGACGCCGCGCCGTCGCGAAGCCTTCCGGCTGCAAACGCCACGACAATATCGGCGAGCGTGTTGAGGGCCACCGAGATGGCGCCGAGGATCAGGAACTGCAGAACGACGTGATCCGACGATGTATCGACAAACTGGGGAATGAAGGCGAGGAAGAATGCGGCCGTCTTCGGGTTCATCACTTCGACAAGAACGCCATCCCTGAAGGCCCGCATCGTGCCGACGGGCGGCTCCGAATGACCCAGCGACTTGTAGTCGAGCCTGGCATGGCGAATGGTTCGGTATCCCATCCAGACCAGATAGAGCGCGCCGACCACCTTGAGTGCCGTGAACAATTCGGCGCTTGCCAGCACGATCGCCGAGACGCCAAGGCTGCCGGCCACGACATGAAACAGCCCGCCGAAACCATTGCCAAGGCTCGAAGCGATTCCTTCCGAGCGACCGCCGGAAAGGGTTCGGGCCGCGACATAAAAAATCCCCGGACCCGGAGTAATTGCCAGCAGGAATGCCGTGAACAGGTAGACGGTGAAGGCGTTGGAATCCAGCATGGCAATATCCTGATGAAGACTGACTATCGACGTTGCTTACAACCAGCGGAGAAAACCGCATCGAGATGGTCGAGAGCGGCGGCGACGCGCTGCCGTGCCTGGTCCTTCAGCGGGAGGACAGGGCGTGGCGGATCGACGTCGCAGAGGTTCAGCAGCCTGGCGACGACATACATCACCCTGAAACTGCCGAATTCCTTGAACACCGCCCAAAGCGGTCCGTAGGCGGCGTCAAGTCGCTCGACGGTCGCAGCGTCCCCGGCTTGCGCCGCTCGCGTCAGGGCCAGGGCCGGTGACGGCAGAAGTCCTGCGACGACGGAATACCAGGCGTCGCTCCCGGCGAGCAGCGCAGGCGCGCCGCCCCAGTCGCCGCTGTAGCCGATCCTGAATGCCGACCCGGTCGCAGACCGGAGGGAGGCGAGTTCGGACGCGAAGTCACCACCGGACGGCAAAGGCATCTTCACGGCTTCGATGTTCGCCACCTTCGACAAGCGGGAAATGAGGTCCAGGCTGAAGGTGAACCTGGTCGTGCCGGGATTGTTGTAGATGCAAAGCGGGAGTTGCCCTGCGTCGGCGACTGCGGTGAAGTGTTCGAAGACCTCGTCGTCGACGAGCGGCGTATAGGAAACCGGAGCGAGCAGCAGGCCGTCGGCGCCCGCAGCCTTCGCGTCACGGGCAAGGTCCACGGCATCGCTGGTCCGGATCGCTCCGACGCCGACCATAACCGGGATTTTGCCGCCGACCGTGTCCATTGCCGTTTCGACCGCCCGTCGACGCTCTTGTCGCGTGAGGAAAGCATAGGCGCCGGTACTGCCGAGCAGTCCGATGGAGTCCGCTCTCGCCTCCTCGATGTTCCTCAGAAGGCGCGCGAGGGCGGCGGTGTCGAGCCTGCCGGAAGCGTCCGCCGGGGTGATCGGGAATGCTGAAAGGCCTTGGAAGAGTGACATGAAGGAACCTTTTCAGATGCGGGCCAGGAGAAGCTTTAGCCCGGCAAATCCGAAGAATACCGCCAGCGTGCCTTCGATCCAGCGCCGCGCCCGCCGATACAGGGCGATCATGGGAGCGGTCGAAAAGACGATCGCGTAGCCGCAGAAGATGGTGACGCTCAGCACCGCGCAGCCCGCGAGGATCACCAGAACCGTATGCGACGACGACCCGGGCCCGAGTCCCAGCGTCATCAGCGCGATCCAAGCCAGGATCGATTTCGGATTGGTGAGATGCATCAGCAGTCCGCGCTGGTAGAGAGTGGCCGCCGTCGCCTTCCGTTCGTTGGTCGGGCGAAGCTGATCCTTGTCTGAAGAAAGCGCAGCCTTGCCCGCCTTGAAGGCGAGATAGAGAAGATACAGGCCGCCGATCAGCTGCAGGACCACAAGTGCGTGCGCGTATCGACTGAGGATCGCCGAGACACCTGACGCCGCCATCAGGCCCCAAAAGATCGAGCCACTGACGACGCCAGATGCGATTGCCAGCGCGGCCCCGCGGCCGTCGTTCATGGCAACGGCCATGATACGCATATTGCTCGGCCCGGGACTGCCGGCAGCGATGACGTAGGCGGTAAAGACGATGATGAATTGGTGGAACTCGGCCAGCATTTTACTTCCCAGGAGGTGCAATCTGGCGTCATCAATACAAGCGCAACTGGCCCTGACATAGAACCAGTTTTGAATAAAAAACGCTGGTCCAGTTGGCCTCAGGCCTTTGCCTGGCTGATTTTCCCGGTAATGTCTGGATCAACGAAACGTCTTCATTTGGGTAATCGCGAATGGTCCAGTCCCGCAAGCAGAATTCGTCGTCGGGAGGTTCGTCGCCGGGATTGGGCGCGCGCGGGATCTATGAGAACCTGCGGGAACAGATCGTGGCGGAGATCTACGGGCGCGGAGACGTGCTTCCGTCGGCTCGTGCACTGGCGGTCGAGCTTGGCGTCTCGCGAACGACTGTGACGTCCGCTTACGAACAGCTCGCCGCCGAGGGGTTCGTGGTAATTCGACATGGCGCTCGGCCACGGGTGGCTATCAAGGTCGCGCACAGCGAGCCGGGAGACCTCGTTCATACAGCCGCAGAGCCACACAGCCTCTCCGCTTTCGGAGAAAGGCTTCGATCCCGAGCCATCCCGATGCGGGTTGCGTCGGAGAAGCTCGTAGCCGACTTCCGCTACGGCGACATGTCGGCCTCTGACTTCCCGACCCTTGCCTGGCGAAAGGCCATGAACGATGCTGCGATGGGACGGCCGCTCAAGCTGTCCTATGGCGACCCCTGTGGCTTGACCCGCCTGCGTGCCGCCCTGCAGGGCTATCTATGGCGAGCGCGCAGCATCCGCTGCGAGGTGAGCGAGATCGTCGTCGTCAACGGTTCTCAGCAGGGACTGGATCTCTGCGCCCGCCTGCTTCTCGATGAGGGCGACGGCTTCGCCATCGAAGAGCCCTGCTACCCGATGGCACGGAGCGTCTTCGAGATGACAGGAGCCATCGCCGCCCCGGTGGAGGTCGACGCCGAAGGCATCAGGGCAGACCTGTTGGCGGATGTTGACGCGCGGCTGGCTTACGTCACGCCGTCACATCAGTTTCCCTTGGGAAGCGTCATGTCGATGGGGCGACGCCAGCAACTGCTAGGATGGGCGAAAGAGAAGAGGGCCTACATCGTCGAGGACGACTACGACAGCGAATATCGTTTCGACATGAACCCGATACCGCCGCTTCGCGCGCTGGGAGGCGCGTCGAACGTCATCTATATCGGTACGGTTTCGAAGACACTGTCGCCGTTGCTGCGGATCGGCTACGTCGTCGTTCCGCGTGAGTTGCAGGAGGTTTTTGCCCATGCCAAGCGCCTGACGGACAGGCATGCCCCCAGCCTCGAACAGGAGGCGCTTGCGACCCTGATGGAAACCGGCGTCTACGAAAGCCACGTGCGCAAGGCCCGGCGTCAAAATGCCCGCCGACGTGCAGCGCTCCTCGACGCTCTGCAGGCGGAATTCCGCGATCTCGTTCGGGTCGAAGGCGCAGAGGCCGGTCTGCACGTCGTCGTCTGGTTTCGCGACATGCCGCCCTCCATGGCGGCGTCGTTCATCGATAAGGCCGCCGCGCTCGGAGTTGGCATCCATTCGATATCGCCGCATTACTTCGACCAGACAGTGGATTTCGACCAGACATTGGATCGCAGCTGCCTCGGCCTGGTGATGGGATACGCAAGTCTGACCGAGAGCCAGATCCACAGAGGGCTAAAGCTCCTTCGACGTGCTTACGAGGAGGCAACAGGCTGCGGCGATGTATCGTAGGTGCTTTACGGCCTGCCTGGAGGGAACAGGCGCGCGCGACGCCGAAGGCAGCCTCGGCACCGCGCGGGTGGTGAATTGCCCTCGAGCGCTTTGGTTTTGGTGGACCAAACCCGCGCTCTAACTCTTTGTTTTACGCATTTTGTCGGACGCCAAACCAAGACTTTTGGCTGCAAAATGCTCTAGAACCACCGCCGTTCAGGCTCGGAGCTCTTTGCAATCACAATTCCCAAGAGTACGCCGAGCACCCCGCCAAGCATCATTGCCGTAGAGATCGTGCCTGGGTTCTGCTGGACGGTTTCGGTCACGGTGTGTGCCTGGCTACGCAATTGCCGGGCTGCGCGCGAGGCTCGTTCGGCGGCGCTCTCGTACCAGCCCTGTGCCTCCTCGGCACGGTCGGAAAGGGTCCGGTTTATTTTGGCGATTTCGCGACGAAGCTCGGCGATCTGTTTCTTCATCGCTTCCTGCGCGTCGTTTGCCGCCTTTGAGGTGCCTGCCATATTGGTGGTCTCCGCCATTGGATTTCTCCCTTTGGTAATCATATCCCCCAAGGTCATCAGATAGGGGAAACGGTCGCGGACGCGCAGGGTTCCTTGCCTGGAAACGCGCCGCTGATTGCGTTATCAAGCATCCCCTTGCTCCCGCGCGTGGCGGGCAATGATGCTCTCCTCGTCGGTCGCGACGACGCGTATTTCGACCTCGCTGTCCGGTTGGCTTATGGTCCCGGCATGGGCGGCATTGGATGGCTCGTCGATCGCCACCCCAAGCCAATCAAGCCTTTCGCATATTGCCTTGCGGACCGGCGCCGAGCGCTCGCCGATGCCGGCGGTGAACACCAGGCATTCGAGGCCGCCCAGCGTGTTGGCGAGCGCGGCAGCTTCCCGTGCCACCCTGAAGGCAAAAAGCTCTACCGCTTCGCGGGCGTGGGGGTCGTCGCTCGCTTCCAGCGTGCGCATGTCGCCCGAGATGCCGGATATTCCAAGCAGCCCGGATTGCTCATAGAGCATATGCTGCAGAGCCTCTCCGGCGATGCCTCGTTCCAGGACGAAGTACAAAAGCACGCCCGGATCGATGGCGCCGCAACGCGTGCCCATGACCAGCCCGTCGAGCGCGGAAAAGCCCATCGTTGTGTCGAAGCTTCTCCCGTCGCGCATGGCGCACAGGCTCGCCCCGTTGCCGAGATGGGCGACGATCGTCCGCTTCGCTGCAAGCGCCGGCGACATCGCCTTGAGCCGCCCGGCGATGTACTCGTAGGAAAGTCCGTGAAACCCATAGCGGCGGATTCCGTCCGCATCGTATTTGCGCGGCAGCGCGAAGCGGCTGACGATCGGATCGATCGTCTGATGGAAGGCGGTGTCGAAGCAGCCGACCTGCGGCAGATCCGGCCGCAGCGCCGCAAGTGTGCGGATCGGCGCGAGACTGCGGGGCTGGTGCAGCGGCGCAAGCGGCGTCAGCCTGTCCAGGGCCTCGATCACGACCGGCGTCAGGCGGACGGGTTCGACGAACTCGCGCCCGCCATGCACGATGCGGTGACCGGCGCAGACCAGTTTCCTGCCGCCAAGTTCGCTCTCGATCCAGCGCAGCAAATCGCCGATGCCCGCATCGCGTGCGTCTGCGGCAAGCGGCCGATCACACTGCATGGTTCCGTCAGCCGCTTTCGCGCTGAGCCTCGGCGCATCGCCGAGATCCAGCTTGCCACGCGAGACAAGCTGCAGTTCCGCGGAGGGTTCCAGATCGTATAGTCCGAACTTGATGCTGGAGGAGCCGGCGTTCAGTGCAAGAATTGCCTGTCGCATCAATCGCCAGCCTTCGTCGAGCTGTTCTCGGGCCAGTTCCACTCCTGGATCTCGGGCATGTCTTCGCCATGCTCGCGGACGTAAGCCTTGTGTTCGTCAAGCTTGCCGTGAAGTTCGGCGGCAAGGTCTTTCGCCCGTTCGGCGAGCCCAGGCACGCGTTCGACCGCCGCGAGCGCCAAGTGGTAGCGGTCGAGCTCATTGAGCACGACCATGTCGAAAGGCGTCGTCGTGGTGCCTTCCTCGTGAAAGCCGTGCACGTGCATGTTGTCATGGTTGGCGCGCCGGTAGGTCAGGCGGTGGATGAGATAGGGATAGCCGTGATAGGCGAAGATAACCGGCCTGTCTTTCGTGAACAGCGCGTCGAAATCCTCGTCCGCCAGGCCATGCGGATGCTCTGAATTCGACTGCAGCGTCATCAGGTCGACCACGTTGACGACGTGAACCTTCAGGTCAGGAAGCGCCGAACGCAGAATGTCGGCGGCCGCGAGCGTCTCCAGTGTCGGCACGTCGCCGGCGCAGGCCATGACCACATCCGGATCCTCGCGCTCCGCAACCGTCCCGGCCCACTCCCAGATTCCCGCCCCCGCCCTGCAGTGGGCCTCCGCGGCGTCGACGGACAGCCATTGCGGCGCCGGCTGCTTGCCGGCGGTGATGACGTTGATGCGGTTATAGGTTCTCAGGCAATGGTCGGTGATCCACAGCAGCGTGTTGGCATCCGGCGGGAAATAGAGCCTGACCGTGTCGGCCTTCTTGTTGGCGACGAAATCGGCAAAGCCCGGATCCTGGTGGCTGAAGCCATTGTGATCCTGCCGCCAGACATGCGAGGTCAGCAGGTAATTGAGGGAAGCGATCGGCTCGCGCCAGGCAAGCTCGCGGGATGTCTTCAGCCATTTCGCATGCTGGTTGACCATGGAATCGACGATGTGGATGAACGCCTCGTAACAGGAGAACAGGCCATGGCGGCCGGTCAGCAAATAGCCCTCCAGCCATCCCTGGCAGAGATGCTCGCTGAGCACTTCCATGACGCGGCCGTCCCGGGAGAGTTTTACGTCATAGGGCTCGATCCGCTGCATCCAGACCCGGTCGGTAACCTCGAAGACCTCGTCTAGGCGGTTGGAGGATGTCTCATCCGGCCCCATCAGTCGGAAATTCCCGGCCTGCGCATTCAGGCTTATGACCTCGCGGAGATAGCTTCCGAGAACCCGCGTCGCCTCGGCCTTGGCACCTCCCGGACGCGGCACGTCGAGCGCCAGGCTTTTCCAATCGGGAAGCACGAGGTCGCGCTTCAGCAGTCCGCCATTGGCATAGGGGGTTGCGCCCATGCGCCTGGATCCGGTTGGCGCAAGTGCCGCCAGTTCTGGAAGAAGATGCCCGCTGTCGTCGAACAGCTTTTCCGGTTCGTAGCTCCGCATCCAGTCTTCGAGGATCTTGCGATGTCCCGCATTGCTGCGGGCGTTCGACACCGGCACTTGATGCGAGCGCCAGAAATCCTCGACCTTCTCGCCATCGACCTCCTTCGGGCCGGTCCACCCCTTCGGGCTGCGCAGCACGATCATCGGCCACAGCGGACGCTCTCCTTGCCAGAACGGTGTACGGGCGCGCTCCTGGATCGAGCCGATTCTGTCGAGCACGGTGTCCAGCTTGATGGCCATCAACCGATGCATGGGAATCGGCTCGTGACCTTCGACGAAAAAAGGTTCGTAGCCATAGCCGGCGAACAGGGCTCGCAATTCCACGTCATCCATGCGGGCAAGGATCGTCGGGTTGGCGATTTTGTAGCCGTTGAGATGCAGGATCGGCAGCACAGCGCCGTCGGATGCCGGGTTGAGGAACTTGTTGGAGTGCCATGCCGCCGCGAGCGGACCGGTTTCCGCTTCGCCGTCGCCGACGACGCAGGCGACCACCAGATCGGGATTGTCGAAGGCCGCGCCGAAAGCATGGACCAGCGCATATCCCAGTTCCCCGCCTTCATGGATCGAGCCGGGCGTTTCCGGAGCAGCGTGGCTCGGCACTCCGCCGGGGAACGAGAATTGCCGAAAAAGTTTCCTCAACCCGTCTTCGCCCTGGCCGATTTCGGGATAGATCTCGCTGTAGCTGCCCTCGAGCCAGGTGTTCGCCACCATCGCCGGGCCGCCATGACCCGGGCCGCAGATAAACAGAACGTCGAGACCGCGTTGTCGGATGACGCGGTTCAGGTGGACGTAGATGAAGTTGAGGCCAGGCGTCGTGCCCCAATGGCCGAGCAGCCGCGGCTTGACGTGTTCGGCTTTCAGCGGCTCGCGCAGCAGCGGATTGTCCATCAGATAGATCTGGCCAACCGAAATGTAGTTCGCGGCCCGCCAATAGCGGTCCATGAGATCGACCTGATAAAGGCCTGTTAGGGTCGCAGGCTTCTGAGCCTCGTCGTTCATGGAAAAATCTCCAGAATGCGTTCGCCCGTCGATATCTGGAGTGACATCGCCCTGGAGAAAGGATTTTCACGGAAATAAGTTCGGCTGGAGCCGCCGTTGCGCCGCCAATCGCTCTTTTGCAGGAACCTGGAAGCTCGCCAACGGTTAAGGAGACTAGCCGCCCGACATGAGTTGCCGAGGCCGAGCGCATACCCGAGAAGCCGTCGGGCACGATTAGGGGACAATCGGGGGGCTGTCATCTCGCAAGAGGAGCAAAACGATGCTCGATCTTTCCCACGAACGCAACCGAATGGTCGAAGTCCATCTCAGCCGCCGTGGCATCCATGATCGCGAGGTGCTGGAAGCGATGCGTGAGGTTCCGCGCGAGGCTTTCGTCGCTCCCGGTTTTGAAGAATTCGCCTACGAGGACGGGCCGTTGCCGATCGCCGAGGGTCAGACGATATCGCAGCCCTACATCGTCGCCTTGATGATCGAGATGGCGGAAATCGGACCGGGCGACCATGTCCTGGAGGTTGGCACCGGTTCGGGCTACGCGGCTGCCGTGATGAGCCGGATTGTCGAACGCGTCTACACGATCGAGCGCCACGCCGGGTTGGCCGAAACGGCGAGACAGCGGTTCCAAGAGCTTGGCTATGACAATATCGAGGTCCGCACCGGCGATGGCACCAAAGGCTGGCCCGACGCGGCGCCCTTCGACGCCATTCTGGTCGCCGCCGGCGGACCCGGTGCGCCGCTTGCGCTTCAGGAACAGCTCGACGTTGGCGGCAGGCTGGTCATCCCGGTCGGCGACGAGCCGCATGATCAGCGCCTTCTCAAGGTCACCCGAACCGGCGCTGCAACTTACAGCGAGGAGGATTTCGGCGGCGTGCGGTTTGTCCCGCTCATCGGCGAGCAGGGCTGGCCCGAGAGCGGCAACCGTATCGCGAATGATGGTCCGTCCGGACGCGCGCGCACGCGCAGCCTGCCGGAGATGATCGCGGCGGCGGCCGAGCCGCTGCCGGGCTTCGACGATCCGGCGTTCGGCGAATTGTTCGACCGGTTTGGCGACCGGCGCGTCGTCCTGCTCGGTGAAGCGAGCCACGGCACGTCGGAGTTCTACCGGGCCCGCGCCGCGATCACCCGCAGGCTCATCGAGAAGCACGGCTTCACCATCGTCGCAGTCGAGGCCGACTGGCCCGATGCAGCGGCGATCGACCGCTACGTCCGCCATCGGCCGCCACGCGCCAACGCCGATCCGCCGTTCCAGCGGTTTCCCACCTGGATGTGGCGCAACACCGACGTTGCGGCGTTCGTCGACTGGATGCGACATCACAACGAGCGCATCAGGCTATCGTCCCGACTGGCGGGGTTCTATGGCCTCGACATCTACAATATGAGCGGATCGATCGCCGCGGTTCTGCACTATCTCGACCGGGTCGATCCGCAGGCAGCAAAGATCGCGCGTGAACGCTATGGCTGTCTGACGCCTTGGCAAAATGAACCATCCACCTACGGCCGTGTCGCGCTCACTTCGGGTTACCAGAAATGCGAGCAGGCCGTGCTCGAACAATGCCGCGAACTGCTTGCCAGGCAGCTCGACTATGCCCAGCAGGACGGCGTCGATTTCCTGGATGCGACCCAGAATGCCCGGCTGATCGCATCCGCGGAACGCTACTACCGGATCATGTATTATGGCGGCGCGCAGTCCTGGAACCTGCGCGACACCCATATGTTCGAGACGCTCGAGCATCTGCTGGAAGCTCGCGGGCCGAACGCCAAGGCGGTCGTGTGGGCGCATAATTCCCATATCGGCGACGCCCGCTACACCGAAATGGGGATTGTCAGGGACGAAGTGAACATCGGCCAGCTCTGCCGCCAGCGCTTCGGCGACGAGGCAGCCTTGATCGGGCTCAGCACGCATTCCGGGACAGTCGCCGCGGCCTGCGACTGGGACAGCGAGATGGAGATTAAGCGGGTGCGGCCTTCCCATAGCGATAGCTACGAGCGGCTTTGCCACGATTGCGGCGTCTCGCGTTTCCTGCTCGATATCAAGCGCGACGATACGTTGCGCGAGCGGCTTCTGGAGCGTCGGCTGGAGCGCTTCATCGGCGTGATCTATCGGCCGGAAACCGAACTGCGCAGCCATTACGCGGATGCCTCTCTTGCCCAGCAGTTTGACGCGTTCGTCTGGTTTGACGAAACCGTCGCGGTGACGCCGCTTGGGCCGGAGCATGTCGGAACCGGCGTTCCCGACACCTATCCGTTCGGGCTCTAGCCGCCTCGCGGACAAGGCCGCGTCAAGGTGAGTTTCGGCGGAACATTCATCGCGCCGTGCTGTTTCTAGTGCATGTCGCCCAAAAGTGCGCAGCGGTTTTGGGACAACGACATGCATAAAAACAAAGATTTAAAGCGCGTCGATTGAATCCGTTTCAACGCGATGCGCTTTAGAACAGGACACTTTTCGAAGGAGTTGTGCCATGAGCGGAACCAAACATCCAAAGTGGAAAAAGCCGAGCGATGCCGATCTGAGGAACAATCCCGGTATCGGCACCTCGAAGGGCACGATCAAGGAAGGCGACGAACTCGTACTCGAAGGCGAAAACACCATCGAGGGCGATGTCGAGAACGACACGAACGCCCTTGGCGGGATCAATCCAAGACAAAAGATGCGGACGAACAAGTAGCGTCGCTGCGCATCCCACGCGCTATTCACTCCCAGCATAAAATGTCGCGGCGACAGCAATCGAGATCAGGCTCAGCATCGCCAGAACTGCCCTGGCGACGTGCGAGGCTTCCCAAACATCGCGCAAGTCTTTCCAGTCGCCGCTTTGCTTCCGGCGGAGCATTGAAAAAAACGTCGCGGCTGGATTCGACACTGCGACGTCCTGCACCCAGAAATTGTTGACGGGATGTGTTACCAGCCAATAGGTCGCATGTTCCGCCACCAGGAAGACAAGGGCCGCCAAAGTCCACCAGAATCGACCGCCTGGATAGGGCGTGAGGTAAAGCAGGATGGCGAGTGCAATGATGCCGCCGATCTCGGCAAACCCGCCGATCGTGAAGCCGGGATAGTAGATCTCCTGCACAGATTTGTAGGTGGCCTCCTTGAGGCGCAACTTGCCGGGCAACTCCAACGCGTGTGCGAGCGACAGCGCCATTGCGATTGCGACCAGAAGAAGGGTGACAATCATGAACGCGCGCATGCTGTTCCTCCCTGAACCGTCTTGGCAATACGCGGCGTACATAGCGTGCTCGCCGACACGGTAAAGGCGACGAAGGTGGAGCCGCCGCTCCATTATTCAACGCCGCTGGCATTGAGCCCCACCGCCAAGGCATGGAACCATCGTTCGGCGCGATGGTTGTCACCCTGGATGATCCTCCTCCGAGCAAACGGAAGGAGACACATGTCGCTGCGAACGACCCACGTCTAGGCCGGGGTCGACAGCGAGAACGAGCTATTCATTGGCGCCGGAGCTGTTGAGTGGAAACACATTGGCGCCGAGGAGATGTGAAGCAAGCTTCGGGGAGTCTCCGATGACCGATCCTGATCCAGACCCGAACAATCCCGTGCCGATACCGGATAATCCCAATCCTGAGCCGGCCCGGCCTCCTGCTCCGCCGGAGACTCCGCCAGGTGAGCCTCCGGGCGTTCCTCCGCCTTCGCCTGATCCCGTTCCCAGCCCCGAAAGGCAGCCCGTCGAAATTCCTCCCGATATACCACCGGAGATCCCTACGGAACCGACCTTCCCGGGTCCGACGGCCAGGGCATTGGACCCGGAGCATTGGACCCAGGAGTAAAAACCCGGCTGTAGAACGACGCCGTCGCCGGCCATTCCGGTTTTGGTCATTCCCCGATTTGGCTGGTCGAACGTTCGTTGAGCGTCGCGCCGGTTTGCGCATCGATCGCCGCCAGGCTGACCTCATAGCCCCACAGGGTCCGGATATGGCGCAGCGTCGCGTCGCGACCGCCCTCCTCCAGCATGATGCCGTTCTTCACCTTGTGCTCCAGTCGCAACTGCCGGTCGCCGAGCAGATCGACATCCACCACCTGGATATCCGGCCGGCTCGCGCCGATGTCGTAGCTCTGGGCGAGCCCGGCGCGTATCTTTTCGTAGCCACGCTCATTGTGTATCGACGCGACTTCGTAATGCGGCTCGCTGGCGGCGTCGGCGAGGACAAAGAACCGCCACTTCCGCATCAGAGCGGGGCTCAGATACTGGCGGATGAAAGATTCGTCGCGATGGTTCGCCCACGCGTCGAGCAGGGTTTCGCGCCAATCGCCGTTGCCGGCGATATCGGGGAACCAGTCACGATCCTCGGCAGTCGGCTCGGTCGCTATGCGCTGGATGTCCTGCATCATGTCGAGGCCCAACGCATAAGGATTGATGCCGGAAAACCGCGGGTCGTCGAAGCCCGGCTGAAAGATCACGTTCGAATGGTTGCGCAGGATTTCCAGCATCGCGCCTTCGCTGATCAGGCCACGATCGAACAGCATGTTCATCAGCGTGTAGTGCACGAAGGTGGCGCAGCCTTCGTTCATCACCTGCGTTTGCCGCTGCGGATAAAAGTATTGCGCGACCACGCGGACGATCCTGACGATTTCACGCTGCCAGGGCTCCAGGACCAGGCTGTTTTTTTCCAGGAAGTAAAGCAGGTTCTCCTCGGGCAGCTTGAGCGTTTTCTTTCGCTCCGCGATGTCGGAATTCTTTTCCCCAACATTGTCTCCACCCTTCGAAGGCGGCAGCGTGCGCCACAGATCGTTGTAAGAACGCTCTTCGTACTCCAGGCGCTCACGAACGCCTACACGCTGCCGCTCCGACGACAGCTTCGGCGGCCGGCGATATCTGAAGACCCCCTGTTCCATCAGCGCGTGGGCCGCATCGAGGATCGCCTCCACCGCGGCAACGCCGTGCCGTTCCTCGCAACGGGCAATGTAACCCTTGGCAAAGTCCAGATAACTCAGGATCGCGCTGGCGTCCGTCCATTGCCGGAACAGATGATTGTTCTTGAAAAAATGATTATGGCCAAGCGCTGCATGAGCTGTCACCAGGGCCTGCAGGGCCATGGTGTTTTCCTCCATCAGGTAGACGATGCAAGGATTGGAATTGATCACCAGCTCATAGGCGAGCCCCCGCCCGCCTTTGCGGTAGAGCAATTCCTGGTAGAGAAAATGCTTGCCGAAGGACCAGTGGCGATACATCAGCGGCATGCCGACCGAGGAATAGGCGTCGAGCATCTGCTGGGACGAGATGATCTCCATCTGCACCGGATAGATGTCGAGATGAAGCTCCTCGATGGCGATCGCCTCGATCGCTTCGTAGGCGCGCGACAGTGTCTTGAAATCCCAGTCGGACCCCGAAAAGAGCAAACCTGATTTGCTGGTTTGGCCTGGTTTGCCGGTTTGGCCTGATTTGCTGGTTTGGCCCGACTTGCTGGTCTGGCCCGACTTGATAGTCTGGTTCGCCATCGGCTCCCCTCAAGCGCTTTTCTGCAGGACCGGCTGCCTGGCAAAGAGCTGGCGAAAGACCGGATAGATGTCGGCTGCGTTGGCGATACGGCTCATCTGGAAATTCGGCCATCGCTGGTTGACAACGCTGTAGGCGCGCCAGAGCGAGGTTCCATTGTCGGTGGTGCCGAAAATATGGCTCTCACGTTCGTCGATGATCTCGACATAGGCGAAATACTGGCACAGGCGCATGATCTGGCCGTCCATCAGGCCGATGCAGCGCTCAGAATCGGTGACGAAATTGTCGCCGTCCGACGCCTGGGCGGCATAGATGTTCCACTCGTTGCTGGGATAGCGTTGCGCGATGATGCGGTGCATTTCCTCGAGTGCCGTGGAAACAACCGTGCCGCCGCTTTGCGTATTGTAGAAGAAGGTTTCCTCGTCCACCTCCTGCGCCTCGTGCGTATGGCGGATGAAGACGATTTCGGTGCGGTCGTAGCGCCGTTTCAGGAACAGGTGCAGCAGCACGAAGAAGCGCTTGGCCAGATCCTTCTCGCGTTCGCCCATCGAGCCGGATACGTCCATGAGACAGAACATGACCGCATTGGCGTTCGGTACGGGCTGGGCGTCGAAACGGTTGAAGCGGATGTCGACGGGATCGACATAGGCGATCCGCTTGCGGCGGCGCTCAAGTCGCTCAAGCTCCTCCCGCAGCGCTGCAATGCGCTGGCGTGCCGGCGCCGCGCTCTGCGGCTCGGCCTCCAGGATTGCGAGTTGCTCCGCAATCGCATCGAGTTCCTCCTGCTTGGGGCGCCTTAGCGCAATCCGGCGACCATGGCTGTTTCGCATCGTGCGCCCGACATTGATGTTGGTCGGCGAACCGGTCGCCGCGAACCCGGCGCGGCGCGGTTTGAAGGATAGTATCTCCTTGAGGTTGAGCTTGACCATGTCGGGAAGTTCGAGATCCTCGAAAAAGAGGTCGAGCACCTCCTCGCGCGAGAGCACGAAACGAAAATCGTCCTCCGAGACCGTTTTCCCGGGAGATGAGCCGCCGCCGCCCTGGCCGGGCTTCGGAACCCGGTCGCCCGGGGCGAAATGCTTGTTGCCCGGCAGGATGTGCTGCCGCCTGCCGCTGTCCTTGGCATCGCTGAAGCTCGGCTCTGCTGTGCCCCTCGCCGGCATCGAGACGGTGTGCTCGCTGTCGACATCGGCGATCTTGCCGGTACGGATCCGATCCCGGATGCTTCGCTTCAGCTCTTCGCGCGCACGCTTCAGGAAGCGCTGGCGGTTGCCGAGGCTCTTGTCCTTTGGGTTCAGTCGGCGATCGACAAAGATCGGCATGGAACCATCCCGGCCGGACTCAGCCCGCCTTGTTCACCCGCATGTACCAGTCCACCAGTCGGCGGACCTGGCGTTCGGTGTAACCGCGTCCGACCATCCGATGCACGAACTCGGTATGCCGCTTCTCCGTTACGCTGTCCTGCTTGGAGCCGAAGCTGATCACCGGGAGCAGATCCTCGACCTGGCCGAACATCCGCTTCTCGATGACTTCGCGCAGCTTTTCATAGCTCGTCCACGAAGGGTTGCGGCCATGGTTCCTCGCCCGGGCGCGCAACGTGAACTTCACGACCTCGTTGCGGAAGTCCTTGGGGTTGGCAATGCCGGCCGGCTTTTCGACTTGCGACAGTTCGTTGTCGAGCACCTCGCGATTGAGGATCTGGCCGGTATCGGGGTCTTTGTAGTCCTGGTCCTCGATCCAGGCATCGGCATAGGCGATGTAGCGGTCGAACAGGTTCTGGCCGTATTCGCTGTAGGATTCCAGATAGGCCTTCTGAATTTCATGGCCGATGAACTCGGCATAGCGCGTGGCCAGTTCCGACTTTATGAAGTCGAGATAGGCGGCTTCCGTTTCCTTAGGGAACTGCTCGCGCTTGATCGCCTCCTCCAGAATGTACATCAGATGCACGGGATCGGCGGCCACTTCCTTGGTGTCGTAGTTGAAGGTCTGCGACAGGATCTTGAAGGCAAAGCGCGTGCTGACGCCGGTCATGCCTTCATCGACCCCGGCGGCATCGCGGTATTCCTGAACCGACTTCGCCTTGGGATCTATGTCCTTGAGGTTCTCGCCGTCATAAACGCGCATCTTGGTGTAGAGCGGCGAATTGTCGTGCTCGGCCAGACGGGTCGAAACGGTGAACCGGCTGAGAATGTCGAGAACCTCCGGTGCACAGGAACTGGAGGCCAATTCGCTTTCGCGCAGCAGCTTTTCGTAGATCTGCCTTTCTTCTGTGACCCGCAGGCAATACGGCACCTTGACCACCAGGATACGGTCGAGGAATGCCTCGTTGTTCTTGTTGTTCTTGAACTGCAGCCATTCCGATTCGTTGGAGTGGGCTACGACGATGCCCTGATACGGGAAAGATCCGAAGTTTTCCGTACCGTTGTAGCTGCCTTCCTGGGTAGCGGTCAGCAACGGATGCAGGACCTTGATCGGCGCTTTGAACATCTCGACGAACTCGAGCAGCCCCTGCGTGGTCCGGTTCAGGCCGCCGCTGTAGGAATAGGCGTCCGGATCGGATTGGCTGAAATGCTCGAGCTGTCTTATGTCGACCTTGCCGACCAGGGCCGAAACGTCCTGGTTGTTCTCATCGCCTGGCTCGGTCTTGGAGATGCCTATCTGGCGTAGCCGCGAAGGCATGAGCTTGACGACGCTGAACTTGGAGATGTCGCCGGACAGTTCGTCGAGGCGCTTGGCCGCCCATGGCGAGATAAGACCGTTCAGCCGGCGCCGCGCGATGCCGTATTTGTCCTCCAAAAGGTCGCCCATGCGGTCAGGATTGAAAAGCCCGAGCGGCGATTCGAAAACCGGACTGATCTGGTCGCCGACCTTCAGCGTATAGATCGGACGCTCCTCCATCAGCTTCTTCAGCCGTTCGGCGAGCGAGGACTTGCCGCCGCCGACAGGGCCAAGCAGATAGAGAATCTGCTTGCGCTCCTCGAGCCCCTGAGAGGCATAGCGGAAATAGCCGGCTATGCGCTCGATCGTGTCCTCCATGCCATAGAACTCGGCGAAGGTGGGATAGACCTTGATTGTCCTGTTCGAGAAAATGCGGCCGAGCCGCTCATCCATGCTGGTGTCGATCAGGGTGGGCTCGCCGATCGCCTCGACCATCCGCTCGGGCGCCGAAGCATACATCGATTTATCCTCGCGGCAGGCAAGGAGATATTGCTGGATGCTTATCTCCTCCTGCGCCGCATTGGTGTAAATCTCCGAAAACAGATCGAAGACGTCGGAGTGGTTCTCGCGCATGGTATTCCTCGCCCCGGCCGGTCTGGTTGCTGTCGCCTCTTCACTCAACTGTCGGAAAGCCTTTGTGGTTCCCTACTACACGTAGTGCGTCTGCGACCGGATGTTAGGGGTCCAGACAGATATCGTGAACGCCTGGAAGTCAGCCAGCGAATGGCTCGCACAATGGAACGTTTCCGAGGGAAGTCCATTCTTCCACCAGCGCTTGCCGAGCGCAACAGCCCGCTGGGTACAAGTTGCCTTTCTGAAGCAATAAACCGCCCGCGCTCAGCAGTTGCCCGCGCTCAACAGTTGCCCGCGCTCAACAGTTGCCCGCGCTCAGCAGTTGCCCGCGTTCAGCAGTTGCCCGCGTTCAGCAGTTGAATGGCGAATCACTGGCCATTCGGCGAAGAGAACTGCACTGCGGTGTCCAACCCTGCACCGGGAGCAACGGTTTCGCTCCTGATGGGTAACGAGAGAAAGGAGATGTTCCATGTTCGAGAACAGCATGTGGTTGATCGTCGTTGCTGGCGGCCCGCTACTGCTGGCAATCCTGCTCGCCTACGCACTCCTTACGTGGCGACGCCGTGGGCCCGCAGAGCGCAGAGAAAGCGATCGGGCCACCGAGCGACTGTATCGCGAGGAAAACGACCGCGCGGGCGGAGGCGGTTGAGAACCTCATCGGCAGGCCCGACTTTGGTCTTGCTGCTAGACTCCAACACTTTCGGGCCAAAGCGCCCGGATCTGCTTCGGCAACGCGTCCCGCACCTTGGCCGACTGGCCGAGGTCGATATGCCTGGCGAGTACCTTGAACACGGATCTCGTCGCATCCTCGGGATTCACCGGTCGAGTGGATTTCATCTCCTCGGCCACCCGCTGCAAAAAATCCTCCAACGAACGGCTGCTCGTCGGCAGATCACGCGGCCGATACCGATCATAGTAGGCTCCGCGCACGAGAAGCGGCAGTTCAGCCCCCAAATTGGCAGCCAGTTCGATCTGCAGCCAATCCCGCAAGGTGCGTAGAACGGCTCCCAGCATATGCCAGGCCACGCGCCTGTCGGGCCCGTGATCGGCCATGATCTCGTCCAGCCAGATGTTTGTCGTCTGCAGGGTTTTGTCAAAAACTTCCAAGCCCGTTGCGCTCATCGTCGCCTCCTCTGGGCAATCCAACACCCGCCCCAAATACCCGCCATGACGCGCAAACGGCGATCGAGCGCAATTGTTTCGTCACTCGTTGAAAATTGTCCAAGAGCTCTTTACGCGTACAGTTACGAACGGGCACCCCAAGGAGGCGGCCATGAAGAGCGATACCGAATATCTACGTCTCGCCGTGGAGATCGCCACCGAGAGCCGGGCGAGTGGCAATCATCCTTTTGGGGCGCTCCTGGTCGGGCCGGAAGGCGACGTGCTGCTTTCGTCGGGCAACACCTACGCGCGGGATCGCGGCGTTGGCCACGCAGAGGCAAACGTGGCCCGCGCAGCTGCGCAGCAATACGACCCGACCTTTCTCGAGCGATGCACGCTGGTGACCTCGGTCGAGCCGTGCTGCATGTGCGCAGGGGCCTGTTACTGGGCCGGCATCGGCACCGTGGTCTACGGGCTCAGCGAAACGCGGCTGGCCGAGCTGACCGGAGACAATTCGGAGAATCTGACCGTCGATCTGAGTTGTCATCAGGTGTTCGCCGCCGGACGGCGCCATGTTGCAATCCGTGGCCCATTCCCTGAACTCGAAGAAGCGATCGTAACCGACCACAAGGATTTCTGGTGACAGAAAACCAATCATAAAAGGACTGCTGTCGGTGAAGAATCCGTAGCCTCTGCGGCGCCATAAGCTCCGGCCACTTCCGGCCCAAAGGTTTGACACGCGAGGCCCGCGTGTTGTCGCAGAAAGCCATCGACGCGTTCCTCGCAAATCCGGTGCGCATCTCAATACTCGCACGCAAAACCGCCGACTGGAGCCTACATTCGGACTCGAGCGACACGTTCATTCCACCAGTTCGAACGCTCAGTTGCCCGGAACCTTCCGCCCCTCTCGCCGGTTTACCGCGGAGGGGTTGCAAATGGGTCGATATTTCAGCCTGTCAGCTGCGTCATTGTTGCTCGCGAGCGGCTCTGCCGGCGCCCAGACGAGCACTCAGTCGGCACTTGAGCCCGCGGGAGCGGAAGCGCAGCAGATAGAAATGCTGTTTTGGGTCATGCTAAGCGGCGGCGCCGTCATCTGGCTGGGCGTGGTCGGCCTGCTTCTTCATGCAGCCCTCGTCAATCGCCGCAGGCTGGCCGAAAAGTCTGCCAGCAGCATCATCCTTTGGGGCGGCGTAGTCTTCCCCTCGGTCACGCTTTGTGCGCTGCTCGCCTATGCGTTGTGGCTGATGCCTGGCCTTCGGCCCTTCGCCCAGGCGAGCCCCGCCGCCCTGCGGATCGAAGTCACCGGCAGGCAGTTCTGGTGGGAAGTTGTCTATCACCCTCCTCTGGGACCGCCGGTCGCGTCTGCCAACGAGATCAGGCTGCCGGTCGGCGAGCGGGTCGAATTGACCCTGAAAAGCGCCGATGTGATCCATTCCTTCTGGATCCCACCGCTCGGCGGCAAGATGGACATGATCCCCGGCCGCACCAACAGGCTTTCGATCATGGCCACCAAACCCGGTATATTCCGCGGCCCGTGCGCGGAATATTGCGGCACGTCTCACGCGCTGATGGCGCTCTCGGCCGTCGCCATGGCGCCCGAAGCCTTCCGGTCCTGGCTTGCCGCCCAGGCAATTCCCGCGGAAGGGGCCGGCGCAAGCGGCGGCGCGCTGTTCCTGCGCCATGGCTGCGGGTCCTGCCATGTCGTCGCGGGCACCGATGCGCGCGGCCTGATCGGCCCGGATCTTTCGCATATCGGTTCCCGCGCCACCGTCGCAGCCGGAATCCTGCCCAACACCGAAGACGCCGTCACCCGCTTCATCGCCCGGCCCGACCTGATCAAGCCTGGTTCCGGGATGCCGGCCTTCGACATGTTGCCGCCGGGCGACATTCGCGCCATGGCCGCCTGGCTGAGGGGCCTGCGATGAGCGCTGCTGTCAAGGAGCGTTCGCCGGAAGAATACAAGGCGCAGGAACAGCGGCTGCGCGCCGTCTGGGCCAATCCAACCGGCTGGCGCTACTGGACCTCGGTGAACAATTACCAGATCGGCCTCTGGTACGGCTCGGCGGCCTTCGCCTTCATGCTGTTTGCCGGCGTGCTCGCGCTCCTGGTGCGGCTACAGCTCGCCGCGCCCGACAACGACTTCCTCTCGGCCGACTTATTCAACCAGGCTTTCACCCTGCACGGCACGGTGATGATGTTCCTGTTCGCGGTGCCGATCTTCGAGGCGGTCGCGATCTTCCTGCTGCCGCCGATGCTGGGCGCCCGCGAAATGCCGTTTCCGCGCCTCGGAGCCTTCAGTTTTTGGAGCTTTTTGCTCGGCGGTATCTTCGTCTGCGGCTCGATCTTCTTCAATGCGGCGCCGTCGGCAGGCTGGTTCATGTATCCGCCGCTCGCCACCGACAAGGAGTTCTCCGGCATTGGCGCCGACATCTGGCTGCTCGGCCTTTCCTTCATCGAAGTCGCCTCGATCGCGGCCGCCGTCGAGCTCATCGTCGGCATCATGAAATGCCGCGCGCCGGGCATGCGCATCAACCTGATGCCGCTCTTCGCCTGGTACCTGCTGATCGTCGCCGGAATGATCCTGTTCGCCTTCCCGCCGCTGATCGCCGGCGACCTCCTGTTCGAGATGGAACGGATGTTCGATTGGCCGTTCTTCGACGCGGCGCGCGGCGGCGACCCGCTGCTGTGGCAGCATCTGTTCTGGATATTCGGCCATCCGGAAGTCTACATCATCTTCCTGCCGGCGATCGCGCTGATGGCCATGATCGTGCCGACTTTTTGCCAGCGTCCGATCGTCGGTTACTCCTGGATCGTGCTCGCGGCAGTGGGGACAGGGTTCCTTTCCTTCGGCCTGTGGGTGCACCATATGTTTGCCACAGGCCTGCCGCAGATCTCGCTGGCCTTCTTCTCGGCGGCCTCCGAGGCGGTGGCGATCCCGACGGGCGTGCAGATCTTCGTCTTCATCGCCACCATGCTGGCCGGCCGGGTGATCTTCTCGACCCCTATGCTGTTCGGCACCGGAGGGCTGGCCATCTTCGTCATTGGTGGCCTGACGGGCGTCATGGTGGCGCTCGCACCTTTCGACTGGCAGGCCCACGACACGTATTTTGTCGTTGCGCATCTCCATTATGTGCTGATCGGCGGCATGCTTTTCCCGGTCGTGGCCGGGCTCTATTACTATTACCCGCTGATCGACGCGAAGAAGCTCTCAGACCGGTTGGGGCGGCTCGCCTTCTGGCTGATGTTCTGCGGCTTCAACATCGCCTTTTTCCCCATGCATCTGAGCGGCTTGCGCGGCATGCCCCGCCGCGTCTTCACCTATCCAGCCGAAATCGGCTGGAACTGGCTGAACCTGATCTCGACGGCCGGAGCCTTCATTTTCGCCGCGGGCGTGCTGGTGGTCGTCTTCGACGTGCTCAGGCCAAAGCACCGGCAGCCGCGCGGCGAATTCAACCCGTGGAATGCCGGCACGCTGGAATGGATTTCCGAGCCGGAGGAGAACTGGGGCGTCCGCTCGATACCCATCGTGCGCAGCCGCTACCCCTTGTGGGACCAGAAGGACCTTGCCCGCAAAGTCAATGAAGGCCGCTATTATCTGCCCGACGCGGAAGAGGGATGGCGCGAGGGACTGGTCACCACCGTGCTCGACGCCGAACCCGTCCAGGTGCTGCGCGTCGGCGGCACCTCCCATGTCACCATCGTCTCGGCTCTTTCGCTCGGAGGCACCTTCATCGCGCTTACCTTCCACTGGTGGATCGCGACGGCGCTGGCCGCAATCATCTGCTTTTGCGCCGTCATCTACTGGCTCTGGACGGGCACTGGCGAAATCCCCGAGAAGCCGGAAAAGGATGTCGGCCTGGGCCTCAGCCTGCCGCTTTATGCCTCCGGCTCCGATTCGGTCGGCTGGTGGGCGATGTTCATCACCATGGTGGGCGATGGCACCGCGTTCGCCAGCCTCGTCTTCGGCTATTTCTTCTACTGGACGATCCATGCCAACTTCACCGCGGGGACTGCCGGGCCCGATGCGGTCTGGTCGCTGGTGGCTGCCAGCCTGTTCGCTGCGGCGTGGGGCCTGATGGTGGCGGCACGCACGGTCAACAGGCGCGGCGCTACGGCCACTATGCGCGGCTTGCTGGTGCTGTCCCTGCTAACGACCGTTGCCGCGTCCGCCACAGGCCTGGCCGCGCCATTGTCTCCAGGCATGGACCCGACGCGCCACGTCTATCCCGCAATCGTCTGGATCCTGGTGATCTGGGTGCTCGCCCATGCAGCGCTCGGCACAGTCATGCAGGCCTATTGCCTGGCCCGCTCGCTGGCCGGCCGACTGACGCCGAAGCATGACCTGGATCTAGGCAATGTGGTGCTCTACTGGCATTTCCTGCTGATTGCCGCCGTCACCACCTTCGCCATCATCGGCCTCTTTCCGGCAGCGATGTGAGGCGCCGATGTGGCTTGTCCCAAAACAGATCGAGACACTGTGGACGCTGTTCACTGCGCCGGTGGTGTGGGCTGCGCATTTCCTTGTTTGCTACATCGGCGCGGCGATCTATTGCGCCAAGCCCGAGCTTGTCGGGCTGAGTTTCAGCGCTGTGCGCGCCGGCATCGCCGCCGCCACCGTGATCGCCCTCTCGCTGATCGCGCTGTCAGCATGGCTCGCCTGGCGGCAATGGGGCTTCGGCACAGACGATCCGCCGCACGACGATCCGACGAGACGCGACCGGACCCTGTTCCAGGGCTTTGCGACGCTGCTGCTCTCGGGTCTCAGCTTCATCGCCGTGATCTTCACCGCGATGCCTGCATTGTTCCTGACGGAGTGTATCCGGTGAGACGCGCCTGCCTCATCCTCGGCATCCTCGTCCTTGCCCTGGTCTGGCTCGGGCCGCTGCTCGATGGCTTGCGGGATCCGTTTTCGGCGCACATGCTGGCGCATATGGGAGTGGTGGCGATCGCCGCGCCGCTGATGGCGATTGGCGTCCCGCTCGGCCCGACACCAGGTGCGAGCCGGGCGTTCACCCTCGCCCTCCCCGCCTCCCTCGTCGAACTCATCGTCGTCTGGTCCTGGCACGCACCGGCCTTGCGGGCTCTGGCGCAAAGCTCGCTGTTTGTCACCGCTGTCGAGCAGGTCACGTTCCTTGCCGCCGGGCTGTTCCTGTGGCTGGCCTGCCTGCCGCGCCGCGGCTCGGACACCACAGGCTATGCCGCCGGCGCCTTCGCCCTGCTTCTGACGTCCATCCACATGACCTTGCTCGGCGCGCTGCTGGCGCTGACCCCGCGGCCGCTTTATGGGACCGGCGAGACAAGCTGCTTCGGCATCGCGCTTTCCGCCCAGCAGGATCAGGAACTTGGCGGCGTCATCATGCTTCTGGTCGGCGCCGCGGTCTACCTGGCCGGCGGCGTGACGCTTTTCGCGCGCATCCTCGCCACACCACCGCGGAAGACGGTCTGATGCATATCAGCTGGAAGAAGCTCGCCATAGCGCTTGCCATTCTGCCCTTCGTCGTGGTGCTGGCGGCCTGGATCGGCTTTTTCAATGTCGGTGCCTCGAGCGGCCACTGGAAGATCACGGAATGGTTCCTCCATTTCGCCATGCGATCGGCTGTGCGCACCTATGCCCTGGCGGTCGACGCTCCAGAGGCTCTGCCGCGCCATGCGATTCAGCCGGCCGCCGGGCATTTCGCACGCGGCTGCGCCATCTGTCACGGCGCGCCGGGCGAGCCGCGATCTCCTGTCGTCATGAGAATGCTGCCGCAGCCGCCTGACCTTGCTGGGGCCGTCGGCGAATGGTCGGACGCGGAGCTTTTTCGTATCGTCAAGCACGGCGTGCGTTTCACCGGCATGCCGGCCTGGCCGACGCAGGAACGCGACGACGAGGTCTGGGCGATGGTCGCCTTCCTGCGCGAACTGCCGTCGCTGGACGAGGCCGCCTATCGCGATCTCGCCTATGGCGAAAGGCTTGCGCCTCCTGCAGGCGCTGCCGAAACCCTGCCGCAAGTGCTGGCGGATTGCGCCCGCTGCCACGGCGAGGACGGTCTTGGAAGCGGTCCCGCGATACCCGTTCTGGCCGGGCAGAGCGAGGCGTATCTGCTTGAAAGCCTGCGTGCCTATGCCGAGGAAGGCCGGGCAAGTGGGTTGATGAGCCTGCCCGCCATTGCGGCAGGGCCTCAACTCTGGCCGGACCTGGCCAGGCATTTCGCTGCCCTGCCGGCGATGCACCCCGGCGGCGGCGGCGATCCAGCACTTGTCCGGCGCGGCAAGGAAATCGCCGAGAGCGGCGTCAGGCAGGCCAATGTGCCCGCCTGTCTCGGCTGTCACGGAAGACAGGACCGCAGCCCGCTCTATCCCTCGATCGCCGGCCAGCCGGCGCCCTACATCGAGACGCAGCTTGGGTTGTTCAGGGCGGGAAAGCGTGGCGGAACGCGCTTCGGCCATCTCATGGCAAATGCCGCGAAGGGTCTGACGGACGACGACGTCCGCGCGCTTGCGGCCTACTTCTCCCGATCGGCCGCTGCGTCGGCAACCGCAACGCGATAAGCGCGTTTGCGTTCTTTCGACGTTTTTCGAGGTGCTGGTGAAAAACTTGGCTACCGCCCTTCTCATGCTGATCATTGTTCTCGTAATCGCCGCAGGAGCGATCTTCTTCCTGTCGCGCGAAGAGGCAACCGTTCCGATCGCCGAGACCTATGGCCCCAACCCGACCCTGCCGGAGCCCAATCCGACCTGGCTGCCGACCGTCCATGTCGCCAAGGCCATGCCATGGCCGCAGGGCACCAAGCCGACAGCGGCCCAGGGATTTGCAGTCAACGAATATGCCCGAGGGCTCGACCATCCGCGCTGGCTGTATGTGTTGCCAAACGGCGACGTGCTGGTGGCCGAGAGCAATGCGCCGCCCAGGCCGGAGGAGGGCTTCAGCATACGGCGCTTCTTCGTCAATTTCTTCCAGAGCCAGGCCGGCGCGGGGACGCATAGCGCCAATCGCATCACGCTGCTGCGCGATCAGGACGGCGACGGGGTGGCAGAAACCAGAACCGCCTTTCTCACCGGGCTGTTCTCGCCATTCGGCATGACCCTGCTCAACGGCAAGCTCTACGTCGCCAACGCCAATGCAATTGTGGCCTTTCCCTACCAGGAGGGTGCGACCGAGATCACCGCACCAGCGGAGAAGATCGTCGACCTGCCCGCGGGGAGGAACCACCACTGGACCAAGGACGTGACCACCTCGCAGGACGGGACGAAGCTCTATGCGACGGTCGGATCCAATTCCAATGTCGGCGAGAACGGCCTGGAGGAAGAAGAGAACCGAGCCGCCGTGCTGGAGATCGATCTCACCTCGAGACAGACGCGTCTCTTCGCCTCCGGCCTGCGCAATCCGAACGGCCTCTCGTGGAACCCGGAAAGCGGTGAGCTCTGGGTCGTCGTCAACGAGCGCGACGAGATCGGCAGCGATCTGGTGCCGGATTACATGACTTCGGTGAAGGATGGCGGCTTCTATGGCTGGCCTTACAGCTATTTTGGCCAGCACGTCGATAATCGCGTCAAGCCGCAGCGGCCCGACCTCGTCGCCCAGGCGATCAAGCCGGACTATGCGCTCGGGGCGCACACGGCTTCATTGGGACTGACCTTCAACACAGGCGACCTGTTCGGTCCTCAATACAGGAATGGCGCTTTCGTCGGGCAGCATGGCTCGTGGAACCGCAGGCCGCACAGCGGCTACAAGGTGATTTTCGTGCCGTTTTCAGGCGGCAGGCCCTCCGGCCCGCCCCAGGACATCCTCACCGGCTTCCTGAGCGAGGACGACAAGGCTTTTGGCCGTCCCGTGGGAGTGGCGATAGACCGGCGCGGCGCCCTGCTGGTGGCGGATGATGTCGGCAACAAGATCTGGCGGGTCGTTCCAGCTCAGACGCAATCGGCACTTTGAGCAGTTCGTGCTGCCGGCGGCCCGGAAGCGATATGGCACCGCTCGCCATTGCCGGTCGGACACGGCGTTCCGGCGCCGATCAAAGCCGAAAATCAAGCTGTCGTTACCAATCCGCGCCCCCGTGCGTGCCGGACCCTTTGACGCATACGATCGGCAAGGGAAGCGAGCGAGCCTTGCGCCGTGCGCGTCCCAAGGACGGATTGCAGGACAACGCCCTGCGTTGCGAATTTATGCTTGAACGCCTCTGCGCCGCACAGGAAATCGACCGTGCTCAAGCCGTGATCGAACGACCACTGTATGTAGTCCATCATCAGGATCATGCCCGGCGACGCCTGGCTGAAATCCGGATCGAAAGTGGTCACGAACGCCATCATGGTGTGGTGCTGGACGAAGTTGATGGAAACCGCGACCATTGCGCCATCGCATTCAAGTACGAAAATGTGCAGCACGCCGGCACGCGCCAGCGCGTCAACAAGTGCGGCCAGTACCGGCGCTCCCTCTTCGAAAAGTTGCGATTCACGCTTGCGCTCGACCAGCCATCTGCGCTTCAGGGCAGAGAGCCGGTCGAGTACCGGCTGCAGTGGCTCGTCTGGCGCAAGCAGGCGAAATTTCATTTCGCCGGCTTCTTCCAACGTCTTGACGCCGCGCCGATAATTCTGCCGTGTCTTTTTCGACTGCTCCGCGAACCACGCTCCTCCGCTCGCCCACTGTCCGGCGACGCGATAACTGACTTCCTCCCTGTGATTGGGGCGAAGCCTGATCCCGCTGGAGGTATCCGGAGTGAGAATTTTGCGGGCCGCCGCACCCGGCAAGAGACGATTGAGAAAGGCAATATCGAAGCCACCGGCGTCACAGATCCGGGCCCATACTCCCTGCAGGGCCGATAACGAGCATTCCGGAGCAACGAGAATATCGCCGTAATCGGTATAGCTGCTGGCCGCCCATTCGAGAAACCGCAGGCCCTTGCGCTTGCGGATCGCCATGGGAACGACAGCAACGAGCCTGTCACCATTCCAGACCAGGCCGATCCGCAGCGCGCGCTGGTCACGGTCCGCTACGGTATTCCACCAGGCCGAAATCCAGGCATGACTCTGAAAGACCAGCCCATCGGTGCGATGCCAGAGATGCGCCCAATCGGCTTCGATCGCAGCCAGGCGATCCGCCGAACGGACAACTTCCAGGCGCTCCGCGCTCGAGGCGTCAATCGAAACAATGGTGTTCATGAAGGGGAACGATCCTCTGCGATGGCATCCGGACGCCTCTGGAACAGTCTGCGGACATGCCCTCCCATCTTCCTGAGCGGCAGGATGTAAAGCCCAAAGAGCGATTGATAGTCGCGCACATCGCGATCAATCAGGCCAAATTTGAGGTCTTCATCCGGATCCGGGACAAACTGCGTCCCGAAGAGGCGATCCCAGAACGAAAACAGCAGGCCAAAATTCTTGTCGTAGTGGCGAGGGTCGATGCTGTGGTGCACCTGGTGCCAGTGCGGACACAAGATGACGTTGTTCAACGGGCCGAAGGAAATCTTGAAATGGGTATGACGAACAAAGTCCATCATCAGGATGTTGCGGATGACATAGACGTTGATGCCGAAGATGGCGATCTCGACTGGATCGAGCGCGATCAGGCTCCAGATGCCGAAGCAGATCCCCGGGATGACGCCATCCCAGATACGGTTCATCAGATCGTCCAGCGGGTGAACCCTATCCTTGGTGATTCCCACCATCACCTCGGCCGAATGATGCACTTTGTGCAATTCCCACAGGAACGGGAAGTGGTGCTGGGCGACATGGTAAAGATAGTATGAAATGTCGTAGGCGATAAGCATGGTTGCGGTGAAGACGACGATCGTCACCGGTCCGGCCGCGCCATCGATGAGCGGCGCCTGGATACCGAGCAGCCACCCGATTGCGTGGTGCGTCCCATAGCCGACGGCGGCAACGAAGGTGACGCCGGCAGGGATGAGCAGGAATGGCATTATCGCCCGTTTGGTGACCCAAAATAGGAAATCCGCTCGCGCCGACGGGTGCAGGATGACTTCCGCCGGGAAAGCGAAATCGAAAAAATCCCTGAGGGATTTATGCTCGACAGTCCGCCAGTAAGCGACCACCGCGCTCCCCAGTGCCGTGAAAAACAGGAGGCCGAGCGTCACCAGATCGACGTTCGAAAGCTTTTCCACAATCAATCCGGCGAATTCAGAAAACATCGGTGCGGTGGCTCCTGTGCCGTAAAATGGCCGTCCGGCGAATTGCGAAGCAAAAAACTTGCCAAACCCACTGCATGTTGCCGGCAACCAGGTGGCTATTGCGGCTGCAACGAGCAAAAGCATGCCGGACTTGCGCCAGACTAGCAGTTCAACCGTAACAAAACGCTAAATGTCCGAGCATAATTAATCTCGAATATGGCCGGAGCACCGGACAGGCCGCTCTGCTGCAGGGCCGGTTGCTATCGTAATGGCCGGGGGATTGCCGCTAGGTGTATCTCAATTCCGTCTTCGCCCACTTCGCCACGCCAGGCGATGCGTTCGGCCGGCTGCCTGGCGCCAAAACGCGGTGAAACCCAGCCGCCCTGCCCCGGTGCGTCGCCGCCGGCGCGGATGTCGACCGCAGCGTCCGGAAAGCGAATGGCTATCAGCGGCTCATCGCCGCGCAGCACCATGACCGTGCTTTCGTCCCGGTTGGCGCCGAGGCCGGCTGCGAGTTGAAAGACGACCTCGGCCACGCGCCTGCCGCCGAGCAGTTGGTCGGTCACGACGATCCCGTCGGCCTGGTGCGTCACGGTGCGCTGATGCACGACGCCGAAGCGGCTTCTATACCCGTCATGGCGGGCGCGCAGTTTCCAGTGCGTTCCCGGCTCGCTCTCCACCAACTCCGCAATCGCCTTGTGCGACCAGTTGAACTCTCCGGCGATGATGCTTTGGCTTTTGCCCTCGATATTCAGCGTGTTATGCGCCGGTGTTGAGCGGAACCAGTCGCGCCAGACGCCCCCCGAACCGTAGAGCCAGGTGCCGGGGTCGACCAGCACCGGCTCGCCATCGATGCACAAGGTGAGCGACAGCGCGTCGGCATGGCCGTGAGCCGCTATCGAGAGATAGCCCAGCGGGCCGTGGTCGAATGTCAGATCGATGCTGCGGCCATTCATCTCACCGCGCCAGACGGAGAGCCCGCCTTGCGTGAACGTTTGCAGCCCATGCGACACCGGTGCCGGTTCCGACGGCGTGCCAAAGAAAAGGGCACGAAAATCGTCTGGCTCCGCCGCGTTGCCCGGCATCCCTAGAAAGCCATGGATGGCGGCGGCGACGGATTGGACATAGTCCGGCTCGTCCCCGAGCGTCAGCACGCGACCTTCGTCATTGTCGCCAAAGCCGGCGGCTGGTGGCAGCCAGGCGACGAAATTGGCAAAAGCGGCCAGGCGCGCTTCGACGGGCGAGGCAAACGGCGTTCCGGCCTGGCGTGCCGCAGCGGCGCACAGCAAGATGAGTTCGGCGGTGAAGGCCGCGTATGTCGGGGTCTGCTCGGCACCGGCGCCATCGGCGAGAATCTGCTTGCCCGCCTCAGCCTGGAGGGCGCCGCGTGCAGCGTCGGCTGCAGCCCCCAACGCCAGGCCGATCAGATACTCGCCAGCCAGTTCTGCGACGAGATGATTGTTGGCGGAGGAAAACCGGGAGGGGAACCGCGGCAGCCAATAGGCGCTTGCCGCCAGTATTTCGCCCACTTGCTGCCGTGTCGCCGCGCCTAATCGGTCGCCGACGAGGTCCATGGTGACAATCAGGCTGATGGCGCGCAGCGCGACTTCGATGCCGGAGGCCCAGCCAACCCCCCGAAACGGCGGGTTGGCCGAATGCCAGCTGCCGATCGCCGCCTCTATGGCCCTTCGGGACTGGTCGTCGCCGGCGAGAAGCAGGTGGGCCGCCAGTAGCGGCAACTGCTGCAGCCGGTTGATCTCCCACACATATTTTACATCGCCGCGGCCGCCGCCGTGGCGAAAATCGATATCGAAAGTATGGGCCTCGGCACCCGGCCAAAGCCTGCCGGTCACCGGATCAAGGCGCCAAAGCTCGGGAGGAAACAGCCGATCGGGATTGCGCCGTGGCCATGTCCGCCCAAGTGCGGAAAACTCGCCGCCAAGCGTGTTTTGCGCCGCCGCCGCTATGGCTTGCCGTTGTGCCGGTGTCGCATTCAGCACAGCATCGCGCAATCCACGCAGCACCGGATGCAACCCGGGCGAAGCATAACGCTGCCAGCCGCCGTCGCGGCGGCGCGAAGCGATCCTTCGACCCTGCTCGCCCAGCCGGTGCAACACCTCAGCCGGCTCCATGCTGCGCAACCGGTTGATGTACCAGCCGATTCTCATACCGCCCCGCAAGGGTTTCGATTCTTGTATACCATGCTGTCGAAAAGCCGAGCGACCGCAATCCTCTTTTCCGATCCTGCGGTTAATATCTCCAACCATGAAACGGAAAGAGTGGCGATGAGAAGGACGGCGTTTGTTGCAGCGTGGATGCTCGGCATGGCGATAGCCGCCAGCGCTGCGCCGATCCCGCTGCAGCGCGGCGTTGGTGTGCATGAATGGCTCAACTGGTCGCCGGTGGAGGAGGATGGATCCTACCGTTGGCCGCCCTATCGCAGCGAGCAGGAGTGGCGCGCTGGACATAGGCCGCTCACCGATTGGCCCGGCGACGCGTTTGCGCGCATTCGGTCGATGGGCTTCGACTTCGTCCGGCTGAGCGTCGACCCCGGCCCTCTGCTTGCCAGCCGGGGCGCCAAACGCCAGCAGGCGCTCGACATACTTGCCGCCGCGGTCGAGCGGGTCACGTCGGCCGGCCTCAAGGTGGTTTTCGACCTGCACGGCGTCACCCAGGTTCCGGCCTACGGCATGGAGATGATCCATGACGGTGCCGACAGCGAAGGCGTCGCCAGCTATCGCGAAATGGTTGTGGCGGTCGCCGCCATGCTGGCCAGGGTTGGCACCGACAAGGTAGCCCTCGAGCCTTACAACGAGCCGGCATACTACCCCTGTGATTCGAGCGGCAGCGATGACTGGCAACGGATCATGGCAGACACGGTCCGCGATATTCGCGCAGTCAGCAGTGAACTCACCATCGTCGCAACAGGCGCCTGTGGCGGCAGCATTGCCGGACTGGTCAATCTCGCCCCCGGCTTTGACGATCCGAATGTCTACTACAGCTTCCATATGTACGAGCCGCACAGTTTCACGCACCAGCGGTCTGACGGGACAGGCGCTTTCGCCTCGGGGCTGCCCTGGCCGGCCGACAGCAGCACGCCCGAAAAGGTGACCGAAACCCTTAAGGCCCGGATGGACGCCGCCGGCTTGAGCCCGGTCGAGCAGGTGATGAACATGGTCGCGGCGCGTCAAGCAATCGCCCGGTATTTCGAGCAGAATTGGGGGCCGAGCCAACTCGAGGCGAGCTTCCGTCAGGCGGTCGACTGGGCCGAGGCGCATGGCATTCCAGGCCGGCGACTGTTCATGGGCGAATTCGGCGTCATCCTCATGTCTGCGGACGGCCGCATGGGCGCGTTCGACGCTGACCGTCTGCGCTATCTCGAGGCGGTGCGCCAGCAGGCGGAACGCTTCGCGATACCCTGGTCTGTCTGGGAATTCGCCAATCCGCATGGGATGTCGCTGATCCTCCCCGACGGACCGCCTATAGCCGATGCCGGACTGGTGCGAGCGCTGGGTCTTGCGTCTCAGTAACGCGACATGTCGAGTTGCTGGTTGATGAGCGCCCGCTTGCCGCCCCGCCCGGCGGCAATGCGGTCCACGGCTTTCAGGCAAAACCGGATACGACCGTTTGTGCGGTTGACCAACGTCTCGACGAGTCGCGCGGCGCAGGCAGGTGCCGCCCCGGCGGTCGGGATATAGCGAATCAATGCCTCGCCGGGCTGGTCCTGGTAGAATTGCAGTTCCTCTATGCCGTCGAAGAATGCGGGGCCGTCGGGCACGAGGTGCGTCGTCACCACCCGGCCGCCGTCGGCGGTCACCAGATAGTCGACGTTTCGGCGCGGCATGACAGCCTCGACTCTAAGCCGCTGGCCGTTTGCCTCATTCGGCAGTTCCACCAACCGGGCAGAGTCGCCGGTATCGTAGCGGATGAAAGGCATGCCGGTCGACAGGAAGCCAGTGCCGACGAGCCTTCCCTCCTTGCCTGTCTCTGTTACCGGCTCGCCTGCCGCGTCGACCAATTCGGCGAGGCCGTAGAGAGGATTGAACGCGTAGCTGCCGGGGGCTCCGGGCGTTTCTTCGGCGAACAGCACCTTTTCGCTGAGCCCATAGAAGCAGGACAGCGGTACGTTGCCAAGAACGCTTCGGATGATCTCCCTTTGATGGGCATGGACTGGCTCCGAGATCATCATCATGCCCTTGACGGGCCGTTTTGGTACTCGGTCAAGCACGCGCATATGCCGGCAAAACAGCTCTATGGCCGAGGGATAGCCATAAAAATACGTGATGCCCCGCGCGTCGATCAGGTCGAGATAGGCATCGGCGTCGTCGACCGTCATTGGAAAGACAGCGAGCCTTAGCTCGCGAAGTGCCGGGTCCCATTCATGCAGTCGCTTGCCGGTGGCATCGAGGCTGAACCCGCGGAAGCAGACGCGCGCCGTGTCTTCATCATAACCGATCCCCGACCAGACGTGGTAGACGAACGCCATCTCGCGGGCGCTCCGATCCTTATCGAGATAGAAGCGAAATGGCTTGTCGGTGCTGGAGCCGTTGCCGGAGGCCTCATCCAGTTGGGCAATCGGCACCGCCAACGCTGCAGTTCCAGCCGCCCGCAGGATGTCCTTGGACAGGACCGGGAGGCGGCGCAGGTCGGCAAGTCCCAGCCTCGACAGATCGAAACCAGAACCGAGGGCCTGGTCGATCGACTCGCGATAGAACGGACTGCCCGCATGGGCTTTCTGCAACAGCGCGCGCAGCGCGGCCAGATGAAATTGCCCGGCATAGACAGGATCCTCGGCGGCCTTGGCGATCCGGCTCCGCCATGCCCGATAGGTCGCACCAAATTTCACCCGCGTTGGCGCCAGTGCCAGCATGGGCGCCAGCAGCCGCCTGACCGCCGGCGGGCTTCGCACATAGGCACCGCGCGCTACGTCAAGAAAATTCACGATTTTGCACCGGCCTGCCGTTTGCCGCCTCTTGCCACACACGGCATATCGATGCCGCGAACGAAGAAAGCTCCAGCCGTTCCCGGTGCACCGCCATGGCAGCGGAGCCAAGACTGGCGCGCAACGCCGTGTCGTCAACCAGTTCTGTCAGTGCCTCGGTCAGCGCCGCCACATCGCCGGGCGGCACCAGCAACCCGGTTTTCCTGTCGATGATGATGTCCTCTACCGCGCCGACAGGCGTGGTGACCACCGCGAGGCCGGAGGCCATTCCCTCGATGACCGAGACCGGGAGGTTTTCGGCGAATGAGGGGAGCGCCAGAATGTCGGCCGAAGCGATCAGCGATGCAACCTCGTTCGGACCCACCCAGCCTGGAAAGGCGATACATCCGGCAAGCCGCAGCCCGGCCGATCTTGCCCGTACGGCCTCGACGTCACCATCGCCGGCGATTGTGGCGCGCCACTGCCTGACAGGCTTCATGCGATGCAGTGCGTCTAACAATTGCGGCACGCCCTTGCGGTCGCCGATACGGCCCAGGAACAGGATGTGAACGCTGTCTCCACCACCGACATGGGCTAGGGACGGGACTTCGGTGGCATTGGGCACAATCACTATGTTCGCGGCCGCGCCTGGCGCCCGTGCAGTGACGAAGTCGCGCCAGATACGGCCCAGAACCACGATCCGATCGGCATGCTCGAACATATGCCGGATGCGGCGGCTCATGAAGCTGCGGTTTTCCTTCCAGAACGTCTGGTATTGAGCTCCATGCAAATGCAGCACATAGGGGATGCCGAGCAATCGCGCGCACCTCGCGATGACCATCTTGCGGTAGGTACTGCCAAAGCTCGATACGTTGATGTGAACGACGTCGGCACGGCCGGCAACACGCGCGACCACCATCCGAAGGCAAAAGCCAATCATGTAGAGGACCGACAGCGCGACCGAGCCCGAACCGCGACTGGGAAGGAACCGCGCTTCGACCTTTCCGTCTCCCTGCCGTTGGAGTTCGCGATCGAGCGCCGCCATGATGCGGTCGATGCCGCCCTGCCCCGACACACCCGACGGGGTCGCGACCAGGACATGTATTTTTCGATCGGGTAAGAGACTTTGCAGCATGGTATTCTGGATAGCACGGACCGCGTAACCACAAAGCAAACGATCCCGGTAAGTTTACGGCAAATCTTTTAGTTCAAACTGAATCTATTCACCCTTCGCCGCTGTCGCGCTGGATTTTCCGCCGGTCGACGGTTAGTCGAGGCGGAATTTTCCGGGGACAACCCTTTGCTGCTGCGCTCCACGCTCATCTACGCCCCGGCGATCCTGCTGACGCGGATTTCCGCGCTGCTCCTGCTGGTCATCGTGACGCGGCTGGTCGACCAGACCGAGTATGGGCTGCTGACCCTGGTGGTGACCGTCGGCGAAATGACCGACATTGCGGTCACCAACTGGCTGCGCATCGCTTTGCTCAGGCTTGGCGGCAAAGGCGACGTCAGCCGCGGCAGCCTGATGCTGGCCGGGCGGGTGTTGCTTGCCAGCACGGCGCTGGCGCTGATCATATCCGTGGTCGCCTCTGCAGTGATCGTGCCGGAGCGCTGGGTCGAGTTCGCGATCGCCGTCTGCAGCTACCTGATCGCCGGTTCCATCGGCCGCTACGCGTTGACGGTGCTGCAAATGCAGCAGCGTCATTCGGTCTATTCGATGCTCGAGTTCCTGCGCGCCGTGCTGCAGCTGGCGCTGCCGATCGGCGCCATCGTCATTTTTCAAGATTCCTTTCTGACGGTATCGCTCGGCTCGAGCCTCGGTGTACTGATCGCCGGCATCGTGGCGGGCGTCATGGCATCCCGACGCGTCGTTGCCGGTCCGCCACGCTTCACCCAAAAGGAGTTCTTCGTCCTCGGCGTGCCCCTGGTCATCATGGCGCTGGTCGGCTTCGGCCTGCACAGCGCCGAGCGTGTGTTCCTCAAGATCTATTACGATGCCGGCGCAGTCGCGATCTTCGCTGCAGCCTATGCACTGGCCCGCCAGCCGATCGATATGGTTGCCAATTCCATCAACATGGGCGCCTTTCCCGAAGTGGTCAGCCGGTTCGACGACGACGGGCCCGCGGCATCGGGCCGGCTGCTGTCGCAATTGATGGCCTTGATGATGCGCCTTTGCCTGCCGGTTGCAGCGATGCTGGTCGCACTCAGCAGCGATATCACGCAATTCCTGCTGCCCGCCGAGTATCACGGCCGTTTCGGCCTGCTCTTTCCGATCATCGCCTTCAGTGTGCTGTGTGCCAATCTCGCCAGCTTCGTCTATGGCACCGTGGTGCACGCACACAAGCGGCCGTGGCTGCTGATCATCGCCAATTCCTTCGGCTCGGTGGCGACAATCGCATTGTCCGTGCTGTTGATCCCGCCGATGGCGGAGGTCGGCGCCGCTTTGGCGCTGGCGGGCGGATCGCTGGCAGGCCTTTTAGCCTGCATCGTCATCAGCGAACGGCTGACGCCGGTGCCGGTGCCATGGCGCGACATCGGCATGTCGGTCGTCATCTCGCTCAGCACCGGGCTGGCCGCCAGCCTTGCCAGCGCTCTGCTCGGCAATATGCCGGCCATCTTCCCGCTCGTCGCCGGCGGCGCCGCTGGCGCAGTGGTTTTCTTCGGGCTGACCTGGCTGTTTTATCCCGCCGCCGCGATGCAATTCGTAGCCAAGCTGAGGGCGCGGCTGCGGCTCGCATAGGCCGCAACGACATTTGCCGAATTGTCGTTCCATAGTCCTGGAAAAAGCGGCTCCGACTTCGGACTGATGCAGCAGCCCAGGGTCGGCGCCCTGGTAAAGCTATTTATGGATCGACCTTCCGTCGTCCCCGACGGCCCCATAACTCCCGGCACAGCAGCGCCGCGTAGGCGGTGTTGGTGTCATAGTAGCGGCGCCACAAACGTCGCGGCTCCTGTGCCACGCGAAACAGCCACTCCAGACCGGCCGCTTGAACCAGTTTTGGCGCCCGGGCAACCTTGCCGCCATAGACATCGAAACTGCCGCCCACGCCCATGACGAAACTCGGGGTGAGTTCGTCACGATAGCGCTTGATAAAGCGCTCCTTGCGCGGCGTCGGCATCGCCACCAACAGGCAGTTGGCCCCCGAGGCGTTGATCGCCTCGACGATGCCGGCCTCGTCTTCCGGCTTGAAATAGCCATTGCGCATGCCGGCGACGACGAGACCCGGATGATCCTTGGCAAGTCGCATTCCAACGGCATCGAGAACGGATTGTTCGGCGCCCAGGAGGAAGGGCCTGAAGCCACGCTTCGCGCACAGGCTCAGCAGATTGATCATGATGTCGACGCCGGCCACCCGCTCCGGCAGCGCAACGCCGCAAAGACGCGCCCCCCAAAGCACGCCGATGCCGTCGACGTTGATCACATCCGCCGTCGCCACATCCTCCCGCAGCTCGCTATTGTTGCGCATGTTCACAAGCTTGGCGACATTCACCACCACATGATGCAGCGGCCGCCGCAGGGTCATCGCCTCATCGGCGATGCCCAGCGTCTCGGCCATGGTCAGCGCATGGATCGGCGCGCCAAGGAATTCCCGGCGCCGCGACACCAACAGGCGATGCTGCGCCCATGCCGGGTCGTGCGCGTTCATGCGGCCTCCTCTGCACTTGCAGGAAGCGCCTCGAGCGCTGATTTCTTGCCTTCGATGCGGGCGTCGGGCTTGCGTGCCTTGCGCCAGGTCCACAAACCCCTGGTGTCGATGAGCTTCTTGTCCTTGAGCGCTTCGGGATCAACCAGATTGAACTGCCGATGGTCGACCAGCAGGACGACGATATCGCACTGGTCGATGGCGGAAAGCGCATCGGTGAAGACGATGCCCTTGCCCTCGAGCTCATGCGGCAGCCTGTGTGCGTTGGGTTCAGCCGCAATGATCTTCAGGTTGGGAATATCCGACAAAAGCTTCACCACCTCGACGGCCGGGCTCTCGCGCATATCGTCGATATTGGGTTTGAAGCTGAGGCCAAGACAAGCGATCGTCTGTTTGCGGGACGGGTCGAGCAAGGCTTGTATATCCCTGACCACCGACAACGGACGCTCGGAATTGATCCGGCGTGCCGAAGCCATCAGCCGCGTGCTGTTGGGCGCGGCATCGATGATAAAATACGGATCGACGGCAATGCAGTGGCCGCCGACCCCCGGGCTCGGCTGCAGGATGTTCACGCGGGGGTGCCGGTTGGCGAGATCGATCACCTCCCAGACGTTGAGCGACAGATCCTGGCACACCGCCGCAAGCTCGTTGGCAAAGGCGATGTTGACGTCGCGGAACGCGTTTTCGGTCAGCTTCACCAGTTCCGCGCTTTCGGCCTGGGTCGTGAACAGGTCGCCGGCAACAAAGGTTGAATAGAGTGCCGCGGTGCGTTCCGACGATTTGCGCGACAGTCCGCCGATCGAGCGATCGTTGTTGATCAACTCGGTAAGGACCTTTCCCGGCAACACCCGCTCAGGCGAATAGGCGACCAGGACATCGGCCTGTTCGCCGTGCACGAGAGGAAATTTGAGGTCGGGCCGCAACTCGGCAAGCAGTCCGGTCATGATGCGCGTCGTGCCGACCGGCGATGTCGATTCCAGCACCACAAGGTCTCCCCGCTTCAGCACCGAGGCAATGCTGCGTGCCGCCGCGAGCACATAGCTCACGTCAGGCTTGTGGTCCTCGGTCATCGGGGTCGGCACGGCGATGACAAAGGCGTCCGCCGGCTGCGGCGTGCTGAAAGCCCTGAGCTTGCCGTTGGCTACAACCTTCTGGATCAGACCGTCGAGGTCCGGCTCGACGATGTGGATCTCGCCGCGATTGACCTTCTCGACCACCGCTTCGTTGACGTCGACGCCGATGACGTCGAGCCCACGACTGGCGAAGATGGCACAGGTCGGCAGGCCGATATAGCCCATGCCGATAACGGAAACGGTCTTGATCTCAGCCATGATGCAGCAGTTCCTCAACGATCCGGTTACTGGCCCGGCCATCGCCATATGGGTTGTGTCGTTCCGCCATGCCGCGATAGGCCTCCTGGTCGTCGAGGAGGCTGTTGGCATTCAACAGGATCTTTTGGATATCGGTGCCGACGAGACGGGCGGTGCCCGCCGCGATCCCCTCGGGCCGCTCGGTATTCTCACGCATCACCAGCACCGGCTTGCCGAGCGAAGGCGCTTCTTCCTGCACGCCGCCGCTATCGGTCAGCACCAGATAACTCTGCTTCTGCAGGAACAGGAACGGCAGATAGTCCTGCGGGTCGACCAGGTGGATGTTGGGCACGCCGCCCAGTTCTGCGTTGACCACCGAGCGCACATTGGGATTGGGATGGACCGGATAGACGATCTGCACGTCGTCGCGCACCGCCAACCCCTTCAGCGCCGTGCAGATACGATGGATGCCGCCGTCGAAATTCTCACGACGATGTCCGGTGACGAGGATCATTTTCTTGGCGGGATCGAGGAACGGGAAGCGGGCGGCGAGTTTTGCGCTCATCTGCCTGTCGGCGTCGATCGCGCCGGAAAAATGCAACAGCGTGTCGATCACCGTGTTGCCGGTCACGAAGATGGTGCTCGCAGCCTTTCCTTCGGCGATAAGATTGTCGCGCGCCTGGATGGTCGGCGCGAAGTGCCAGGTCGCGATATCGCCGGCAATCTTGCGGTTCAGTTCCTCTGGAAACGGAGAGTTGATATCGTGGCTGCGCAATCCTGCCTCGATATGGGCTACCGGGATGCGCTTGTAAAAGGCAGCCAAAGCCGCAGTCATCGCCGTGGTCGTGTCGCCTTGCACGAGGACGATATCGGGCTTCGCCTTCTCCAGCACTTCGGCCATGCCCAACAGGACACGCGAGGTCACGTCGAACAATGTCTGGCCGGGCTGCATGATGTTGAGGTCGTGATGCACCGGCAGGCCGGTCAGTTCGATGACCTGGTCGACCATCTCGCGATGCTGGCCGGTGATGCATGTCTCGGTGATGAAACCTGGATGGGCAAGCGCGGCACGCACCACCGGAAAGCACTTGAGCGCCTCCGGCCTGGTGCCGAACACGATGAGCAGTTTTTGCCTGGACGGCAGGTTTGAATGTGAAAGGACGTTCATTGCTGATCCTGGTCGCCAGAAGGCGTCGCGACCTGCCGATTATTCGCTACAAGAGCTATAATAGCGGCAGAAGCCGTCCTCGTGACCTTAAATCTTAACATATGCTTAACAGCCAAGCCCGCGTCCTCCCCGGTAACTCTTATGAAAGCCGGAACCGATAGGTATCTTGGCAGAGTAGTCTTGAAAAAGAAAATATTCGATTGACTAATATTTTAATTATCGGCCACGCGGTCGGATCTCGGCGCTGGGAAAATGAGCTTCTGGTGCGGTTGAGCGCAGCCGGTCACGTGGTTTCGAGCGGCCGCGCGCCGACGCCTGCGCCGATCGCACGCGGCCTGGATGTTGTGCTGGCGATCGAGAGCCGGCGCTTCGGTCCCTCATTGGCAAGCCGCTCCGAACCGTTGCCGTCTGGCGGTTCTGGTCCGGCCGACCTCGTAATCGATCTCACCGGCACTTTCGCACGACGTGACGCGCCGGTTCTGACGCTCGAATTTTGCGGCCGCAGCACGTTCCCCGCCGGTGTGGCCGAGATGCTGGCGAGCGGGCGGTTGCCCGAACTTGCCGTTCGCCTCGATGGCGTAACAGTCGCCCGGGGCCGACCGATGCTCGGCGACCGGCTCTGGCTGTCTCGCAGCTGCAACGACCTGCTCGCTGGGGCCATCTCGCTGGTCGCGCAAAGCGTCGCCCGTGTTGCCGCGGGCGAACTTGCGCCGATAGCCGATAGCCCGGCGCCGATGCTGAGGAACGGCAGATTTGTCCGGCACTATCTGCCTTTTTTCTGCAAGGGGTTGGTCGATCGCGCCGTGCAAAAACTCAGGCTTGGACGGCGTCCCTTCTATTGGCAGGTTGCCTATCGGCTGATCGACGGGCCAGGTGTCGCCGAAACCGGGCAGCTCGACGGTAAGCCGTTCACCGTCCTGCCGGACGATGGCCAGCGATTCTATGCCGATCCGTTCGTCCTCGAGCGGGATGGCCGCCACTATCTGTTTGTCGAGGAATTTCCCTACGCTACGGGTCGCGGCGTGATTTCTGTCGCCGAACTGGGTGACGACGGCAGCTTCGGCGTGCCGAGGGTGGTGCTGGAGGAAAAGCACCACCTGTCGTATCCGCAGGTGTTCGCTCACGACGGCGAGATTTTCATGATTCCTGAAAGTGCGGCGGCGCGCGAGCTTGTGCTCTACCGCGCCGCGCAGTTTCCAGATCGCTGGGTACGCGACACCGTGCTGTTGACGGACAAGGATTTCAATGATGCCACGCTGCTCGAATCGGACGGCCGCTTCTGGCTGTTGGGGACGGAGCGGTTCGGTTATGGCAGCGCGTCGGACACGATGGCGGTCTATTCCGCACCCTCGCTGCGCGGGCCGTGGGTTGCGCACGCGCTCAATCCCATCGCCGTCGATCACTCGGCCGCTCGCCCCGGCGGCGCCTTTATCCGCCACGGTGACGCCCTGGTGCTGCCGGTGCAAAACGGATCGAGAGCTTACGGCGGCGGTCTCGGGTTGATGCGCCTGGACCGGCTTGACGATTTCGACGTCCGTTTTGCGCCGCCCCGCCCGATCGGCCCGGGGCCGGCATGGGCCCGCGCTGGCATTCACACGCTCAACCGCGCAGGCAATCTCGAGGTTGTGGATAGCGCCGGCTGACGTCTGGAGCCTGCGCTATCCAGGCCGATTCAGTTTTGGCTCGGATGCAGCCGCGGCCGACAGTATGCTCCCCGGCCCGCTTCGAAACGGGGCGTTTCTATAGGCAAGCAGCAACACCACGATAATGGTGATCTCCGGCGATTTTGACGAGAGCGCGTTGTTCGACAGCGCAGCAAGCAGGAACGTCATGGTGCCGATCCATGCCGGCAGCGGCGCCCCGCGCAGCAACCGGAAAATGAACCAGAATACCAGCCCGATAAAGAGCGCGGCTATGGGCAAGCCGAAGAGCATGATGATGACCACCGGCGCGCTCTCGATGTAGGGCAGATGCAACTTCTCGTTGACGATTGCCAAGAGGTCGTCGACGTTCATGCCGAACAGGATGTCTTTCCAGCTGACAAGTCCGAACACCTGGTAGATCGTCACCCGCGCCATGAAGTTTTCGTCAAAGATCGTGTTGCCGAATCGGTTCAGCAGCCCGCCCGAAAACAGTATGGCCACCAGCACTGCGCCGCCCGCCACGGCGAACAGCAGCACGACAGACTTGGCCTGCCGCTGATGCTTGAGCGACAGGCGCGGCCAGGGCACGAACATCAGCAGGATGAGGGTTTCTGCGGCAGCGAGCAACAGGGCGGCGCGGGCGCCTGATGCAGCACAGCCGACGAGCAATACGAAGATCGCCAGCACCCGCACCCATATGCGCCAGTTCGTCAGCGGTACGAACCCGATGACTGTGGCGCAGAGCGCGCCCAGGGCCAGCGGGTGCGCCGATAGCCCGATCGGCCTGAACTGCAGTTCGTTGAGACCGTAGGGCAGAAATCGATGTTGAGTCACCGCTTCGATCGTGCCCATCACAGCGCTGAGGACCACCATCCCAAGCACGAGGTCGCCCAAGGCACGCCGCACTTGCGCGTTCAGGGCAAGCATCAACAGGCCTGCGGCGCCGGCCACCAGATAGGTATCGATGATAAACCCGGAGGAGCCGGCACGGCCGGTGATGAACAGATACGGCACCAGCGCGAAAATCACCGCAGAATAGAGCAGCAAAGCCTTGAAGATTCCAATTTCGTCGCCTTGCAGCAGAAACGGTCGGCTGAAAAGGACGACAGGAAGCAGCAGGAAGATGGCATAGGTGCCGACATGCAGTTTCTCGTAGAACGAACCGCCGTCGGCGGTATAGTCGACGACCATGTTCATGATCTGCGGCGACACCGTGAAGCGGAGCAGGAACGCCAACGCCGCGTATAGGAAAAACAGCAGCGACAGCGCGTTCTGACGGCGCGCCTGGCTGGATCGTTCCGATACGGCGGCGGGATAGCTCATCGCCGATCCAAGTGAGGGTATTCAGACGCCATTCTGGCCAACGAGATCCATTCAAGGGACCGCTGAACGGACGCGGTGCCTGACTCGGCAAAATATGCCAACTTGGAAAATGACATGTTAACGATCTTTCTGTAGTGCTGGTCCGCGTAGCGAATAACCAGAGTTAGCGCCATGTCTGCCGCTTCCGGCACAACCCCTCCCCCTACAGCGGATTCCAATATCAGCGCATTCGAGCGGATCGCCAATGCGCGGCGCGCCAGCAGGGCAAGGCTGCAACAGGATGCTCCGGTCACGGCGCGCCCCCCTGCCCCTGTCACTCCGCCCACGCCCGAGCCTGTCCCGACGGTGACGCTCGACAAGATCGGCGATTTCCTCGAGCTCGATTTTCGACGCCTGTTTGTCTGGCTGCGTGCCGGGCTCGTCTGGGCATTGATGCTGGCAGTAGCCGGCGGCGTCATCGGCGCCGCCTATGGGTTGCTGAGCAAACAGCGTTACACCGTCACGACGGAAATCCTCATCAATCCCGCCAATTTGCAGGTTGTGGAAAACGATGTCTACTCGCAACCGGGCCAGGTCGACAGCCAAATACTGAACGCGCGCAGCAAGCAGCGCATCTTGACCTCCGGCAACGTGCTTGCACGTGTGGTGGACGAACTCGGTCTAGCCAATGATCCGGAGTTTTTCGATCCGGACCAGACCGCTTCCACCTCTGGTGCTGCAGCGAGTGGCGGCAAGTCCGATCCGAAGCTTATCGCCCAGAAAAGCCTGGCGCAGCGGGTCAGCGTCGCTGCAGATGAAACGTCGTTCGTCACAACCCTCGCGGTATCGGCAGAAACCACCGGCAAGGCGATCCTGATCTCGCAAGCCGTCGTGAAGGCTTTCCAGGAGGAACTGGCCAAGGCCGATGCTGCTGGCGCCGGCCGTGCCGCGGCTGCTCTTGAGGGCCGGCTCGGCCAACTCAAGCGCGACGTGCAGGCAGCCGAAGAGAAGGTCGAGAGCTACAGGCGCAGCCACAATTTGTCGGCCAGCAATGGCCAGCTGGTCAGTTCGCAGACGATGACGCAGCTCAATAGCGAAATTGGCGAGGCGCAATCGCGCGTCATCGCGGCGCAGGCAAGTTACGACGCCTTGGTTGCTTCCGGTGTCAATGGGGCCAATCCTGACCCCGCGGTTTCGGCAGCACTCTCAGTGCTGCGCGACAAGGCGAATGGCTTGCGGCAGCAGATCGATTCTCAGTCCATGACCTTTGGTCCGCGCCACCCGACGATCGTCCGGCTCAGGACAGAATTCGAAACCGTCAGTTCTCAGCTCAGGGCGGAGTTCTCGCGCACGGTCGGCACGGCAAAAGCCAACCTGGACAAGGCCAACGCCTCGTTGGCTTCTCTCACCGCCAGGATGAACGCTCTGAAGAACAACGTTTTCACCGACAGCGAGTCCCAGGTCGCCCTGCGTGAGCTTGAACGCGACGCCGCCTCGAGAAGGGCTGTCTATGAAAGCTTCCTGTCTCGCGCGCGTCAAATCACCGAGCGCGAGCAGATCGACACCACCAATGTGCAGGTGATTTCCACCGCCGTGCCGCCACCGGGTCGCTCGTGGCCGCCCCGCACCCCTGTGACGGCAGGCCTGGGAGCTTTCGCCGGCTTTGCTCTGGGCATGCTGCTGGCCATTGCCATGGGCATCGTTCGCGACATGCGCCAGCCGCCGAACCGATCAGGCATCGGCGTCAGCCGAGCCTGAATCCAGGCATGGCGAAGCGCATTGTCTTTCACATCGCCAGTCTCAGGGGCGGCGGCGCCGAGCGTGTCTTCGTCCTCATGGCAAATGAATTGGCATCGCGTGGGCACGATGTCACACTTTTTACCTGGAACGCGGAAGGACCCAACGCCGCGCTGCGCTCCCCCGCCGTGCATCTGGTCGATTTCGACCTTCCCATCCAGGGCGAGGGTTACGGCAAGTGGGAGACGCTGAAAGGCATCGTGCGAAGCGCAGGTTTGTTCAGCCGCCTTGGTCCGCATGCGGTCTACAGCGCCCCGGAGTTTGCCAATCTGGTCGTGGCGCTGGCGCTTCTCCTGGCGCGAAGCCGGGCGCGGTTTTTTCCAAGCTTCCACGCAGCCGCCTCACTGCCTTCCAGCAGCCTCGGCGCGAGAATAGCGGTCTGGCTTTCCGCGCTGGTTGCAGCGCGCGCAACCAACGCCATCGCCGTCTCAGCGGGTGTCGGCCGCGACCTTGCGGCCCGCGGCTTTCCTAAATCCAAGATTGTCGTCATCAACAATCCGCTGCCGCCGGTTGCGGCGCTCGAACAAGATTCCAATGCATGGCAGGCACAGCTGGCGACGATGGGCGATGGCCCGGTCATCGCCACCGCCGGGCGCCTGGTGCCGGTCAAGGACCATCGGACCTTGCTGCGGGCTTTCGCTATCCTGCGCGCCGGCCGCCGCGCTCGGCTTGTCATCTTCGGTGAAGGTCCGCTGGCTGCCGAATTGCGCGCCTATGCCGAGGAAACCGGCATCGGCACGGATGTCCTCTTTGCTGGCTACGTCAACGACCCAGCCGCCTGTTATGCCGCAGCCGATCTGTTCGTGCTTTCCTCGACGAGCGAAGGCTTTGGCAATGTGCTGGTCGAGGCCATGGCTGCGGGCGTCCCGGTAGTCTCCACCGATGCGCCACATGGCCCGCGCGAGATTCTCGGTGACGGTCGTTTCGGCGCCTTGGTGCCGGTCGGCGATGCCGCGGCTATGGCAAAGACGATGGCTGACATGCTGGACCACCCCACTTCTGCCGCCATCCTGAAAAGCAGGGCGGCGGATTTCGAAGTTGAAAAGATCGGCGATCTGTACGAAGCACTGCTCTAATGCATGTCGCCCAAAAGCATGCCCCCGGGCCTGACCCGAGGGTGCGCAGCGGTTTTTAACGGAGTGCTTGAATGAGACATGTGTGGCGTTGGTTCGGCCCGGTCGACAAGGTGACGATTGCGGACGCGCGTCAAGCCGGGGCGCAAGGCATCGTCACGGCCCTTCACCACGTTCCTCACGGCGCCGTCTGGCTGCCCGCCGAAATCGAAAGGCGTCAGCGCGAAGTCGCGTCCTTGCCGGATGGCAGCGCAAGCGAACTGAACTGGGAGATTGTCGAAAGCCTGCCGGTTTCCGAAGCGATTAAGACGCAGGTCGGCGAATGGCGCAGCCATCTAGCCAACTACAGGACGTCGCTGGAAAACCTGGCGCGAGCCGGCATTTCGGTCATCTGCTACAATTTCATGCCCGTGCTCGATTGGACCCGCACCGATCTTGCCTGGCGCCTGCCGCATGGCGGCACCACCATGCGCTTCGATCTGATCGACTTCGCCGCATTCGACATCCATATCCTGAAACGCCAGGCGGCGCCCGGCGACTACACACCGGAGATCGCCGCCGAGGCGGCGCGCCGATATGCGCAAATGGATGACCATGCGCGCAAGATTCTGGCAAGAAGCGTCAATTCCGGCCTGCCCGGCTCGACCGAAGACACGTCTCTCGACGGCCTCGCGGCTCAACTGTCAAACTATGACCGCATCGACGCAACAACCCTGCGCCGGCATTTCGTCGATTTCCTGGCGGAGGTCGTGCCCACGGCCGAACGCCTCGGCCTGCGACTCTGCTGCCACCCCGATGACCCGCCGTTTCCGCTGCTCGGACTGCCGCGCATCATGTCGACCGAGGCCGACTACAGCTATGTTCTGGACGCAGTCGACAGCCCGGCCAACGGCGCGACGCTGTGCACCGGATCGCTCGGCGCGAGACCCGATAATGATCTGCCCGGCATGATCGAGCGGATGGGGCCAAAAATCCATTTCGCCCATCTGCGCAATGTGCGCAAGGAAGCGGCCGGCACCCCCTGCTCGTTCCACGAGGACGAGCACCTTGCCGGCGACACCGACATGGTGGCGGTGGTGGCGGCGCTGCTTCACGAGGAAGCGCGGCGCAAAGTGAAGGGCCGCCCGGACGCCGTCATCCCGATGCGCCCCGACCATGGCCAGGATATCCTCGATGACCTGACGCGCGGGGCGCAGCCCGGCTATCCGGCCATCGGTCGGCTCAAGGGATTGGCCGAACTCCGCGGCGTCGAACATGCCATTCGCAGGTCGACATCACGAGAGCCGATCTCCACTTACACCGCATAATCCAGAGGGAAATGCGACAGGCCGGTCCGCGACCTGTGCTCGTTAAACATGCCATCGTTCGACCGCTGGGCGTCCGGCAGTCCGCCTCCGGCTCGATGGCACCTTTTCACCCATTTGCGCGGACTTGTGTATAATAGCAACTTGCGGCTTGAGTCCGATTGCAATCCGCTGGGTTACGCTCGTTATTGGTCCATCCGCAGCCGGATTTGAGAAGAACTCCAGGAGGCGGTTGGGAATTCATATCCTGGGAGGAAAACAAGATGAGAAAATTCGCCGCCGCTCTGGCCGCCGCCGCTACGCTGTATTCGTTCGCCGCGGGCGCGCAAACCTATCCCGAACGCACCATCACCGTGGTGGTGCCGTTTTCGGCCGGCGGCCCGACCGACACGGTCACGCGCCTCGTCGCGGAAGCCATGTCGAAGGATCTCGGCCAGCAGATCATCGTCGAGAATGTCGGCGGCGCCGGCGGCACGCTGGGCGCCGGTCGCGTCGCGAGCGCCGAGCCCGACGGCTATACGCTGCTCCTCCATCATATCGGCATGGCGACAAGCGCCACGCTTTACAGAAAGCTCGCATACGACACCCTGAACAGCTTCGAATATGTCGGCCTCGTCACCGAGGTGCCGATGACCGTCGTCGGCCGCAAGGACCTCGAGCCGACCGACCTGAAGGGGCTGGTCGACTACGCCAAGGCCAACAAGGATACCGTCACCGTCGCCAATGCCGGCATAGGCGCGGCCTCGCATCTGTGCGGCATGCTGTTCATGAGCGCGATCGGCACGCCGCTGGTCACCGTGCCCTACAAGGGCACCGGCCCGGCCATGACCGACCTTCTCGGCGGCCAGGTCGACATCATGTGTGATCAGTCGACCAACACCACCAAGCAGATCCAGGGCGGCACGATCAAGGTTTACGCCGTCACCTCGGCTGAACGCCTCGATGTTCTGCCGGACGTTCCGACGACGACGGAAGCCGGTCTCCCGGAAGTGCAGGTCGGCATCTGGCACGGCCTCTACGCGCCCAAGGGCACGCCGGCGGAGGTCACTGAACGCCTGTCGAAGTCGCTTCAGGTCGCGCTGAAGGACCCGAATGTCGTCGCCCGCTTCGCCGAACTCGGCACCAAGCCATCGCCTGAAGCTGATGCGACTCCTGCCGCGCTGAAGGCCAAGCTGGAGGGCGAGATCGCGCGCTGGAAGCCGATCATCGAAGCCGCCGGCCAGTACGCCGACTGAGATTTTGAACGGGGCGCCCACCAGCGCCCCGTTTTTTTCACACCGGCCCCATTTTCACACCGGCATCGGCGCGCCCGCGGCGCGGGCCTGGGAGGACGTCATGAAACCCTTCACAATCGACACGACCAACGGCATATGCGCCGCGCTGTTCATCTTTCTCGGCGGATTTTTCGCGCTGCAGTCGCTCGACCTCGAAATCGGCACCGCCTTCCGCATGGGACCGGGCTATTTCCCGCTGGTCCTGGCAATCGTTTTGATCCTGCTTGGCGCCGTCATCCTCGTCGAAGCGGTGCGCTTCGAGAGCGAGCCGATCGGCCATGTAGCCTGGCGCGGCATGCTGTTCATCCTGCCTGCCCCGATCTTCTTCGGCCTGACCGTGCGCGGCCTCGGTTTCCTCCCCTCGATCTTCCTGACGGCGCTGATTGCATCCTTTGCCAGCGGTCGCATGAGGCCGCTGACCGCGCTCGTGCTCTCCGCCGGCCTGACGCTGTTTGCGTTCCTCGTCTTCAGCTATGCGCTCGGCCTGCCGTTCCGGCGCTTCGGCCCGTGGCTGCAGTTTTGAGGAGATGAACATGGAACTCCTCGACAACCTCGCGCTCGGTTTTTCGACGGCCTCGTCGCTGGCAAATCTCGGTTTCTGCCTGATCGGCGTCCTTCTCGGCACACTGATCGGCGTTTTGCCCGGTATCGGCGCCACCGCCACCATCGCCATGCTGTTGCCGATCACCTTCCAGATCGGCGACCCGGTTTCCTCCCTTATCATGCTCGCCGGCATCTATTACGGCGCGCAATATGGCGGCTCGACCACCGCCATCCTCATCAACATGCCCGGCGAATCCTCGTCGGCCGTCACCGCCATCGACGGCTACCAGATGGCCAAGAACGGCCGCGCCGGGGCGGCACTCGCCATCGCGGCGATAGGCTCGTTCTTCGCCGGCACGGTGTCGACCTTCCTCGTCGCCGTCTTTGCCCCGCCGCTGACGGCGATCGCGCTGGAATTCGGCGCGGCCGAGTATTTCTCGCTGATGATCGTCGGCCTCGTCTCGTCCGTCGCGCTCGCCCACGGCTCGATCGTCAAGGCGCTGGCGATGGTCGTGCTTGGCCTGCTGCTCGGCATCGTCGGCACCGACATCTACACCGGCACGCCGCGCTTCACGCTCGGCATCCGCGAATATGCCGACGGGCTGAATTTCGTCGCGGTGGCGGTCGGCGTCTTCGGCGTCGCCGAAATCCTGCGCAACCTCGAAAACGAGCACGAGCGCTCGGTGATGATCCGAAGCGTCTCCGGCCTGATGCCGACCCGCGACGACTTTCGCCGCATGGCGGCGCCGATCGTGCGCGGAACCATCATCGGTTCGGCGCTCGGCATCCTGCCGGGAGGCGGCGCGATCCTTGCAGCCTTTGCCTCCTACACGGTCGAAAAACGCATCTCGAAAAACCCCGGGGAATTCGGCAAGGGCGCCATCGAAGGCGTCGCCGGACCGGAATCGGCCAACAATGCCGGTGCGCAGACCTCCTTCATCCCGATGCTGACGCTCGGCATTCCGGCCAACCCGGTCATGGCGCTGATGATCGGCGCGATGATCATCCAGGGCATCGTGCCCGGCCCCAATGTCGCGATCGAACAGCCGGCGCTGTTTTGGGGCATCATCGCCTCGATGTGGATCGGCAATCTGATGCTGATCATCTTGAACCTGCCGCTGATCGGGCTTTGGGTGAAACTCCTGACGATCCCCTACTACGTGCTCTTCCCGATCATCATGGCGTTCTGCTCGATCGGCGTTTACAGCGTCAACACCAACATCTACGACCTCTACGCCGTCGCCTTCTTCGGCTTTCTCGGCTATCTCCTGACCAAGCTGCGCTGCGAACCGGCGCCGCTGCTGCTCGGCTTCGTGCTCGGCCCGCTGCTCGAGGAAAACCTGCGCCGCGCCATGATTCTCGCGCGCGGCGACCCGACCACCTTCGTGACGAGGCCGATCAGCGCCGGCCTGCTGTTCATCGCCTTCGCCGTGCTCGTCATCGTCTTCCTGCCGGCGGTCAAGAAGAAGCGCGAAGAGGTGTTCGTGGAGGAGAATTAATATATGTCACGCAAAAGCATGCCCTTGGGCCTGACCCGGGCCTGACCCGAGGGTGCGCAGCGGTTTTGCGACAACGACATCCATAAAAACAAGAACTTAAGTCACGCGGCCGCCTGTCCAAGGCCGCGGCTGCCGATGCGGGCTCCGGTTTCCGCATCGAACAGAAAGACGGCAGCATCCTGGAAGGTGATGCCGATCGGCTCATCCATATCGTAGTGCGCCGATTTATCGGCCTTGACGGTTACGGTGGCCCCACCGAACTGGCAGGTGATCAAGGTATGATCGCCGATCAGTTCCACGGCATAGACTCGCGCCGCAATCTTGCCCTCCGATGGCGCCGTGACCCGGCAATCCTCGGGCCGGAGGCCGGCAGTGACCTTCATACGGCTTTCGGCAACGCTGGTCGCAAATCGCCCTTCCGCGCAGGCGAAGCTACCCTCGACCAGCTCGCCGTGGAGAAAATTCATCGGCGGCGAGCCGATGAAGCCGGCGACGAACAGGTTCGCCGGATCGTCGTAGATCTGACGGGGCGTCGCGATCTGCTGCACGACGCCGCGGTTCATGATGGCAACACGGTGCGCCAGGGTCATGGCCTCGATCTGATCGTGAGTGACGTAGATCGTCGTCACGCCCAGATCGGCCTGCAGGCGTTTCAGTTCCGAGCGCATGTGGCCGCGCAGCTTGGCGTCGAGATTGGAGAGCGGCTCGTCCATCAGGAAGACGCTCGGCCGCCGCACCATGGCGCGGGCGAGCGCGATGCGTTGCCGCTGACCGCCGGAAAGCTGCCGCGGATAGCGGTCGAGGAACTCCTCGAGATGCACCTTGACGGCGGCACTGCGCACGGCGGCGTCGCGCTCAGTGCGCGGCACGCCACGAAGCTTCAGCGGATATGCGATGTTCTCGGCAACCGTCATGTGCGGATAGAGCGCGTAGGACTGGAACACCATCGCCACATCGCGATATTTGGGCAGCACGTGGGTGACGTCGCGGTCGCCGATGAGGACGCGGCCGGAACTCACCGATTCAAGCCCGGCCACCATGCGCAGCGCTGTCGTCTTGCCGCAGCCTGAAGGGCCGAGCAGCACCAGGAACTCGCCGTCCTCGATCTCCAGGTCGAGCCCTTTGACCACCTCGACCGCGCCGAAGGACTTGTAGATATCGGACAGGGTGACCCGCATATTGACTAGCCCTTCACTGCGCCGACCAGCAGCCCGCGCGCGATGTGCTTCTGCAGGATGCTGGAGATGATGATCACGGGGGCGATCATCACGGTGATCAACACCGACATGTTCCACCATTGCGGCCCGCGGGTCGTGTTCTGTGCCGATACCAGCACCGGCATGGTCTGCGCATCGGCATTGGAGAGGAAGAGGGCCAGCAGATACTCGTTCCAGGCAAGGATCAGCACCAGCAGGAAGGTCGCGACCAGGCCGGACCGCACCAGCGGCAGCGCGATGGTGAAGAAAACGCGGAACTTGGAGGCGCCGTCTATTTGTGCGCTCTCCTCGAGGTCGAGCGGGATGCCGGCGAAGAAATCGCGCGTCAGCCACACCACGATCGGCAGGTTGATGGCGGTGTAGGTGGCGATCAGCGCCACCTGCGTGTCAAGCAGGCGCATCTGCTGGAACATCACGTAGATCGGCAATACGGCGACGATCGGCGGCATGATGCGGTTCGAGATGATCCAGAACTCAATGTCGCTGTTGCCGACCGCAAGCTTCGTGCGTCCAGCGAGCGTGAACAGCGCAATGACGAAGAGGGCTGCCGCCACGACAATAGCGATCTCCCACCGCACGCCGAAAGTGGCCACCGCCACGATGATTGCGGTGAGCAGGATCAGGAAGATTGCAACGGCGGCGAGTTTCACCTGGAAGCGGATACGCACGAGCGCGTAGGCTGCCAGCGAGCCGATCAGGACTGCGAGCAGCGTGCTGGCGACGGCGACAACGACCGAATTCATGTAAGGGCGCAGCGTATAATTCTGCACGAGCATGAAGTCCCATGCCTGAAGCGAGGGAGCAAAGTCGACGAACGGAAGATAGAACGGCCCGTTGTCGACCTCCCCAGGCCCCTTGAAGGACGTGATGAACACCCAGTAGAGAGGAAGCACCACAACCAGCGTCCACAGGAGCAGCAGCACATAGGTCACCACCCTGGCGACCGGCGCCTGGCTGTCGATCGAGGCCGGCTCGAACAGCCGGCGCGCCAGCGAGCGCGGCTCGGTGCTCATGCTTCGAACCGGCGCGCCGGCCGGACCACGAAGTTGAAGAACGAGACGCATACGATGGTCGAGATGAAGAGCAGCATGTAGCCGATAGCGGCCGAGCCGCCGAGATCCTGGGTGCGCCAGGAAATGAAGGAATGGAGCGTCATCGATTCCGTCGCCAGGCCGGGGCCGCCGCCGGTGAGCACGTTCGGCAGATCGATGATCTTGAAAGCCTCGATGAGCCGGATCAGCACGACGGTAGCGGCAATCGGCGCGATCGCTGGCCAGGTAATGTCGCGAAAAATCTGGAAGCCGTTGGCGCCGTCCAGCCGTGCCGCCTCGACCTGATCGCGCGGCTGGTTTTCGATGGCCGCCAGCAGCACGATGAACATGAACGGCGTCCACTGCCAGGTGTCGCCGACCAACACCATCAGCCGCGCCGACCAGGCCTCCGTGGCCCACGACCACTCGCTGATGCCGAAAGCGCGCACGAGCGGGGCGAAGGGCCCCTTCTGCATGTCGGCGAGCATGCGGAACGTGTAGGCGATGCCGACCGGGGTCACCATCAGCGGGATGAAGAAGAGGACGCGAAAGAAATTCCGGCCGCGGATCGGCTGGCCGCACAGCAGCGCGAGGCCCAGCCCCAGTGCGAACTGCACGGACACGCCGACGAACACGTAGAGAAGCGTGTTGACGACAGTCCCCGGCACGCCGCCCGGCGCCATGGTGGCCAGCGCAAGAACCGCCAGGCCCATCGCCATCGAGGTCGCCAGAAGCCGACCAACCGTGCCGACGACGGTCGGCCTGCCACGCAACAAGTAGCGGGCGAGGAGGAAAAACAGCCCTGCCGCGATCAAGGCCAGCAAAGCGAATTGGACAAAGCCGAACGTGCCAAACTTACCGAGCAGGTGATACTGCTGCGAGCCGACCAGCAGCTTGCGGAAGTTCAAAAGTCCGATGAATTTCAGCGTGAATCCGCCCGACGCGAGCGCAAAGCGCGAAAGCGCGAGATAGGCCGAGATGATGAGCGGAAAAATCGCGAAGCAGAGAAGCACGACGACGGCTGGCAGCACCATGATCCGGCCTGAGTGACCGTCCAGCCATTCGGCCCAGCTGCGGCGGTCGGCAGCGTCTGGCATCGTGTCGGTTGCGGTCATCATATCCTGAGAAAGTGGGGCAGGCATCAGACCCGGCGCGGACGATGCCACGCCGGGTTGTTTGCTTGGCTGCCTATTTGGCGCCGATGGTCGCCTTGTAAAGTTTGAGCTGCTCGTCTTTGCCAACCTCTTCGTTCAGCTCATTCCAGCCTTCCTCGACCGCCGCGACGGTCGCTTCCTTGTCGATTTCGCCGGCGAGGAAGCGCGAGACCGCCTCGTCGAGCACGACCTGCTGGTACTTCTGATTTTGTGGGATGCGCAGGTCGAGGATCATGTTCGGGCTGCTCATGCTGTCGTTGATCGCGCCCAGGTAGACTTTGGCCTCCTCCTCGCTCATGCCGGCCTTCTTCCAAAGGTCGCTGTAGCCGAGCTGCGAGGTGCGGTACGGGTTGAAGCCGGTGCCGCCGACGGTAACGTCGGCATTCGATTGCGCTGGCTGCGTCATGAACGAGAAGTAGGCGTAGGCGGCGTCCTTCACCTTCGGATCGGCCGCCGCGTTGATGCCGCCGCCCCAGCCGCCAAAGGCGGCGAATGGTGCATGGTTCACGCCGTCGATCGCGTGCGGGCAGTTTTCTGCCGTGCAGGCTTCTAGCTTGCCGGTGTCCCAATTCAGGACCTCCTTGGATCCGGGCATGATCGCAGCGCCCCATTTGCCCATCACCTTGGACTGCTTCGGATCGATCGAGATCGTGCCTACATCACCCCAGTCGAGGTTCAGCGCGCAGCGGCCGGAAGCGAAGAGCGGCCTTGTATCGCTGACGTCGAGGTTCAGTTCGTCCGGCGGGCCGTACTTGGTCGATTCAGACAGGAAGTCGAGCGCCTTGCGGAAGGCGTCGTTGTTGACGAGCGGCGTCATGTCCTTGGTGTTGAAGAAGGTGCCCTGGCTGGTTCCCTTGGACTGGGTCATCGAGCCGACCACATCGGTGACGAACCAATAGCTCTGCGCGTTGCGCTTCTTGGCGATGCAGGAGCCGAAATCCGGCGTGCCATCGCCGCTCATGTCCTTGCCATGCGTGGCCTTGGCGACATCGAGATACTCGTCCCAGGTTTTCGGCACCGCCAGGCCGGCCGCTTCGAGCACATCCTTACGGTAGTACATCATGTGGAAGTCGCCATCGAGCGTGATCATGTAGGTCTTGCCGCTGTACTTCTCGGAGAAATCCCGGAAGAACGCGCCCACATCCTCCTGCTGGATGTCCTTGTCGGCCTCGACCCGCGGCGTCAGGTCCTCGAGGTAGCGGCCGGCAATGTAGTCGACCATCCATTGCGGGGCGAACACGCCGGCGTCGACCGAGTTGGTGCCGCTCGCCCAGTCGGTGAGAATCTTCTGATAGAGATCCGAAAAGGGCACCGCGATGATATTGATCTTGGCGCCGGTGAGCGCTTCGAACTCGGGCGCGCGCCGCTGCAGCGGCTCCTGAATCGCACCGGTCTGCGTAATGACGTTCACGGTAACCCCCGCAAACGGCTTGTCCTGGGCAAAGGCAGGCGCGCCAACCAGCGCGGTAAAAGCCGAAAAGCCGGCCAGAAAGACCCCAATTCTCATCAGACTTCCTCCCGTGTTGACCGGGACATGTTCCTGCGAACCAAGCCGCCGGTATCTCCCCGTCGGTTGCCGTCGCCAGAGCACGGCACCAACGCTTGCCAAGCACAATATCGGCATCGCGCAGCGAGTCCAGTGCCTTGCCGCAACGGAAGGTGAGCTGCCCCCGCGGGCTTCCCGGCTAATGCATGTCGCCCAAAAACGCGCAGCGGTTTTAGCGCGGAGTCGCCAGAAGACCGCTCGATCTTGCCTGGGAATATTCCACCGCATCGACAATCCCCGTCACACCACCGTCGGCACGGGCGTCACTGCAAGTTGGTGTGGCGGTGCAACATCAGTCTGTGCGCGTCGCGGATCTGCTGGGCCATGAAGAGCACAATGCTGTCGAGCAGGATGAGGCAGGATTGCTCGAACAGGCTGCCGCCAAACTGTTTCGATTTCTCGACAGGGACATGCAGCGTAAGATCGGCAATGCCGGCCAGGGTCCCGGCCGGCTGATGCGTCAGCGTAACGACCTTGGCGCCCTCCGCCTTGGCGATGCGGGCAAAGCCTGTACTGACCGGCGTTTCCCCGGAGCCGGAGATGATCAGCAGCGCATCGCCCCTGCGGATCGATGGCGCCGATGCCTCACCGACGAAATGCACCGTTCGGCCAAGATGCATGATGCGCATCGCACCCATCTGCGCGACAAGGCCGGAGCGTCCCTGCCCGGAAAAGAACCATCGCTGATCAGGGTCATCGAACGCCTGCACCAGCCTTGCAAAGGCGTCGGCGTCGATCCGGCCGAGAAGGTCGGCTATCTCCTGTCCCACGGCCAGCCACGGCCTGGATTGGGCAATCTGTCGCGAATCCATCGTGCTACCTCTTTCGGGTTTGCGGATTCCGTGATGGCGCTGCCAACCACGAGGATTTCGGGCTCGACTGCGATCACCGCTTGCAGCGTGTCGGGGCCGATCCCGCCGGCGAGCGAAACCAAAAAGCCACGATCATGCATCTTTCTGACGGCGTCGATATGTGACGTGGAAATGTTGCCGGCCAGCCGCGCATCGGTTGGCGAGTGGACAGCGACGTAGCCGAAGCTTTCGGGGAAGATAGCATTCAAGGGAAGCAATTCTGCCTTGCCCGCCTCGGTGATGGTATCGACGACGACCGTCGCGCCGAAGGCTGCGGCACGTTTTCCGACCGCCTCATGCGTGGCGGGCGAAGCACACGACAGCACCGTCATGAATGCGGCGCCGGCGCCGAATACCATATCAGCCTCGAACCGGCCGGCGTCGACGGTTTTGGTATCAGCCAGCACCATGACTTCAGGGCAGAGCTCGCGCGCTGTGGCGATGGCCGAGAGGCCGAGGCATTTCAGCAATGGCGTGCCGATCTCGGTAATGTCGGCAAAATCCTTCATCTGCGCGAGCAGGGCCAGGTGTTCAGGCTTGTCGAAGGCGACTTGGAGGAGCAAGGCGGCTCTCCCGGATTGCTTAAGACAGCGGATGCGGCATGCCGCCCAACCCACTGTCGTGTGCTTCGTGGTCGAAATCTGCCATAATCCAGCAACCTCCAGGCTGGTCTGCACAGGGAGAGCAAATCGTGCCCTGCAAAGCAAGTGGTCTTGTCGAAAGCAGGAGGTGCGGGCCAGATCAGCGCCGACGCCACCTGCAATGCAGTATGAGGTAGTCCTTTGACGAGACTGTTTGAGCCCATTGCATGCAAGGTCGACCTGTCGACTGGTGCGATGGCAAATGCAACCGGCAGCTACCAGAAGCGCTTCCGCGATCTGGACGGGCTCTATGCCAACGCCGCGGTGTTCGAAGCCATGCGCGCGGCGTGGGGCGAGCGCATCGTCTACGAGGTCTCCGAGTTCCGGCCGACCGAGCAGTCGGGCGACCTGATTTTCGGCGTCACGCGCATGGCGCCCGGCAAAGTCGGCGACGAGTATTTCATGACGCGCGGTCATATCCACAGGCAGGCCGACCGGCCCGAGATCTACTATGGCCAGAAGGGGCACGGCCTCATGCTGATGGAATCGCCGGAGGGCGAGGTTCGGATCGTGCCGATCGATGCCCAGACCGTCTGTTATGTTCCGCCTTTCTGGATCCACCGCTCGATCAATGTCGGGGACGACGATCTGGTGATGCTGTTCTGCTACCCCGCCGATTCAGGGCAGGACTATGAGATCATCGCGAGATCGGGAGGCATGCGCTCGCGTGTGGTCGCCGGCGATGGAGGCTGGAGGCAAGTCGACAACCCGGATTGGCGACCGCGTGACGCAAAGCTGATCTCTGCCCTCTATGGGCAACAATCCGGCACGGCGCCGGCATGAAGGCGCGCTACGAGATCGCTGCTTCATTTAGCATTGCTGCACTGCGCGCGGAGAAAATCCGGGAGAATGGCAAATGAGCCGCTATCGGCCGGCCACCCAGCCGACATTCTATTTTATCGGCGTCACGACGACGAGCAGCTCGATCATGCGGGTTTTCCCGGCATGGGCGCGCCACCTCGGGCTGAAGGAAGCAGTTCTCAAAGATGCGGTTCTCAGGGGCATCGACTTTCCACTCCATGCCGATCCGGAGGCCTACCGTGAGGTCGTCTCCTTCATAAAATCCGACCCGCAGTCGCTTGGCGCGCTGGTCACCACGCACAAGATCGATCTTTTCAACGCAGCGCGCGACCTGTTCGATGTGATCGATCCGCACGCCCGCCTGATGCACGAGACCAGTTGCCTGTCGAAGCGGGGCGGAAAACTCGTCTGCCATGCCAAGGATCCGATCTCTTCGGGCCTTGCGATAGACGGTTTCATTCCGGCGGAATATTTTGCGGACACCGGCGCGGAGGTCCTGTCGATGGGCGCCGGCGGATCGACGATAGCGATCACCTGGCACCTGATGCGCAAGGAGCGTGGCGCCGACGTGCCTTCGCGCATCATTGTCAGCGACCGTTCGCAGCCGCGTCTCGATGAAATCGAGCGCATCCACAAAGACATGATGTCGACGGTCGAGCTCGAATATGTCCTGGCAGACCGACCAGAGATCAACGACGAGACGTTGGCGGCGCTGAAACCAGGCTCGCTGGTGATCAACGCGACCGGACTTGGCAAGGACGCGCCCGGCTCGCCGATTACCGATGACGGCGTGTTTCCCAAGCGCGGCATTGCCTGGGATCTCAACTATCGCGGCGACCTGATCTTCCTCGACCAGGCAAGGCGGCAGCAGGCCCGACGGCAGTTGCAGATCGAGGATGGTTGGACATATTTCCTGCATGGCTGGACGCAGGTGATCGCAGAGGTCTTCGACATCGCGATCCCGGTGTCGGGACCGGATTTCGACGAGATGTCGCGCATCGCCATCGAAGCGGCGAAAGGCTGATGCCGTGGGTCTCGTCGCGCCGCGCTCGCTCTGACCGATAGACGGAGGGTCACATGTTTGCCCATCTCAGGACTCTTCCGAAATGAGCGGCGAACTTTTCCTTGCCATCGACGTCGGCACCGGCAGCGTCCGCGCCGCACTGATCGATGTCGCCGGCAAGATCCTCGAGCTCGCGTCGCGCGAGCACGACCAGATCGTGCCGGAATTCGGCTGGGCCGAACAGCGGCCGCTCGACTGGTGGGAGGGTGCGCGAGCGAGCGTCAAGACGGTGCTGGACCGCGTCGAAGGCGCCCGCGAAAACATCTCTGCCATCTGCGTCTGCGGGCAGATGCACGGGCTGGTCCTGCTCGACGCGCACGGAGCGCTGACGCGCGACACGGCATCGCTCTGGAACGACAAGCGCTCCGTCGATCTCGTCCGTCGCTTCGAGCAAGCGAACCAGGCGGACAGCTACCTGCCCGAAAGCGGCAACACGCCGACCCCGGCATGGCCGGGCTTCAAACTGCAATGGGTCCGAGACAACGATCCCGCCGCATACGCCCGCAGCGCAGTCGCCATCATGCCGAAGGATTACATCAACTACCGGCTGACCGGCGAGATCGCCATGGATACAGGCGACGCGTCCTGCAGCTTCCTGATGAACCCGGAGCGGCTCGACTGGTCGCCGGTGATGATCGAGCGCATGGGTCTCGACGCCGCCAAGCTACCGCCGATCCGCAACCCGCTGGATGTCGTCGGCCACGTCACCGAACAGGCGGCGCTCGACAGCGGCCTGCGCTCTGGAACCCCGGTGCTGGTCGGTGGCGCCGACTATCCGGTGGCACTGCTCGGCTCAGGCGCCTGTCGCCCGGGACTGGGTTCCGACAGCACCGGCACGGGCGCCATCATCACTGTTATCGCGGAGGAGCTGCTGCTTGACCCGGAAATCTCGAACGTTGCGACGGTCGAAGGCAACTGGGCGCAATTCGTGCTGCTGGAGACCGGCGGCGACGGCATGCGCTGGGCACGCCGTGCCTTCCACGGCAACGCGCTGTCCTACGACGAGATCGTCGCCCGCGCCGCCGAGGCCCCGGCCGGTTGCGACGCGCTGCTCTTCATGCCCTTTCTCACCGGCGAACGCCTGGGGCGCCATCGCAACGCCCGCGCACAGTTCTTCGGATTGGGCGCCGGGCATGGCATGGAGCATTTGCACCGCTCGATTCTGGAAGGCATCGCCTTTGCCATGACGCGCCACATCCGCATCATGGAACACGCGTCGAACAGGCCGCTGGAGCGCGTCATCGCTGCGGGTGGCGGGGCGCGCACCGAACTCTGGCTGAAAATCAAGGCCAGTGCCTTCAACATTCCGATCCTGGTCCCGCGGGAGCCCGAATGCGGCATTGTCGGCTGTGCCGCGATGGCCGCGACGGCGACAGGCCGCTTCTCGCGCGTCGACAAGGCGGCCGAGCGCTTCGTGAGCTACGGCGCCGAAATCCTGCCGGACCCCGGATGGGCCGAGATCTATAGGCGCACCCAACCGGTTTTCGAGCAGCTCTACCGTCACAGCCAGGCGCTCTACGACGACATCGACGCACTGGCGGCCGCCACGCGGCCGACGCAGCCGTGACGTCTGCGATCGCCTGGCGATCGCACAGCGCGTCGGAGACTCGGTCGTAGGGCTCGGCAATCAGAGGAGAAGCTCGAGGCCGCCGCTGCCTCATGGCATTGGTCGGCGGCCTGATGGGGCTTGGGAGGGCCGCCTCAGCCGGCCTGATACTCCTGCGACTTGAACGACAGGTGCTTCACGCCTTCCGGGGCATCCGAGATTTTCCGGATGTTCGCCCAGGTCTGCTTGTAGTTCGGCAGGATCAGCTCATTGGTGCCGGCGTTGATGACGTTGCCCTGCACACCGGTCGGGAATCCGAACAGCATGAAAGTCTCGCCCTTCCTGGCGCTTGGCGTCGGGTAGACCATCGCCTGGGTCGAGCCGCTCTCGTTATAAACCTCGACGAGGTCGCCGTTCTTCACGCCGAGTTCGCTCATGTCGTCCGGGCTCACCTCGATGAACGGATAGGGCCAGCGGTCCATCACGAATTCGCTCTCCTGGTCCAAAAAGGCATTCTGCCAGACCTGGTTGGCGCGCCCGTTGTTGATGAGGTACTTGTTGTTCTTCTTCTGCTCCTCCTTGCCCGGCGCCTGCAGGCCGCGCCATTGCGCTTCCATGAAGGTCGCCTTGCCGTCCTTTGTCCCGAACTTGCCATCGGTATAAAGACGCTTGGTGCCGACGATCTTGCCGTCTTCGAAACCGGTGGCGGGCTCCTGGAAGCCGTTATTGCCCATCGCCTTCAGACGCTCATAGGTGACGAATTCGCCGCCTCCGGCATTCTTGTTGTAGCCGTCCATGAAGGCGTCTTCCTCGGTCTTCCAGTCGTAACCCTTGAACTGGTCGGCATAGGCATTGTCGCCCATTTCGCGCAGGACTTTTTGCATGTGCTGGGCAAGCCCGGCGGCGATGAGACAGTCCGGCCTGGCGTTGCCGGGCGGGTCCATGTAGCGCTCGACCAGCCGCATGCGCCGCTCACCGTTCATCGACGTCAGGTTCATCTCGCCCGACTCGGCCGCCGGCAGCCAGACATGGCTCGCCGCGCCGATCTTGGACGGGATGATGTCGACGTCGACCGAGAACAGGCCGCCGGCCTTGATGGCGGCCAGTATGGCTTCGACCATCGCCTGCCGGTCGCCATACGCCACCTTGCTCATCGCATCCTTCACGATGTCGGTGCGCTTCTTGTAGACCATGTTGAACTGGTGGGCGTTCAGCGTGGTCTTGTAGTGGTCGCAGGCCCAGATGTGATGAACGCCGCCCTTGCCCTCGATCAGCAGCTTGTCCACATAGGCGGCGGGTCGGCCGACATGCGCGTCGGAGGGACGGACATAGCCTTCCTGGTGGCCGCCCATGCGCACGCAGCCGCCGCCCTCGCGACCGACATTGCCGGTGGCGAGCGCGACGTTCACCAGCGCCGCATTGGTGCGATAATTGTCGTTGCCCCAGATCAGGCCCTTCTCGTAGGCGAACATGGTGCGTCGACGCTTACCGTCCTTGGGCTCGGCGATCCATGCCGCCGACTGACGGATCTGGTCGACGGTCAGCCCGGTAATTTTCGCCGCATCCTCGAGCGTGGTTTTGTTGGCGGCGAGCGCCTTGTCGAAATCGGTGGTCGACGCGTCGATGAAGGCCTTGTCGACCCAGCCCTTGTCGGCAATCTCGGTCAGCCAGGCATTGAACAGCACCATGTCGGTGCCGGAATTGATGGCAAGGTGCATGACGTTTTCCTTGCCGGCTTCGGCCTCGGCCGCGTTGACCGACACGGTGCGGCGCGGATCGACGAAGATGATGCGTGCCTTGGCGTGCGGCTCGCCCGGCAGCTGCGCCTGTTTTTTCTGCATCGAGGTGCCGCGCAGGTTCGGGACCCAATGGTTGAGGAAATAGTTGGTCTGCGTCTCCAACGGATTGTTGCCGACCGAGACGAGCGTGTCGGTCAGTTCGGCGTCCTCGTAGCAATTGTTCAGCTCACCGACGCCCATGTCGCGGGTCGCATGGACCTCGGAATTGTAGGCCGGCCTGTTGTGGATGCGGATGTTCTTCACCTTCATCGAGCCGAAATAGAGTTTTCCGGTGCCCCAGGTGTTTTCGTAGCCGCCGGCCGAACCGCCGTGATCGAAGACGGAGACGAATAGCCCATCTTCGCCCTGTTCCTTGACGACCGCGGCGGTGACGCGGGCGACGAGATCGAGGGCATCCTCCCACGAGGTCGGTTGCATCTGGCCGTACCGCCAGACCATTGGATCGGTGAGGCGTTGCTGCTGCGAGCCGCGGGCGGTCGAGTAACGCAGCTCGCCCATGCGGGCGCCGCGCACCGAACCGAGGCCGGAATTCACCTCGCAGTCGTGGTCCGGCTTGATGACGATATGGACGTCCTTGCCGTTCTGCTTGACGATGTTGTACATCGACGGCGCGTACCAGGCGTCGGTCTCGGCGGCCTGCTGCTCGGATAGCTCGACGCCGAACACATTCGAGGCGGCATCGGTGCCGCCCTGCTTGTTGGTCGGCCAGGTGTAGGCGTGATAGCCGCAGCCGACGATGCAATAGTGGCAGGTGACATTGTGTTTCTTGGCATCCGCCGGAATGATCGGCAGCCGGTCGATGTGACGTTTGTAGGCCATGATCCGATCCTCCCTTAAAGCACGTTGCTCAGACGGCCGTAGAGCAGCTCGTCCAGGCCCTCGGCATAGATGTCGCCCTTGTCGTCGATGCGGAGCGCGTATTGCGGCAGGTTGGCGGTCGACTGCCCCCAGATCTGTTGCCCGCCGGCATCCGCGTCGAAGCGCGAATAGTGGCCGGGGCAATTGAACGAGTGGTCGTCGGCATTGTAGTTGAGCGGAAAACCCTTGTGCGGGCAGATGGTCGAGAAGCCGACGATGTCGCCGTCAGGGCCGGCGCCGCCTTCCACTTTCATGCCAAGTTTCAGCAGCACACCGGGCGCGTTCTCGTCGGGATAGCCGACATCGAAAGGCTCGTTCGGTTTCAAATCGGCTATATTGGCCAGCTTGTTCGACGGGTATTCGACCAGCGCCAGACCGGGTGCAGCCTTGGTCTCGGCTTGTGCCGGCAGCGCCACGGCGGTGGCCATGCCGGCGGCGGCGAACGCCCCTCCCCTCAAGAATTGACGGCGGCCGGCGTCGACCAGCCTGTTGCAGCGATCCATGCATTCCTCCCATTGGCGAAATCGTCGCAAGCCGTCTTGCAACGCCTGTGCCAAGCGGAGAAGCCGCCGATTTGATTGAAGCGCGTCGCATTGAACGGATTCATGCGACGCGCTTCAAGTTCTTGTTTTTATGCATATCGTTGCCGCAAAACCGCTGCGCACTTTTGCGCGACATGCATTGGAGAAACTGCTGGAAAGCCAGCGCCAAGAGGCCTGCATGTTCGGAAATCCGGACATGCTGCACTGCCGAAGGTTCAGGAAGTCGAACGCGCCCGATCGGCAACGCCGAGCCGCGTCATCTTTTCCCAAAGGGTCGTTCGCGAGATCGCCAGCAACCCGGCTGCTTTTGCGATCTGACCGCCGGTTTCGTCCAGCGCCCGCTCTATCTGCCGCCGCTCCGCGGCGTCGCGAACATCGGCCAGCGGCGCGAATGCAGCACTTGCGGGCTTCGTCGTCCGCTCCGGGAACAGGTCGCCGGGCATGATCCATTCACTGGTCGACAACGCCACCGCCCGCTCGACGCGGTTTCTGAGCTCGCGCACATTTCCGGGCCAGGGATAGGCGAGAGCAGCCTCCTCGGCCAGCGCGCTAAACCCCCGGATCCGGGCATCGGATCGGGTCGCTGCGTTTTCAAGGAACCTGTCGAGCAGCCAGGTGATGTCCTCATGCCGCTCGCGTAGCGGTGGAATCGTCACCGGCAGGACCGCGAGTCGAAAATAAAGATCTTCGCGGAAGCTCGACCGCCCATCGCGTTGGCCGAGGTCGCGATGCGTGGCGGAGACGACCCGTGCACCAAACGTGCAGGGCGTCTCGCCGCCGACGCGATTGAAACTGCCAGCCTCGATCAGCCTGAGCAGTTTTGCCTGAAGCGGCATTGGCATGTCACCGATCTCGTCGAGGAACAACGTGCCTTTTCCGGCCCGTTCGGCGTATCCGAGATGCCGCTGCTGCGCCCCGGTAAACGCGCCTTTTTCGTGGCCGAAAATCTCGCTTTCCAGCAGTTCGGCCGGGATCGCCGCACAGTTCACGGCGATGAACGGCTCCAGGCGCCGCGGTGAGACCTCATGCAGCAGCCGGGCCGCGACTTCTTTCCCGCATCCGGTCTCGCCGGTGATCAGCACCGGAAGATCGTGGCCCGCATAACGACGCAGCAGGTCTTCGGCATGCTGGATGGCCGGGGACTCGCCGAGGAAATAGCCCTTGAGACGAAGCTGGCTATGCGTTGTCCGCCGCGCGGCATCGATTCTGCGCAGGAATTCATCCATCGCGAACGGCTTGGTCATGAAATCGACGGCACCGGATCGCATCAACCGGACAGCCTGGTCAATCTCGCCATGGCCGGTCACGAAGACAAAGGGCGGCGAATTCGGCAGGTTGGCAAGCTCGCTGAAAACCACTTCGCCGGAAATATCCGGGAGACGGACGTCACAAATCACCAGGTCGAGGCAACCGCAGAGGCCTTCAATTCCGGAGATGGCATCTCGCCCTGACTGCCACCAATTCACCTGCCAGCCCTCGAGCTCGAGGCGCTGGACGATCGACCCGCCCATGACGGGATCGTCCTCGACGAGGCCTATCCGGGCGCGCTCAGGCGGCATGGGCTTTGGTGTCCTCCCTGTCGAAGGGAATTGTCAGCGTGACCGCCGTCCCTCCGCCTCTTTTGGCTGCGATACTGGCACGTCCGCCGAGATCGTCAACCACGCGGCGGACCATCCAGAGGCCGAGGCCACGCCCCGCGCGTACCGCCGGACCGGCCGATGAGAATCCCTGCGATGTCGGCCGGCATTCCGCAGCCCTGGTCGCCGATCTCGATGTGCAACCGGTCTTTTGCGCTGATCGCCGTCAGCGAAACCGTCCCGTCTTCCGGAGTGACCGCGCTGGCATTGAGGAGGAGATTGAGGACTGCCTGACGGACCGGACCGCCTCGGACGGGCAATTCCCGCGCACCGTTCCATGCGACGTTCCAATCCAGCCACTGCCGCTTGCGGCGCAATTCCGGCTTCAGCAACAGGCGGACATCGTCCAGATCGGCAGCCGTCATCGGGCGCTGCGATCGCTCTGGCCGATACGTCGCAAGCGCGGCCTCGACCACGTCGCGAATGCCGGCAAGGCCACGCTCGATCAGGCTGATCGATGTGTCGCGAACACCGGGGGTTTCGCCATGGGTCTTCAACGTATCCAATGCGTTGAACAAGCCGCCAAGCGGATTGTTGATCTCGTGCGCCATGCCGGAAGCGAGACGCCCGAGGCTCGACAGTTTCTCTTCCTCGGCGAGTTGCATGGCGAGGTTCGCGCGCTCACGCTCGGCATGGACAAGGGCGTTGTAGCCGCCGAACAGGCCGGCGACTTCGGAGTCCCCGGACGGGATTTCCCGGGACGAGATCGGCTCGGCCGCGCCATGCGCTGCAGCGCGCATGTGATCCTCCAGCACCCGCATCGGCCCGATCATCTGCCTCACCAGCACGAAGCCGCCCAGCGCGAACAACGCCGCAAGGACGCCATTGGTAATGAGCAGGGTGACCAGGATCTCACGCCGCTCGGCAAAGAGATGCGAAACACCGAATGTGGCGTGGATGGTGCCGATCGGCTGGCCCTGATAGACGAGATCGCGGTGGGCGAACCCGGTCAATCTGGCCTCGTCGATGGTGACGACATCCGGCCCATAGCGATTGCGGTAATCGGCCGACAATTCGGAATAGGTCGCGATCCGGTTCGGATCGCTCGCTGCGAGCACCTTGCCGTCTGCGCCGGTCACCACGGTTTCGATCGGAGCGAGCGATTTATACGACGCCGAGGACCTGTCGAGCGCGTCGAACACCTCCCAGACGTCGGCCCGCAACACGGCCGGCACGACCGCTGACGAAAGCCCGTCCAGATAGGTCTCGGCAAGACCGTTGAGGAAGCTCTCCTGTGTCCGCGACAGCCGGCTGAGCACGCGCTCGGAAATGGCCGCACTGATGACCACCATCAGCAAGGCGACAAGGACCGGCACGCGGTAGGAGACGGGAATCGATCGGAAACGCCAAAACAGTTTCATCCGAACTGCCTCACGGTTTCCACCTTGGCCGCAATCGCGTCGAAGTGCGACGGACCGGTTGCCACGAACCCGTCCAGACGAAGCAGGGCAAGGACCTTGCGACCCTCGGCATCGTCCTGCATGGAAATCAAGGCCTGCTGCAACGCCCTGACGCGTCGATCGTTGGCGACGGACTTCGGCGACGCTATTGGCGGAAAGCCCAGCCATTCCGACTTGCGCACGATCCTGGTCTGCTTCACCAGGTCCGGCTCGGTCTCGCGCATGACCTCGTAGACATAGCCGTCGACGCTGCCCGACTGAGCGAGGCCGGAGGCGACGGCCCTGATGACGTTTCGGTGGCCATAGGTGAAAAAGCTGCGCGCGAAAAAGCTGCCGGGAAGCTGGCGGTTCTCCGCAAGCAGCGCCCGCGTCACCAGAAAACCCGAATTCGAATCAGGATCCGAGAACGCATGGACGTCGCCTTTCAGTCCGGCCCAGTCATCCGCTTTACGGTCGGCCGAAGCGATCAGGTACGACTGGTAGAGCGGCTTGCCGTGCCAGACCGGCGCTGCGACAAGGTCGAGATCGGCCTTGAACTGCACGTAGGGATAGCCGCAGATCCATGCCGACTGGATCTGGCCGGAAACCAGCAGCGCGGTGATTTCCTGATAGGTGCGGCGCGTGACGAGCTCGATCCGGCCACCGATCCTGGCGCTGAGATAGCTGCGCAGATGGCCAAGCAGTTCGAGATCGTTCGAGAGAAAGACCGGCGTCAGGCCGAATTTGAAACTCTCTTCTTCGGCGCCAAGCGCAACGGGGGCGAAGACCGCACCCGACACGGCGGCCGCAATCAGATCACGCCGTGTGATCGGAACGCCGTCGGTGGCCCTGTGCGGGTTGCCTAGGTTCCTCAAGAAGTGCCTCCCGACCGGAGCGACAGCGCGCCCGGTCGAGCCGATCATATCCGAAAATGTAGAAGTCCAGGAACTGCAAAAAAACGGAGCCGGATCTTGGAGCGAGCCGACGCATCGGTGCAGAACCTTTGATGGCGGAGCGAGGCGCCCCCTCTGTCCTGCCGGACATCTCCCCCACTTGGGGGGAGATTGGCCGTCATTGCGGCTTTCGCCAATGCCGACGTTGATGGACAGGCGCTTTCAGCGAAGCTGCTGATCTCCCCCCAAGTGGGGGAGATGTCCGGCAGGACAGAGGGGGGCGCGAAGGATCGCTGCTGTTTTCATTCTGCGCGGCTGCATTCGTGCGCTGAGAAATACGATGACAGTGCACCAGTTTTTCTTTCCGCCTGCCGGGCTCCCCATTTCATGGCTTTTCCGGTTTGCTCGGCACCTGGCCCGGAAGTGCTTCGCTGTCCACCGGCCGCCCAGGTGCCGACATCGGCGATGCTTACTGCAAGTCGATGCTATGCGCTCAATCTACACGCCGCCACAGCCGGGCAAACATGGAAAAAGTGCACTGTCACCGTAGTCCCTCCCTTCGTCATGCCAGGGCGGAGCAAGCAGCGAAGCGACGCGGCGCAGACCCTGGCGTCCATGCCGTGACATCGGAGCGTCACTACGGTGCAGAACGTTTGACAGCGGAGCGAGGCGCCCCCCTCTGTCCTGCCGGACATCTCCCCCACTTGGGGGGAGATTGCCAGCTTCGCTGACAGCGCCTGTTCATCAACGTTGGATATTGGCGAAAGCCGCAAAGACGGCCAGGCTGAATGCCGACCCGTCTAATGCATCGGGCGATCTATTCAGCTGTGGCGGATTTCCGTTCCCAGCACCTTCAGGCACTCGCGGATGAACGCGGCAAGTGCGGTCCAGCCCTTTGCCGAGACCATCGTCCCGTCGACATAGGCCTCGGTCGGCGACAGGTCGATATAGGTTCCGCCGGCCAGCGTCACTTCCGGCTCGCAGGCAGCCAGCGCACCGACCTTCTTGCCACGCACGACGCCGTCGACCGCGATCAGTATCTGGACGCCATGACAGATCGTGAAGATCGGCTTCTGGTTTTCGTGGAAATGGCGAACCATCGCCTGCACACGCTTGTCGGTGCGGATGTACTCGGGGCCACGGCCGCCGGCGCAATAGACGGCATGATACTGGTCGAGCTGTCTTTCCGCCTCCGAAAAGGTCTTGTTCAGCAACGCGTAGTGGCCGGGTTTTTCGGTGTAGGTCTGGTCACCCTCGAAATCGTGAAGCGACGTCTTGATCAGGTCGCCAGCGTTCTTGTCAGGACAGACGACATGGACGATGTGGCCGACCGCCTCCATCGCCTGCTGATAGACGAAAATCTCGTATTCCTCGGTGAACTCACCGGTCAACATCAGTATTTTCTTGCCTGGCATGGTCGGTTCCTCGTTTTGGAATGGAAGTCGGGCGGGCGTTGCACTCGCCGGCGGCGCGGGTCTCAATCGAAGGCCGGCAACAAACGATCACGGGAATGCTCGATATGACGGCGCATCGCCTGTTCCGCCGCCGCGGGATCGGAGGCGGCGAAGGCGGCCAGGATGGCCTGATGCTCGTCGAGCGCTTCCTCGGTGACGCGCGAATGGAACATCAGGCGGAAGATATGGAAGTGCGTATGCTGGAACGCGAGCGTCTCGCGCACCAGTTCATTGTTGGCAAATTCCATGATCCGGTCGTGGAAAATGGCATCCTGCCGCGCAAAATTGGAGTAACGCAGGCGTTCATCCTTGCCTTCGCGGCGCGCCATGCCGCCTGCGGATTCCTCAAGCACCGCAAGTTTCGTCTCATCCATCAATGCGGCTGCTTTGGCAGCCGCATGCGGCTCGAGCAGCAGGCGAAGCTCATAGAGTTCGTCAAATCTGCGCCTGGTTATCTGCGGCGCGGCGCGGTAGCCGATCAAATGTGTCCTCAGCACAAGGCCTTCGCCTTCGAGGCGGCCAAGCGCTTCACGGATCGGCGTGTGGGATACGTCGAGTTCCTTGACCAGGCTGTCGACGGTGATCCGTGAGCCAGGCGCGATCTTCAGCGCCATGAGTTGCGCGAAGATCGCTTCATAGACGTCCTCCACCAGGCTGGTGGATCGCTGGATGCGCCCGCTGGCGGGGTCGACTTCTCGGGCATTGCTTGCGTTCGTGACCTGCATCTTTGCCTCTTGACAGGATCACTGGCTAACACGATGCTTCGCTCAATACAATCCTATATCCTATACGATTTGATAGAGGATACCTTGGGAGCTCGGCGAGCTTCCGCCTTTCCACCATCATTGAGGGACGCAAGACCATGAGCCTTTTCGCTGCAACAAGGCTGCCGCGTGAAATCCTCTTCGGCAAGGGTCAGCGCCATGTCATTGCAACCGTTGCGGCCAGGCTTGGCCGTCGCGCTCTCGTCTGTACGGACGAGCGCTTTGCCGCAACTGTCGCCTTCGCCGAGATCATCGCGGCGCTCGAGGGCGCATCGATCGCTGTGCTGGTGCACGACCGTGTGCAGCCCGATGTGCCGCGCGACACGGTTGCCGTCTGCGTCGAGGAGGCGCGGGAGTTTGCGCCCGACATGGTGATCGGCATCGGCGGCGGCAGTTGTCTCGACATGGCCAAATGCGCCGCGCTGCTCATCAGCCACGGCGGCCTGCTCCAGGACTACTACGGCGAGTTCAAGGTGCCCGGTCCGATGCTGCCGCTGATCGCGGTGCCAACGACAGCCGGCACCGGCTCGGAAGTGACCCCTGTCGCCGTGATCTCCGATCCGGATCGCACCATGAAGGTAGGCATCTCCAGCCCGCATCTGATCGCGGCAGCCGCCATCTGCGACCCGGAACTGACGATGACATGTCCCCCGGGGCTGACGGCGATCGCCGGCGCAGACGCGCTGACCCATGCGGTCGAGGCTTTTACCGCCGCCAGGCGCGGCACCGACCCCGGCCTGCCGCAACAGCATGTCTTCATCGGCAAGAGCGCGCTGACCGATCATTTTGCGCTGCTCGCGATCAAGCTGCTTGGCCGCAGTCTCGAGAAGGCCTGCCGCGCCCCGACCGACGAGGACGCTCGCGCCGATGTGATGATGGGCGCGCTTGCAGCCGGCTGTGCGTTCGGGACGGCCGGAACGGCGGCGGCGCACGCGGTGCAATATCCGGTCGGCGCCCTTACCCACACCGCTCACGGGCTGGGTGTCGCCACCATGCTGCCGTATGTCATGAAGTACAACCGGGCCGCCGCGGCCGCCGAGATGACCGAGATCGGCCTTGCCCTTGGTCTCGACGGCAGGGACCGGAGCACCGCTGAGATGGCCGACACGACGATCGACGAGATCGGCCGGCTGTTTGCAGCGATCGGGATCACGCCTACGCTGGCCAGGCTTGGGCTTCCCGCCGACAGGCTCGATTGGACGGCCGAACAGGCGCTCGGCATCGACCGTCTCATCAAGAACAATCCGCGTCCATTCGATCTGGCGGCCATGCGGGGCCTGATCCAGGCCGCCTATGATGGCGACCTCGCCGCCTGTGTCATGTGAGCAACCGAGGAGCAGGCCATGAACATATCTCATCAGATGCTGGAGGACGAGCAGGACACTGCCGGCTTCCATAGATTCTCCCACGGCTTGTATATTGGCGGCCAATGGCGGCAATCCGCCGACGCCAGGGAAATCCAGGTCGTCGACCCTTCCACGGAAGCGGTGATCGCCGCGGTTCCCGATGCGACGATCGAAGATGCCGCGGCGGCCGTCGAGGCTGCGGCCAAGGCCGCCGATGGCTGGCGCACGATGGCGCCCCGCAAGCGTTCCGAAATCCTCAGGCGTTGCTTCGAGCTGATGACGCAGCGTTGCGAGACGCTGGCCACGCTGATCTCGCTGGAAAACGGCAAGGCGCTGCGGGACGCGCGTGGCGAGATCGCCTATGCCGCGGAATTCTTTCGCTGGAATGCCGAGGAAGCGGTTCGCATCTCCGGCGAATTCGGGATGGCGCCTTCCGGCACCAACCGCATCGTCGTCGACTACGAGCCGATCGGCATCTGCGTCCTTGTCACACCCTGGAATTTTCCTGCCGCCATGGCGACGCGCAAGATCGCGCCCGCCCTGGCTGCCGGGTGCACGGTGATTTTGAAGCCGGCCAGCGAGACCCCGCTCACCGCCTACGCGCTCGCCGCCCTCTACGAAGAAGCGGGTGTCCCACCGGGGGTTGTCAACGTTCTGACAACCTCCAATCCCGGCCCGGTGACGGCGGCGATGCTGGCCGATCCGCGGGTGCGCAAACTCTCCTTCACCGGCTCGACTTCTGTCGGGCGCGTTCTGCTGGCCGAGGCCGCAAAGTATGTGGTTTCGTGTTCGATGGAGCTTGGCGGCAACGCGCCATTCCTTGTGTTCGATGACGCGGACCTCGACGCGGCGGTCGATGGGGCGATGGTGGCGAAGATGCGCAACGCCGGCGAGGCCTGCACGGCCGCAAACCGCATCTATGTCCAGTCCGGCGTTTACGATGCGTTTTGCGAAAGCCTCGCCAGGCGGATGTCGGCACTCACGATCGGCGCTGGCACGGACGCGGCCACGGAGTGCGGGCCGATGATCACCAGGAAGGCCGTCGACAAGATCGACCGTCTGGTCAACGATGCCGTCGCCCGTGGCGCGCGGGTGCTGTGCGGAGGCAAGGCAGGCTCGGGAACGGGATACTATTATCCGCCGACCGTGCTCTGCGACGTCCCGGCCGAGGCGGAGATGGCGCACGAGGAAATTTTTGGGCCGGTGGCGCCGATCTCGAGCTTCGAAACGGAAGCCGAAATCATCGCGCGTGCCAACAACACCGAATACGGTCTTGCCGCCTACATCTACACGCGCGATCTTGCGCGTGGAATGCGGGTGGCATCCAGGATCGAGGCCGGAATGGTCGCTCTCAACCGCGGCTTGATGTCCGATCCGGCAGCACCGTTCGGCGGGGTCAAGCAGAGCGGCCTCGGCCGCGAGGGCGGCCAGCATCACGGCATTGCCGAGTTCATGGAGGCGAAATACCTCGCCATCAGCATCTGAGCGGAGGAAGAGTGCAAAACGATCCGTTCCGCATCCGCGACCATGTCGCCGATTTTGACAAAATCGTCCAGGACATCGTTCACCGCAGCGAGGCCGTCCGCGCAACCATCCCGATGACAGCGGACATTGCCTATGGGCCGGATCAGACCGAAACCATCGACCTGTTCTTTCCCCCGGGCAAAACAAGCGGCCTGCCGGTGCACATGTTTATCCATGGCGGCTACTGGAGGATGTTCTCCAAGCGCGACTACTCATACGTCGCGGCGACGATTACCCAGGCCGGTGCGATTGCCGCCATCGTCGACTATGCTCTGATGCCCAAGGTCAGGATGGCGACGATCGTCGACCAGGTGCGCCGCGCCAAGCGGTGGGTTCTGGCCCATATCGCCGACTATGGCGGAGACCCGGCAAACCTGACCGTCAGCGGTCATTCGGCCGGGGCACATCTTTCAACGTTCCTGTTCAACAGCGAGCATACCCCTCCAATGTGCGGGCAGCCCTTCTGCTCGGCGGGCTCTACGATTTGAAACCGCTCCAAAATTCCTTTCTCGCCAACGAGATTGCAATCACCGATGAGGAAGTCGCCAGGTTTACACCGCTTGCCCATCGGCATGATCCTCAAACCAGGGCGATGGTTCTGGTCGGAGCCAACGAGACGCCGCCTTTCCATCAGCAGGCAGATCGATTCAAGGAGCACCTGCTGCAGCAGGGTTCGCCGGTAACGTCGCTTGTTCTCGCCAACCGCAACCACATGGACAGTGTCAGAGATCTCGGCATGCCCCGGAGCCAGGCGGGGGATTGCCTGACGAAACTGATTGCCAACGACGATCGTTGATCCAGCAGACATGCCGGCCATCATCCATCGCGGCTTACCGCAAGGGCGTCTGCAGCACGCCTCAGCGAGGAAAAAGAACCTCGCCCATGCCAAGCACCGCGTTGTCGCCGCCATATTTCTGCGGCGCGTTGCCCAGCAGCGGCCGTTTCAAAATACCCTCGGCGATCAGATGGCGATCGATGATGGCGGCGAAGACGCTCTCCGGCGCGCCGCATTCGACAAAACTCGGCGACAGGCTTTTCGGCGCGCGATCGAGCAGGATCGAACCGCGACGCATCAGATAGCCGGGCATCTCGCCGGTGCCGCCGGCCACCACCAGCGTGCCGGCGATCATGCGGCTGCCGGCATTGTCGCCTGCGCCTTTCAGCACCGCGACCAGGCCACGCCGCATCCGGTCGGCGGCAAAAGCGCCGGCTTTGCCCCTGACGATCAGCACGCCGCCATTCATGCCGGCCAGTTCCCCGGCGAGCGGCGCACCAAGGTGATCGCCGGCGTTGCCGGTTATTTCAAGCCTGCCGCCGCGCATGCCGGAGCCGGCATGCGGGCCTGCATTGCCTTCGATGGTGAGCGTGCCGCCGCGCATGGCGCGCCCGGCCTGGGCGCCGGCATTGCCGACGACGCGAACCGAACCGCCCCGCATGCCTTCCGCGACGCGGTCGAGGCGCGCGCTGCCGCCTTCGAAGACGATGTCCAGCAGGTTGTTGCCGGCGACGCGAAAGATATCGCCGACCTTCGATCCATGCTTCGACATGCCGATCCGAATCTTTTCGAAATCGCGCCTTTCGATCCCGGCAAGCCGCTCCGCCGTCAGCGGCGACAGGTCAAGGCGCTCGGGCGGCTCGGCGACAAGGGTGAAGGTCAGCGCTTTCACGGCAGCATATCCTTCAGCGAATAGATGAACTTGCCGAGCTTGCCGCCGTAATTGCCGGCGCTGATGCGAACCGCGCCTCGCTTCGGCCCGAGCTCGATGACGGCCTTGATGCCGGCCTTCATCGCCGCGACAACGGCATCGTTGGTCTCGCCGTCGATGACGATTTCCAGGACGGCGTTGATGTCGGCGCCGAGCTCACTCCTGACGACACCGCGCAGTGTCGGCGCGTAGGCTTCGTTGGCCGAGGCGATCATGCCCTTGTATTTACCGCCGATCTTGGAACCCGAACGGGCGATGCCGCCCGGAAACGGCACGATCGCGCCCGGCACCAGGCCGATCGCGGCAACCGCGACCTCGGCGGCGAGCAAGGCCCTGGCGCTGGTTTCAGCCATGACGAAGAAATTGCCGCCGCCGACGGCAGCCTTGGTCAGCCCGGTCGTTGCTTCGCACAGGAATTCGCCGTCCATGACCGGAACGCGCCAAAAATGCCTGCCGCCGATTTTCTTGGAGATCTGCCAGCCGTCGCCGAAATAACGCAGCGCCGAACCGAGCTTCAACGCGGCGCTGCCCTCCAGTCCGGCGAAGCAGGCGGAACCCGGCGAGGTCAAGACGCACTGGCCGACGCGATTGAGCAGTTGTTTCTGCAGCTCGTCTGTTCCCATCGCAAAAATCATCACCCGGCAGCCGGGCCGGCCATCCGGTGTCGCCGATGGCGGCAGTTCGACATCGATTGCCGCTTCGCAGCCGCAGCCGATCACCGAGGTGGCGAAGCCGGTCATCGTGATCGCCGCCTGGCGCGCCCATTTCCGGTTCGGCGCGGTGATGATGATGGCGGTCGCGCGCATGCCGAAGGCCTCGGCAAAGGTATCGTCGATCACTATGCCATTTACGCTCACGTTCGGCATGCCACCTCGCCGAATGGCTGTTCGCGCGCGACCGCCGAATCCGGGAAATCGAACCAGTCCAGCGACAGGCCGTAGCGCTGCTGGTGATAATCCTCCAGGCGCCGCAGCATCGCCTTGTCCGGCGACGGATTGAGCCTGAGCGCCTTGCCCCAGCGGTAGTGGGTGATCTCTCCGTCCTGCACGACGAGATCGCCGTCCTTGAAGACATACGCCGCCTGCCCCAGCATTTTCGCGATGTTTTGGTCCCTGCGGTAGACAGCGATGTCGGCTGTCGCGCCGGCGCCGAGATGGCCGCGGTCCGTCAGCCCGAGCAGCCTGGCAGGGGCCGCGCGCGTCATGATGGCGATTTCCTCGAAATTGTATTCGCGGTCGATCGCCGCCAGGGTGGAGAGCGCCATGGCGGAAGGTGAAAGTCCGGCGATCATTTCGGTGCGCGCTTCCCGGCTCATCAGCAACTCGAACAGGGCCGGATAGGCGGTAAAGGGCGCGCCGTTGGGATGATCGGTGGTGAAGAAGACACGCCACGGATCGTCGATCAGGAGAAAAAGCTCAAGCCCGATCGCCCACTGCATCGTGCCATAGAAATCCTTGCCATAGCGGTAGGGCACGATGCCGCCGCCATTGCCGTCGCCGTCATGAATGACGGATTTCTTCGGCTGCGCACTGCCACGCGCCGAAAACTGCCGCATGACGTCGGAGGATATGGTGACTGTCTGGCCGAACATCACCTGGCCGATATCGATGGTGACTTCCGGCGTCGCGTTGACCAGTTCGGCAAGGCGCGCCGCGGCCGAGGAAAACCTGCGCTTGCCTTCCGTGCCGTAGCCATAGAACTGGAGATGGGCGAGGTGCAGCGGCAATCCTTCCGCCGCCGCGATCGTCGCGGCCGCCGTGTCCGCCGATCCGGGGCTGCCCAGATTGTTGCAATGGACATGCAGCGGATGCGGGACGCCGAGACTGGCGACGGCGGCCTGCAGCGTCTTGACGATCTTGCGCGAGCTGACGCCATAGGAAGGCACCACGTCGTCCAGCGAGAAGGTGCGGACGTTTTCCTTGAAGGCGGCTGCCGCGCCGGCATTGATCACCTTGACCCCAAGCGCCCGCGTCGAGGCGACCGTCCAGGCGACATAGTCCTCGATCATTTGCGAGGAGGCGTCGTCGCGGATCATCGACAGCAGGAAATCGTCGTTGCCGAGAATGGCGAGCGTCGCCTTGTCGATGATCGGGATGTCGGCCAGTTCGAGATGGGTGTGAAGCGCGGCTCCCGGCGACATCGCCGGCTCGACCACCGTGGTGAAACCCATCTTGGCGTAGAGGCAGCCGGTCTGGAAAGTCGACCAGCCGGCATTGGAGAGCGGCGTCGTCGCCGGCCGCGCCTGGTGCGCGGCGTGCTGCTCCGGCAACAGCAGCCGTGCCGTATTCACGTTGCCGCCGCCGATGTGGGAATGGATGTCGATGGCGCCCGCCATGACGATGCAGCCGTCAGCGTCGATGGTCCGGTCGGCAGCGCCACCCGCCGGCGCCGCAACGATCTTGTCGTCGCTGATCCACAGGTCGCCCTTGCCGAGACGGCTGTTGACCGGATCGATGATGTCGCCGCCAGCGATTTTCGTCAGCATGGCAACGCCGCCTCGGCGGAGACATGACTGGCAACCAACCGGATAACGGTCGCAGCGGAGGGCAGTTCGGACGCCGCGCGCGCGTCGACCGACCGCAGCGATCCGGTGCGGCTGGAATAGACCACCGCCTGATGATCGACGCCCGCTTCGCCGATGGCGATGGTGACCGCAGCACCCGCGACCGGCTCATGCGTTTTCGCCAGGGCGATCAGCGCCATGCGGTTCCTTTTCTTCTTCGGCTGGACAATCGAGGAGGAGATCCGCAGGTGCAGGTCGGCTTCGCCGGCAGCGATCATGCGAGCGACATCGTAACGCCAGGGATCGAACTCCGGGAAGCCGCGCGCAAAGCCGGTGCGCAGCGGAAAACCGGTCATCCAGGTCGAGGCGAGCGCGCCTCCCCATCCGTTCTCGCTCGCCGGCAGATGCAGGCCGGATGCGCGTGATTTGCGGTTGAGATCCGTGATCAGCCCTTGCAGCATCTCCAGCGCCAGCCCGTCGGTTGCGTCGCCTGAAAACAGGAAGACGGGAAAATGCGCAGCCTCCAGGGCTTTGGCGAAATCGTCGAAATTCGACACAGGCTGCGATGTCTGGCGCCCCCTCCACTGCGCCCTCAGTGCCGCCAGCGTCGCGCCGAGGCCTGCCTCGCCGCAGGACAGCAGCGTCGCCGCCCGCCCGTTGCTCAACCGCGGCGCAGACGTTTCGTTCGACCCGACCAGAAAGATCTCGCGCTGATTCTTGGCCGAGAGATCGGGGGCCGAGAGATCGGGAACCGTCTCGGCAAGCTCGCCGACAAATTGATGATGGATCTGCGGGAGTTCGCCGACGATCACCACGACATCGGCGCGCCGGCGCGTCTCGCCGGGCGCGACGGTCATCGCGCCTTTGTCGGTAAAAAGCGCGGCCTCCCGGGAAACCGCCGCGCCATCGGCATGATCATATGCCGCGCCAACCCGCTCAGCCAGCGCGATCGCCGCCCTGGTGCCGTGTATATCCGTATCCAGGCTGAAAACCGGGCACCGGCTTGACCCCAACAGCGCGGCGGCATGTGCGGCCGCGCGCTCGACCAGCGTTTCCCGGTTGCCGATCCAAGCAACCGCCATTCACTACGCTACTTTCTGGTGCCGGCCCGATCCTAGACGAAACTGGATCGGCCGTGAACCCCGCCTGTCAGAGACTGTTTCGAAATTCGCTCTGGTGAGTCATATGGTGGCGGTTTCGAGAACCGGAGCGCAGCGGACATTTGGGTCCGTGAGCACCGGAAGCGCAGAAAACGCCATCAGATGGCCGCCAGAGTAGAGTTTCCAAACAGTCTCTCAGCAGATTAGCGAATGTTTTTATACGCCATCAACAAATTCCGACCGCGCTTAATCATATTTGATGTAAGCGAAGCGCTGATCGGTCGGCGGAGTGCCTTCCAGCGCGCCGCCTTCCCGGGCCGGCTGCCACTGGACGACATCCTCGATCTTTTTGGCCAGCTCGAAGTCTTTGTCGGTGATGCCCTTGGCTGCATGGTTCATCAGGCGCACCTCGACCCAGGCATAGGACGCGGTGATGTCGGGGTGGTGCCATGCCGCCTCGGCGAGATGGCCGACCGTGTTGATGACCATCAGTGTCGATTTCCAGCTGTGGGTCTTGTATTTGCGCCGGATCCAGCCGTTCTCGTAATACCATTTCGGCAGTTCCTTCTCGAGCCGGTCGGCAATCTCGGCTTCCGAATAGACCTTTTCCCTCGGCGTCTAGTTCATCTCGACCTCCGCGAATTGCCCGGTCCGTTCTCGCGCCGAGCCAAAAGAAGATAAAACGAATGCACTCTCTGCGGCTTGCCCCTTGGACGAAAACAGCTATCATGGCGACGGGCACCTAAACTTCCATGATGCGTCTATGATGCACCCATCGGGGGGTAGATGTCGAATTCTGTTACCATACAAGTGCCCGCCCGCCTGCATCTTGGCTTCCTCGATCTCAATGGCGATACCGGGCGTCGCTTTGGCAGCGTCGGGCTGCCGCTGAGCGAACCCGAAACAACAGTCACCCTGTCGCGGTCCAGCGAGACCATCGTCGAAGGTGCCGAGAGCCGGCGCGCCGGCGAACATCTGGCGACGCTCTGCAGCCATCTCGGCATTCGCGGTCAGCACCGTCTGGTGGTCGAACAGTCGATCCCGAGCCATGCCGGCCTGGGCTCCGGCACGCAGATCGCCCTTGCCGTCGCCGCGGCGCTGCGCACGCTCCACAAACTGCCTCTCGATATCGGCAGCGATGCGACCCTGCTCGATCGCGGCGGACGATCCGGCATCGGCATCGCCAGCTTCGAAAGCGGTGGCGTCATTGTCGACGCCGGCAAGGACGACAGCGGCAGGCCGCCGCCGGTCGTGGCGCGACTGCCGTTCCCGGAAGAGTGGCGCGTCATCCTGATCCTCGACCATGGCGGGCATGGACTGCATGGCGATGCCGAGATCGCGGCGTTTCGTTCGCTGCCGCCCTTCCCGGCATCCGGTAGCGGTGAGATCTGCCGGCGGGTGCTGATGGGCATCATGCCGGCTCTTGTCGAGCACGACCTGCCAGCCTTCGGCGCCGCCGTCGCCGCGATCCAGATGCTGATCGGCACCCATTTCGCCCCGGCGCAAGGCGGCGTGTTCACCTCCAGGCGGGTCGAGAGCGTTGCCCACGCTCTCAACGAAGCAGGCGCCGTCGGCATCGGCCAGAGTTCGTGGGGGCCGACAGGGTTTGCCTTCGCCTCATCGCAAGACGCTGCAGTCGGCTTCGTCAGTGCGGTTCAGCAGGCAGTTGAAGACGGCGTCGAGATCAGGATCGTCAAGGGCAGGAATTCCGGCGCGAAGATCAGTTCGACCAGACTTGATCTCGTCGGCAGCTGACGGCTGGCCAACACGATCAGGTTCAAGAAGAAAGGCGAGAAATGGCCCGCAAACACATCCTGCACATGCTGACGCCGTTGAAGCATATGAGCCCTTTCGACGTGAATATGGCTCTCGATGCAGGCTTCGACGCCGTCGTCCCCTATGTCGATGTAAGCGTGGGAGAGGTGACAGGCCTCGTGCAGGACGCGATCTTCTCGCGCCCGCCCGATGCGGGCGTCGATACCGGCATTTTTATCGCCGGCAAGGATGCCTCGCTGGCGCTCGACATGTTCGACGCAGCGCGAAAGGCGATGGTGCCGCCTTTCCAGGTTTCGGTATTCGCCGATCCGGCCGGCTCGTTCACCACGGCCGCGGCAATGGTGGCCAAGGTCGAAAAAGCGCTGGAGAAGAAATTCGAGCGCGGCCTGAAAGACACCAGGATCGCTGTTTTCGGCGCCACCGGCGTCGTCGGCTTCTGCACCGCCGTCATCGCAGCCAGGGAAGGCGCGGGGGTGACGCTGGTCGGCCATGACGGCATCGAAAGGGTCAAGCAGATGGCGGCCGAGATCAAAAGCCGGTTCAACATCGCCGTCGATGCGGCCGACGGATCGAGCGACGCCCGCAAGACGAAGCTGGTAGAGGCGAGCGAGGTGATCCTGGCGTGCGCCAAGGCCGGCGTCCAGGTGGTCTCGAAAGCCCAGTTGAAAGGCGACGGCCTGCTCATTGCCGCCGACGTCAATGCGGTCCCGCCGGCCGGCATCGAAGGCGTGGCCGTCAATGCCAATGGCGATCCGCTCGAAGCGGCAAAAGCTGTCGGCATTGGTCCGCTCGCCATCGGCAACGTGAAATACAAGGTCGAATTCGGCCTCTTCAAAAGAATGATCGAATCCGAAAAAACCATCACGCTCGATTTCCAGGAAGCATTTTCCCTTGCACGCGAGATTGCCAAATAACGCCGGATCTGTGCTGATCGCGGCGATTTCAGGCCGGGCGCTGGCTGCCGCTGCGCGCCGCGCCGGCTATCGTCCGCTGGTCGCCGATTTCTTTTGCGATACCGACACGGTCGCGCTTGCCGAGCGCGCGACGATGCTGCCGGGCGACCTGCAAGGCGGCATTGACGGCCTGCGCATCATCGAGACGCTTCGGCAACTGGCCGGAGACGACCAGCCGGTCGCCATTGTCCTGGGCTCGGGCTTCGAGCGGATGACGGAGACCGTCGACGAGATCGCGCGCCATTTTCCGCTCGCCGGCAACAGCGGCGCCGCGATCCGCAGGATCAAGGACCCGCAATTGCTGGCTGCCGATTGCGCCGAACTCGGCATTCCGCATCCGGAATTCCGATGGGACCCGCCGCCCGATCCGGAGAACTGGGTGGTCAAGACCGCAGGCGGCGCCGGCGGCGCGCATATCAGACGGGCCGCTGGAGAAACCCCGATATTACAGTGTCAGGCTCCTGGCGGCCGCTATTTTCAGCGTTTCGTTGCCGGTCGCAGCATCTCGGCCCTGTTCGTCGGCGACGGCCAAAGCGCTGACATCGTCGGCTTCAGCCAACAATGGGCGTCGCCTGCCCCGGCAGCGCCCTATCGTTATGGCGGCGCCGTGCGGTTGAGGCGCTTCGATCGCAGACGGGCGGCGACGATCCGCGGCTGGCTTTCAGGTCTGGCGCGTCGCGCCGGCCTGGTTGGATTGTGCAGCGCCGATCTCATTCGCGGGCCGGATGGCTACAAGCTCATCGAGATCAATCCGCGGCCCGGCGCCACGCTCGACATTTTCGACGATGCCGACGCGCCACTGATCGAAGCGCATCTGCGCGCCGCGGCGGGCAAGAAATACCGCCTGCCGCGCTTCGTCGATTCGATGGCGTCGATGGTGACCTATGCGGCGGCGCCGATCGCCCGCTTTCCATCGATTGCCTGGCCTGAATGGACTGCCGACCATCAGTCGCCCGGCACCCGGCTGATCGCCGGCGATCCGGTCTGCACCATCTTCGCGCGCGGTCCGAGCGCCGATCTGACCAGGCGGCTGGTCAAGGGACAAGCCAGCCGATTGCAACACCAATGGGAAGGAGACCGGACATGAAAGACGGTTCGGCATTCCTCAACGACAATGCGCAGCGCATCATCGACGGCATGATCGGCGACGCCGAACGCCTGCGTATCGGCATTTCCACCGGGCCTTTGGGCGAGCGCCTGATCGACGCCGGCGCCAAGGCCGCCGGCGGCGTCGAGGCCGGGCTGCGCATGGCGGAAGCCGCGATGGGCGGCCTCGGCAGCATTTCGGTGTGCATGGACCGTGCGTCGCCAAAATGGCCGTTCACCATCGAAGTGCGGTCGTCGCAGCCGGTGCTTGCCTGCCTGGGCAGCCAGTATGCGGGCTGGAACCTGTCGAGCCAGGATTATTTTGCCATGGGATCGGGACCGGCGCGGGCGCTCGCCCGCGTCGAACCGCTGTTCGAAACACTCTCCTATCGCGACACCGCGTCATCCGCCGTGCTGATCCTGGAGACCGCCAAACCGCCGCCCCAGGCGATCGTCGAGAAGGTCGGCAGGGCAACGGGATTGCCAACCGAAAAGCTCACCTTCCTCTATGCGCCGACACAAAGCCTGGCGGGCGGCGTGCAGATCGTTGCGCGCGCGCTCGAGGTCGCCCTGCACAAGACCAACGATCTCAAATTTCCGCTGGACAACGTTGTCGACGGCATCGGCACGGCGCCTATCCCCGCCCCGCATCCGGATTTCCTGACCGCCATGGGCAGAACCAACGACGCCATCATCTATGGCGGCAGCGTCCAGCTGTTCGTAAAAGGCTCGGCGAAAGACGCCAGCGAGCTCGCGGAGCGGTTGCCGAGCCACGCCTCGCGCGACCACGGTCACCCCTTCGCCGAGATCTTCAAGCGGTTCAAGGGAGATTTCTATGCCATCGATCCGCTGCTGTTCAGCCCGGCCGAAGTGATCGTCACGGCGATCGAGACCGGCGATACGTTCCGCGCCGGCGAGCGTGATCTGCAGATGCTCGAACGGAGCCTCGGCTAGGCCATGGCGCTGCAATGGATTGGTCTGTCATCCGCCTGCCTGGGCATTCGTTCCGGCTTTCCGTATACCGGTATCCAAGGCGTGACATGATCCCTCGCATCCTGATCGTCAGCGACGTCTCGGACGCCCGCTCCAAGGGCCTGGCGGCAAGGCTGGAGCGGCGCGGCGCCGTGGTCGCAACCGTGCCGCTGGCGGCGATCGCGTTCGACACCGGCAGCCCGAGCGGACTGTCGATCCCCGGTTTCGACGACGCGCTGCCCGACGCCGTGCTGGTCCGTTCGATCGCCGCCGGATCGTTCGAAGCGGTCACCCGGCGTCTCGGCGTGCTGCACGCATTCGGCAAGCTTTCCATTCCGGTGTGGAATTCCGCGCAGGCGATAGAACGCTGCGTCGACAAGTCGATGACGACCTTCCTCCTGAAGAATGCCGGCGTGCCGACGCCGCCGACATTCGCGGTCGAGGGTCTTGCCATGGCCGAAGCGGTCGCCAGACGCGAACTGCCGTTCACGCCGCTGGTGCTAAAACCGCTTTTCGGCGCCCAGGGCCGCGGCATCCGGCTGATCGAAACACTGTCCGATCTCCCCGCCGAAGAAGAAGTGGACGGCGTCTACTATCTCCAGCATTACGTGACGCGCCCCGGCCCTCCTTTCCGCGATTTTCGCGTTTTCGTCTGCGCCGGCGAGGTTTTGGCGATGATGAGCCGCCGTGGCGACGACTGGATCACCAATGTCAATCGCGGGGCGGTGCCCGAGCAAGTCTCGGGGCAGGTTTCGGGGCATGGCGAAACCGAACTGGCGGCGCTGGCACGGGCCGCCGCCGCCGCTATCTCAGCGGATTTCGCCGGCGTCGATATCGTGCCGGCGGCAGACGGCAAGCTGTTGGTGCTGGAGGTCAACAGCATGCCCGCCTGGTCCGGGCTTCAATCGGTGGTCGCGGTCAACATCGCCGATGCGATTGCCGACGCCCTGCTGAAATTCCTGGCTGATCGCCCAGCTGATCACCCAGAGGCGGCGGCGGCGCGACCCTACCGCCTCACCGCGCCGGCGAATTCGTGACCGACGGCATGGCGCATTCGCGAGAACGCCTCCGGGCTGCCTACAAGGACGCCTGCCGGATGGAGATCGAGGCGCTGAAACCGGGCAACGTCCATCTGTTCGCCGACGGGCACGGCATGTCCGCCGCCCAGTTCATGACGAGCGCCGAGGTCTCGTCCGTCCCGCTGACCGATCCGCGCCTGCCGGTCGGACAGCGCATGCTGGAAGCGGTCCGAGCGACACGCCTGGCGGTCGCGACCAACACCAATCTCGGTATCATCCTTCTGGCAGGGCCTCTGCTGTGCGCCGCTGAAATGGCGGGCACCCAACTGCCCGACAATCGACTGCCTGACAATCGACTGCACGACAATCTCGACGCGGTGCTGCGCGCGATGAGCATCGACGATACCAGGGCGGTATTCGAGGCGATCGTCGCCGCCGCGCCGGGCGGCCTCGGAGAGGCGGCGAACGATGTGCGGCAGGAGCCGAAGGTTCATCTGCTCGAAGCCATGCGGGAGGCGGCCGACCGCGACATGATCGCCCGCCAGTATGTTACCGGTTTCGGCGACGTGTTCGGCGTCGGGCTTGCGGCTCTGCAAGCGGCCTTGGCACGCGGCGAAGGCGGCATGTGGCCGACGGTGTTCGCCTATATGGCGTTTCTCGCCCGCTTCCCGGACAGTCATGTGGTGCGCAACCATGGCGCTGAAGTCGCAAATCAGGCGCGTCAAGAAGCCCTTGCCGTTGAAGCGGCGTTGCATGCCAGCGACGACGAGACGTCACGCATTGGTCTGCTCATGGAACTCGACCGCCGGCTGAAAGCGAACAACGTCAACCCCGGCACGTCGGCCGACCTGACCGTGGCTACTCTTTTAGTCCACACCCTCGGCGTTCAGCTTGCATAATCGCAACGTTGGTGGTTGACTTTCAGGAGCGGAAGCTGGGCTTCCGCGGCTATCCAGCCAACCGGTCCGGATCTCCGGGCGCTGCCAACAAGGATAGCTGTCCATCGAGCGCTCGCTCGGTTTGCGGCGTCTTTGGACACCATAACTGTGTCTTGGAGGAAAATTGGCATGGCAAAGATCTCGAAAGTAATGGTCGGTGAATCGCTGGTAGGAGACGGCAACGAAGTGGCGCATGTCGACCTGCTCATCGGCCCACGGGGGAGCGCAGTCGAAACAGCATTTTGCAACGCGCTGACCAACAACAAGGACGGCTTTACCTCCCTTTTGGCGGTGATCGCGCCCAATCTTCAGTGCAAGCCCAACACCGTGATGTTCAACAAGGTCACGATCAAGGGCGCCAAGCAGGCGGTGCAGATGTTCGGCCCGGCCCAGCATGCAGTCGCAAAGGCCGTGCAGGACAGCGTCGCCGATGGGACCATTCCTGCCAATGAGGCGGACGACCTGTTCATCTGCGTCGGCGTTTTCATCCATTGGGACGCCGCCGACGACGCGAAGATCCAGAAGTACAATTACGAAGCGACGAAGGAAGCCATCCAACGCGCCGTTGCAGGAACGCCGACGGCCGCCGAAGCCACGGATAAGCGGGACCAAGTGAAGCATCCGTTCGCGGCTTAGACAAGAGACAGCCCCGCACAGGCAAAACCCTCCGCGGAGCCGGATGGTCTGTTGCGCCGCCTGAAAAAGCTTCTGGGCCTTTAGAGCACCGGACAAAGAGCCTGCCCTCGGGCCTGACCCGAGGGTGGACCGGTTTTGGGAAATCCGATGCTCCAGCAAAGAGATAGAGCGGCGAGACGATCGACTTGACGGCCCGCCGCTCTACAAGGCCCAGTTTCCGAGGCCGAAGTTCGAGGCGAAGTCAGGTGCCAAGCGTTGCGAGGTGTCCCGGCGTGAGCGTGCCGTCATGCAGCGAGGTCGCAACCAGCGCCGCGGCGATACCGAGCGATGAAAGGGCGCGAATGTCGGCCTCGTTGCGCACCCCGCCGGCCGCGATGACGGAGCGGCTTCCAGCCTTCGCCTTGATCGCCTCGAGCCGCGTGAAATCGGGACCGGAGCCGGAACCGACCTTGGCCAATGTCATGACGATCACCTTTTGCGGCCAAAGCGCCGGCTCGTCGAGAAATGCTGCCGGACCGCGAAACCCGTCGTCGAAGAAATCCAGCGACAGGATAAGATCCGGATGATCGCAAAAACGCCGCAACAGCGCGTCGTCCTGCTGCGATTCGGATCCCAGCACCGGGTAAAGCCAGGGTTCGGCAAGTGCTGCCGAAAGGGTTTTCTCGTCGGCGATGCCGGCGTCGACCCAAAGCTCCGGCGGCTCCGCCATCGCCTTCAGCCGGGCAAGCGCGCCACTGTTTGGCGTTCCACCTTCGATGGCATCGAGATCGGCAATATAGAAGGTCGGAAAAGGGTAAAGCTGGCGCAGGCCCTCAGTGACCGCAACGACATCGGAAGTTTGGCTGAGCGGCGTGACGATCGGCCTGTAGCGATCGCGTTTTCCTTGCTGGGCGCGCACCACTTCGCCGCCTTTCAGGTCGAGAACCGGAATGATACGCAACGTTCTTTTTCTCGCTGACCAACAGCCCCTGACCAACTCTAATGAAAGCTTGAAGCGTGGAAAAAAGAAAGAGCATCGTTGCCGGCTTCGATATTGGCGGCGCCCATCTGAAGGTGACGCGTGCGCAAGACGGCCGCATCGTCGAGGCTGTAACGATCGCGACGCCGCTTTGGCTAGGGCTCCATACCCTGACCTCGGCATTCGAGGAAACCGCGCCGATCTATGCCGGCGCCGATCTCAACGCATTCACCATGACCGGCGAACTGGCGGACGTCTTTCCTTCCCGCGCCGCCGGCGCCGCGGCCCTGCTGGATGAGATTTCAGCGCGGGTCCCAGGCGAAAAGCTGATTTATGCCGGACCGTCCGGATTTGTCGGGGTCGAGCAGGCAGCGCGGCTGAGCGCCGATGTCGCCTCCGCCAACTGGCATGCGACAGCGTCATTGGTGGCGAAGCTTGCCGGCGATGCCCTGTTCGTCGACATGGGCTCGACCACCACCGACATTATCGCCACTAGAAATGGCGCCGTCGCCAATGACGGCTACACCGATGCCGGACGGCTTCTGAGCGGCGAACTGGTCTATACCGGCTTCACCAGGACGTTCCTGTTCGGTGTCGCCTCGTCGGCTCCCGTCCGCGGCAGGCTGACACCGCTGATGAACGAGTATTTCGCCTCGATCGCCGACGCGCACCGGATCCTGGGGGTTCTCGACGAAAAGGACGACAGGCACGCTTCCTCCGACGGCAAGGAAAAGACCGTCGATGGCTCGATCGCGCGGCTGGCGCGCATGATCGGGCGCGACGCCACCGAGCTGACCCTGCCGGAATGGCATGAAATCGCGCGCTGGTTCAGCGAACAGCAATTGCGCAAGATCCACGACGCAGCGTCCCTGGTTGCCGGGTCCCTTGCCCGGGATGCGCCGATCGTCGGCGCCGGGACCGGCCGCTGGCAGATCAGGCGGCTGGCCGAACGCATGCAACGCCGCTTCGTCGATTTCGCCGAGATCATCCCCGCAGATGACGCCGTTCGCGGCGAAGCCAGCAGCGTGGCGCCCGCGTCAGCGGTGGCGCTGCTGGCGGGATCTCAATCGTAGGTGCTCTATCATGGCCATCCGATCAATCGGGGAGATGAGATATTTCCCCCGGCTCGAAAGATCCCGACCCGTACCAGCGCAGGTCGCAACAGGGTGGAAGGTTCGCGTTCGGCACCCGCTCGTTGCGCCAATACCAGTCAGCCAGATGCATACTCGCGGATGACCGCAATTGGGCCGATGAACGAACCCGCTGCGCGGGATGGGCGCGTGGGGTGAGGTAGAGATCACGAACCGGACGTCGCGCTCGCATTGAGGG